>DALV01000077.1:5409-7265 GCA_002496905.1 Euryarchaeota archaeon UBA105 | reverse complement strand
GGAGATGACCTAGAACAACTTCTGAGTGCTGGTGACCGAAGTTTAGCAATTCTATTCGGTTCACAATCAGGAAACTCCGAAGCCTTGGCAGCTAAGTTTGCTAAGCAGGCGCCAGACTACGGACTTCAGGGCACAGTCTACGACATGGATGGTTTTGACTTCGCATCTCTTTCCGCTATGAAGCGGGTTCTGATCGTTTGTTCAACTTGGGGAGAGGGAGAAATGCCAGACAATGCCGAAGACCTTTGGCAGGTGGCAAAGAAGTCATCACCTGGTTCACTAAATGGAGTTCATTATTCAGTTCTAGCACTTGGAGATACAGGTTACGAATTATTCTGCGAATCCGGAAAGGATTGGGATGAGCAGTTAGAGAAGTTAGGGGCAACTCGTCTTGTAGATCGAGTGGACTGTGATGTTGACTACGAATCAATGGCAGCCGCTTGGGCGGTGGACTCATTGGCTGCTATGGCTGCTGTCGACGGCACTGGTGTATTCCACGAAGATATGGTGGAAGCAATCAAAGAATACGTTGCAGGTGGGGATGAAGGTGCCGATGGAGAAGATGGATTTACTGTACCCGATATTTCCGCAGAGTCGATTCAAGCAGAGATTAGCATCTTCCGTTATGACCCAGAGGCCGCAACAACCGGCTCTGACACATGGATTTGTGCAATGCCCGGTCACTTGAGCCTCTTAGAGGCACTTAGAACGATCAAGAGCACTCACGATGGTAGCCTTTCATTCCGTGATGGTGCATCCGATGACTCAACTACTGCGATTTGTGTAAATGGTCGTTTAGTGCTACCTGGATTAGTTCGTCTAGACGCGGTAGCACCAACTCGTGATGGTACACTTAGACTACGAATTGACCCGTTACCTGGATTCGATGTAATTCGAGATTTGGTAGTCGATCACTGGTCAATGGAGCGTCGAAGAGAATCTACCGAACCTTGGATGGTTGCCGCAACCCGAGAAGGCGCCGCAACCATGCAAGGAAACATTGGGTTGATGGAGCCTAATGTTGCAACCGCTTTACACTCAATTACTGACTTTGGTAGTCCAGCCTTATTGCAAGCATCTTCCGACGCGGTCCCACATGCAAATGGGTACCTTGGACCTGCAGTTTTGGCGTCGGTTTGGGCAAGGAGGAATGACCCTAGGTCCTCTGCTTCTTTTGTTAGCGGGCTTGATGAAATATTGGCTAGTTCGAATGGAATCAAGGCCGAAACAGACCTTGCAAGTATCCGTAGGCAAAATGGTTCTGGATTAGTCGTATCAGAAGCCTTGTTAGACGCAAAAACACATGTCTTAGAGCGCGATGCATTCAATGGGCGTCACGGTAAGCATGTTTGGTGGTACACATGGACTCTCAAGTCAAGTGGAAAGGTCAATGACACCGTGTTATATCGTCAGGTTTTGGGCCCAATTGGACTATTGGGTAATGTGACTTCTGGCGTGACTGCTAGAATGATGACTGGATTTAGCCGAACGGGTGGTGACATGATTACTGATATGCTAGCTTTCATTGCTCCACCCGCAGGTATTGGAAAAATGCCACGTCAATTCAATTCATCCGTGAATAATCACCATGAAGTAGTGGCGATATTCAACGAATTAGACGGTAGGTTCTGAGGTGAGAATATGGCAATAAAATATGCATATCATCCCGGAAACGTCTCTCACAGCAGTTCTCCAGAAGTCGCTGTGACTATGGAGTCTTTCGCCCGAGCAATGGGTATTACTCTAGTCCCCCTGCCGGGTGCAACAAGTTGTGGAGCTGGAATTGTTCGCCAAGCAAATCGCAGACTCCAACTTACTCTCAATGCTCGAACATTTGCTATGGCAGAAGCAGAGGG
>DALV01000077.1:1263-5033 GCA_002496905.1 Euryarchaeota archaeon UBA105 | reverse complement strand
CAATCTGACCAAATTCTCATGCAAGAAGTCAATGAGACTCTAGAGAATACCTGTGGATTAACAATGACTGGTGAGGTAGAGATTCACCATATTTTACACGCTTTAGTCGATGAAATCGGCCTTGATAAACTAGAGGAGAAGGTCAAGAATCCAATCGATTTCACCGTTGCAGGATACTACGGTCCAAATATACAACAAGAGGGCGCTTGCGGCGACGACGACGTATACGATCCAAATTATCTCGAGCAGGTGATTTCGACTTTGGGAGGGACTCCAGTAAGTTGGGAAGCAAGGACCCAAAGTGTCGGTGTACCGGGTCTCTTTGGAGAAGAACCTACGGTAATGAAGCAGGCTGCTGAGGCCCTATCCGAAGCAAAAGCAGAGGGTGCAGACCTAATTGTAAGCGCATGCAACCTATCCCAAGCAGTACTCGATATTTACCAAGGTAAAGCCGGTAGAAATACAGGACTTTCAACAAATATTCCGGTGATTCATCTTTGTGAGATGCTTTCGTTTGCACTTGGATGCCACAACAAGAGATTAGCTCTTTTGAGGACTAGAATCGCAGTAATAGGCGATTGATTTTACTCTTCGGCCGAGTTGAATTGTTCAAGCCCAGTCTGACCTCTTGGTCTGAATGTCGAGGGAGGAAGTTGCCCAGAGTCAGTGGATTCGTTTTGGTCGGAAATTTTCTCAACTTCCTTTAGAACGGGTCGATTTTTTTTCCTAACCGCAATAACGAATTCTGTCGCGGAAATTTGCTCTCCATTTTCGACTACTGAGAAGTTATCCAAATTAGATAGATCAACATGCGTACTACGAGCAAGTTTACGTCCTACCCTAGCAACGGCTCGATGCATATTTTGTTCACGTCGAAGAGCTGCCGCTCTCGCACCCTCATCGCGGGTATCTTCAGCGATTAATACCACAACATCTCCATCGCGCTGTCTGCCTGTTCTACCTCTTCTTTGGATTGTCCGAATCTCACTTGCCACCGGCTCGTAGAAGATTACCAAGTCCGCGGTAGGTATGTCCAATCCTTCCTCTCCAACACTAGTCGCAATAAGCACATTTCCTTCTCCTGAACGGAAGGATTCGATTCGCTCAACTTGTTGTTTTTGAGTCAAACCTGTTCCACTCCCTCGTTTGCTTTGACCGATGAATTGTATCGGCCTTACATCCTTTAAATTCAGTAAAGCGGTTTCCAATGCACTGACTGTGTCTCTATAGGTCGCGAAGACAATAATTCTTGATTCCGAGTCACGGCGTATTCTTTCTCTTACCAGCCTTCTAACCGCTCCGACTTTACTATGTGATTCGGGCATTTCTGCTAGGCTGTCGCGAAGGCTCCTAATCCTTGAATCTCTAAGCAAATTCTGGGTATTTTTCTTTCCAGCATCTTCACCGGTTTCCTTCCTGTCGAGAAATTCCCTCGCTGCCGCCAATCCTTGACAAAGAAGGTGGTTGATTAGGTGGTGGAGGGACATGGCTAGGCCAATTCTACTCATTGATCCATAAGCATCTGATTGACCTCTGCGAACTGCCAAATTTGCTCGGTCCATTGCATTGGCAAGACCTCGATGAGTTACTGCACCAGGCATCACATACCTACCCAATCTTCTTTCCCTTTCGACAATGGATTCCTGCCATTGAACTAAGGGTTCTGCTAACTCGCGAATCTCATCAGGAACTCTCACTTTCAATTCTTCAATATCGAGATTCGCTAAGTGTTCTGAAAGCATATTATCTTCTGATGTGCGTAGGTGAATACGGGCTACTCCGAGCCTATTACATATTTCTTCAACCTTTTCTGTATTCGAGCCCGGGCTCGCGGTCATTCCGAGAATCAGTGGCTCATTTGCGAACTCTAGGTATAGGTCTGCCACCTGTGCCTCGGCTCGCTCTCCCGTTGAGTGATGCGCCTCATCGATGATTAACAAACAACAATCAGAGAGATCGACCAATCCTCTATTTAC
The DNA here is from genome assembly GCA_002496905.1 of Euryarchaeota archaeon UBA105. Taxonomy (GTDB): domain Archaea; phylum Thermoplasmatota; class Poseidoniia; order Poseidoniales; family Thalassarchaeaceae; genus MGIIb-O1. The sequence continues at coordinate 3,057 of DALV01000077.1, read as the reverse complement.
ATCGTTGCGAACTACCTGCGGAGTAGAAACTACCAATCTACCCCTATTCCACATCCCTTCTCTTTTGTTTGGCGGGATAGCTCCACTCATCGAAATCGGTTTGGTCAAATCCTTGTCGAATACTAATTCTAAATCGTCTAAGTGTTGTTTGACTAGAGCCGCAGTAGGGGCGATCATCAATGCCCACCCATTTTTTCTCTCTAGCATCTCGGCCATAGCCATCCAAGCAACAGCCGTTTTTCCCGCCGCAGTGGGCAAGACAAGTAGGGTCGAACTAGACAATGCTACATCCACTGCTTCCAGTTGATAGGCCCTAGCCTCAACAACTCCATCTTGGAGTCCGTTGTGGTGAAGGCCAGTGCTCATGGGCCCCGTGTTTCGGGGTCAGGGTTCAAAATACTTACACTACCCCCCCTCTTTCACTTACACCCCATAGGGGTGGAATTTTTTAATACCCGATTCGTTCATATAGGGTATGGAAGTCGCAAGGCCGCTCACTACGTGAGGCACCAGACACCACAGGGCTCTGTAATAATATCCCGGAAATCCGAATTCCACTCGGAAATCGGCTTTCGGTGTCACGGTTCCTCCCTAACGTGGTGGCCCGGTTCGAATCCGCTACGGCGGCAAACTTTCCGGTAAATACAGGAGGACATACAAATGGCAGACCGACATAACCCCAAGAGGGGCAGCATGGGCTTTAGCCCTCGAAAGAGGGCGATCCGACCTTATGGAAGGATTACTTCTTGGCCTGAAAGCGATGCAACTGAGATTCGAGTTCAGGGATTCGCAGGATGGAAAGCCGGAATGACTCATGTATTGATGAGAGACACAAACCCCAACTCTACTTCAGCCGGTCAAGAGGTTCGAAAGGCAGTTACTGTTGTTGAGGTTCCTCCGATGAAAGTTCTAGCCGTTCGTGGTTACCACATGACTCCTTACGGTATGCAGACCGCAGGAGAAGCTTGGGCTGATTCTGATAAAGGCCCAACTGGTCTTCACCCTCGCTTTGCTAACCAGACTCGCGGGGAGCGCGATGTTGAAGAGGGAAGAAAACCTTCCAAGCGTGCTGGCCGAATCCCTCTAAGAGATGGTGAGGCTAATGGAGATGCATTCGAAGCACTTTCTGCCGCATCTCTTTGTGACATACGCATCATAGTTTCAACTCAACCTTCTCTAGTCAAGAGCGTACCATCCAAGACTCCAGAAATCATGGAAGTTGGTTTAGTTGGTGGAGATAACGCTGCAAAGCTCGAATGGGCTAAGGAGCGATTAGGCGGAGAAATTACCGTTGCTGATGTTTACGATTCTGGCCAAGAGATCGACGTTGTTGGAATCACCAAGGGTAAGGGGTTCCAAGGTGTTGTCAAGAGATTCGGAGTCAAGTTACTGAGCCACAAGAACTCAAAGAAGCGCCGTCAAATCGGAAACATGGGTGACTTCGGTACCGGTTACGTCCGCAAGACAATCCGTCAAGCAGGTCAGATGGGGTATCATCAGCGCACAGAATTGAACAAGCGCGTACTCCGAATATCAAATCCAGACGAGTCAGATGTGACTCCGGCTGGTGGCTTCCTACACTACGGAGAAGTCACCAATCCTTACATGATAATCCAGGGTAGTTTACCAGGTCCAGCAAAGCGCCTTCTGCGCTTCCGTGACGCTGTTCGCCCCAATTCAAAACTGCATGAAGTGGATCTGACCTATGTCAGTACTTCGAGCAAGCAGGGAGTGTGATAATATGAAGACCAAGTCATACAATCTGGTAAACACCGTAGAGCAAGAAGAAATGGA
>DALV01000077.1:0-945 GCA_002496905.1 Euryarchaeota archaeon UBA105 | reverse complement strand
GCAGGTCTACTGGCTGAGATGTACGAAGTCGAGGCAAAGGATGGCAAATCCGTAACTCTACCTTCTGTATTCAGTTCGGAAATTCGTGAAGATCTAATTCGAAGATCAGTTTTGGCTAGTCGGGCTAACCGTCGCCAAGCATACGGTCATCGAGAGCACGACGGTAAGCGTGCACCTCAAGCAGGAATGAAGCACTCTGTTGAATGGTGGGGTAAGGGACGAGGTGTCTCTCGAATTATGAGAAAAGCAGGACAGCGCACTGCTGCTCAGAACCCTCACACACGTGGTGGTCGAAGAGCTCACGGCCCTATGGTCGCAAAGGACTGGTCTCAGAAGATTAACGGCAAGGAAAATACAAGCGCTCGCAATTCCGCAATTGCAGCTACAGCTAATTCCGAAGTCGTCGCAGCACGAGGTCATCAATTCGATAGCGAAGTCCGATTCCCAATCGTAATTGATGGATATGTTGAGAGTCGCGAAGAAGGAGACGAGAAGTATTCCATAGAATCAATTCCTCTACAGTATTCAACTCGTAAGTTCGTTGCCATGATGGAAGGTCTTGGACTAGGTGAAGATCTAGATCGTGCTCGAACAGGCCGCAATATTCGAGCAGGTAAGGGAACAATGCGTGGCCGAAAGTACAGGACTCCGAAGAGTATTCTATTGGTTGTCGCTCAATCTGACGGCTTAGCTAAGGCTGCACGCAACGTTCCTGGAGTCGATGTTGTCGCTGCAAAGGACCTCAGCGCTGAGGATTTAGCACCCGGTGGCGATGCAGGCCGTCTCACAGTTTGGACCAAGGATGCAATAGGAGCACTGGAGTGATTGACATGGTAGACCCGTATGCTATTATTGAGATGCCTTGGATTACCGAGAAGACACTTGAAGCCCGCCGAGTTGCCGACCAAGAAGGTGGCTATCGAGAGAATAACAACAGAATCGAAT
>DALV01000020.1 GCA_002496905.1 Euryarchaeota archaeon UBA105 | reverse complement strand
GCAAAGGTCCTATATTGGTATGGAATCCACGATTCTCAGAGCGGAATGTGGGTATTCCGTAAGTCGATTTTCGAGGACGAAAGAGTCCGGCCTCGCCACGATGGAATGCCTCTTTCTCAAGAATTCAAGATTCGTGCTCGCCGTTACCTCGGCAAGAAGAATACCGCAGAAGTCAGTGTTCCTTACCGGCCAAGAGTTGGAGAGGCTGAGATCAATACTTGGGGAGATGGTTTGCTGAATCTCAGATTCCTCTTTACCCATAGACTCGGGTTAACTAGGCAAGTCACCCCTTGGGGTCCTGAGTAAAATCTCAAGCAGAATCGTCTTGGTCGTATTGGGAATTTTCCCACCACTCACCATCTGATGCTGCCGGTGTGCCGTGAACGACGACGACACCATCACTGACTACAGGACTAACAGGACTCAACTCAGCCTTCGGTTTATCCCTCATCGTAGCAGCGAGAATCCCTCCGATGAGGAGGAAAAAAATCCCTAAGCAACAGACACCGCCACCTCCCAATATTCCTAGAAATCCTCCGAAGGAATCATCATCGCGAATCATCACATCCACGTTATTATCCCCGCTGAATTCGACTTGCCAAGTCCCCGAATCCATGAAGGAAACTTCACCGATATACTCGAATCCAGGGATTGCTCCATCTTCATCGAAAATCCAGCAATCTTCCAATTCCTCACAAGACTTGAAGCGGTTTTCGTCATCTCCATCGATAACTTCCACCTGAACTGAACTTCCCTCCTCGACCCAGACATTGTAGATATGAGTCCAATCAAATTCGCCTGTATAAGTCGTCGGAGTCGTTCCTTCCCACTTGAGAGTACCGCTCCAATCCTCGCTATCTGGAGAAACGTCAGAGAAGACCGCACCGCCTATCGCAAAGGCGAGAATTCCAATCACCAGCATGACTCCACCGAGTCCGAGCATCACTTTGGGTGCGGTTCGCATGATTCGACTGTGGCTTCAACCACCTTCAATGTTGAGCCGACACGGCCGATTTCAACTGAGGAATGTTTAGTCGGCATCGAATTCATCATCTAATTCTCTAGGGTCAAAGGTTGACCATGAATCAATCATCTCCAGATCTCGGCGTATTGCTTCATTCCTATTTTTCTGATAGACCATGCCGAGCAATATGAGCACCACTACTACAGCAATAACGTATGGAAGTCCACTACCCGCTATCCATGATACTAAGGAGGTAGTTTGGGGTTCCTCAACTGAGATAGTTTCTATCAAGGCAGGGCTAGTGAATTCACCATCTACTGCCCATACCTCAACATTGACCCAACCCTCTTCTTCGATAAGCCAAGTACCGACATAAGTCCAAATTCCATCTCCGGCGACATCATCGCCTCGCATTCCATCGTCTTGGAAAATTAAAGTCAGTTCTGAACCACTAATTTTCATCACTCCTCTAACCACCTGAGTAGTGCCATCAGCGTCTTCAAGATTGACCGTGATTCTCATTTGAGTTGGATCATCCATTTCGATCTCATTTGGTACAATCATCATTTGACTTAGAATCGGTGAAGATGCCCCAATGGTCAGATTTACCGATGTGGTCGAAGACGCTCCTCTCGAGTCTTTTACTAGCAGATCAATTCGAATAGGTCCCGGAGTAAATTCGACTTCGATAATTTCCCTGTTACCAATAGTTTGACCGTCTCCTGTGGTCCATTGGTAGAGAACTATATCGTCATCGTAATCAAATGATTGAGAGCCATCTAGAGTAATCGTAGTACCTGGAGGAATGTATTGACCATCGAGCAATCCATCGATTATTGCAACTGGACCGGTCTGCATTACGAATAGAGTTTGAGTGTGAGTGCGGACCCGGTCTGTTGAATCCCTTAGTTCGAAAGTTAGTCGATGTTCACCCGCTGGAAGATAGTCGTTGTACCAGTATTCATTCGTCTTATCTTGTAGAATTGGTTCAGCTAATAGGTCCGATGTTACCGTAACCGTGAACTCATCTCCATCCGGGTCAAATGACTGTCTGAAATCGAATAACACTGGAGCATTTGAATAGACTTCAACGTCAGAAATAGGTGAATCTAGGATAAGGACTGGAGCTGATTCCTCGACTCGTACAACTATCGATGAAGTGTCTACTTCTGATGAGCCGTCGTCTATAGTCAAGGTCACTGTGTGGTACCCTTTTGGCAATCTAGAATCAATAACCCATCCACTTCCTATTGGTTCTAGCATTCTATCTGAAGTCCAAACTACACTTACTAAATCCTTGCTTGATGCGGCGGTTGGACTGCAAACGAAGCCACTACCGTTGTCTGGTAAATCGCTACAAGCCAAATCCCAGTCTCCTGAACCTGTGGCATCAAAGCGAATGACTTCACTAGAATCGGTAAGAGTCTGGTCGGCTGGCTGAGCGATGACTGAAATCGGAGCCGAGTTGTTCACGCTTACTTGTTCAGTCATTGAGTTCCATGTGCTAACGTGCCCAGGTCTATCGTCACTGGTGTACATGGTAATTGTATGCAATCCTTTGGTCAACCAACCTTGCCATTCGATTTCATCGTCCGGAGTTACGCCGGAAGTAAGCAATCCATCTAAGTCACTCCAGAATTCAAATCGAACCTCATCGCCTTCCGGATCCGTCACCATAGAGCCATCGAATAAGATGAGGTTATCTGAGGTCTCGCCGGCTCGTAATACCTCAAATTCTGGCTCTGGAATTTCATTGAATAATTTTACATCAAAACTCCAAGTTACGTCTGGGTTATTTCCATCTGAAAGATAAATGGTCAGAGTAAACTGGGTTGGTGCACCCGGGAAATCTATGTCAAAAATCATCGGGCAACCCTGGTCGGTTGCTGTAGAGAAACCGTAATTTGTTTCAATCCAACAAGTTAGTAGGTCGCCTTCTGGGTCACTGCTTCCCTCGAGTGAAATTGTTGCATTTGCCGTCCGACCAAGGTGCATTATTCCCCAAGACGAGATACTCGGAGAAGTGGAAACTGACAAGGAAGGAGGGCGGTTAAAGAGCTCAATTGTTCGGCTTTCGCTAACACATTGATTTCCGCTATCACAAACTTCCAAGGTGATTTCCTGTTCACCATCAGATAAGCAACCATCAGCGGTTTCAGGAGGGTTATTGGAGACTATGAATGAGCCATTGTTTCCGGAGGGTAAGGTACCAAAACAAGATGATAGTAAATCACCGTCTATGCTACTAGTCCATGTGTAGGTTAATGGATCATCATCTAAATCCCATGAGTTACTAGCATCGAAAATAACTGAAGAACCGCTTGGGAATTCTTCCTCGTCCTCTGGAGTTGACCAAATGATGAATGGAGGTTGATTGGTTAATTCAAGCCTGCAATATACCAACAAATCATCGTCCAAAGTTTTCGATGCAGAATCGTTGTGCACCCCGTCATAGTCACATCCGAGATAGGCTGTATTGTCGGCTGACCAGCCTTGAGAAGGAAGCCATCTATTTCCAACATAAGGCCCTAGTGTCTCGAATCCATGATACGGCAGGTTGGCTGATTGATCTGCTTCCCAAGCTGAAAATGACAGGTTGACTTCCGCGTATGGTATATGTCTCAACAACTGATTCACTGCGTGGACTTCAATGAACCACATGATGTCCAGAGTACTGTCAGAAGCGGTATATGTTGGATCAGAAATAGAACTGGAGGAAATCCAACGAACATGGCTTGAAGATTCAAGATGGAAAGTAGTTTCATGCCCTGTTCCGGGAATAAAGCCGGAATCTGTGAAATTAACAACGCTGGACTCTACTGTGGGCTTGGAACCTATTGCACAAGCCAATCCTAAGTTATTGACTAGTAATTCAGAATGGTCGACGATATCGAAACATGAACCACCATTGCCTGAGATTATGCTGGTAGATAGGTAGGAGGTAATCGCATCGCCAGCACTCCAGAATACACCTCCATTATCTCCTGATAAATCGAGACCATGAATTTCTGCATTTACGTCTTGTAATTGAACTGCATAATTGGATTGATTGAGATTTATTCTCATATCATCGATAATTACCATGCCATCTCGGGGAAGACCGCTATTGTCGATATCTACGGCGGGGCCGCCTAGAGGATCGTGAACCTCTACTGCGAGTAATTGTAAATCTATACTATCCCTAGCGACTATCCCATGCTGATCTCCATTTGAAATACATGTGAAGCAGGAGACATTCTTTCCTCCGCTCATCACATCATTAGCTTCATGGAAATATAGCCCTGCCCCATTTTCTGGTAGGCTAGAACCAATACCATTTCCAGATGTAAGAACATGAGATAATTCGACATTGCTAGAGTCTCTAACCGATACTCCATGACCTGCATTATCTAGACTTCTGAGGATTGTTACCTGAGGATGGAATTCTCGGAAATCAACGCCACTAGCACCGTTATTCGATGTCCACCAATCTTGGCCCATTGCACCTCCCTTCCACAATAGAATACCTGGTCCAGTGGAGTTAGTAACTACTAGGTCATTGATTACCGGTGCCCAGTTAACGCTACGAAGGAATAATCCTGCTCTATCGTTTATCGGAGTGTTTGGGAGTGGCTTCCCATTATTGTTTAATTCCAGTCCATTAATGATTGTTGAAGAGCCGATTAGGTATGCTTTGAAGCCAACAACTGGATTCTCTTCAATCAAGGCATTGTCAACAATAACACCACTAGTATTGACTTCAAATGCTGAAAAGCCCAAGCCTGAGGTTTTAGCATTCACACCGCCAGTTCCACGAATAGTCAAATCATCGAAAACTGCGTGTGCTGGTAAATTGCTAAATTGACTGTGATTATACTGCTCCACCAGCACTCCACGATACATACTGTCCTCAATCACAACTCTTTGGAATGTTGGCCGAGTAACCCAACCATCAGTGATATGTCGAACAAAGATGCCATTGTCTGAACGCTGGATATCCACATCGGTAATCAAAGGCCTTGAGTCTTCAATCCAAATACCGGTTCCAACAGCAAGGGTTGCCCCTGAAATATTGCTAATTTCTAAGTTTGAAAGCAAGCCACCCGAATTACCCCAATAATTCACCGCACGGGTGATTAAACCGTCAGCAATTAGTCCGTTAAGAACTGGTGCAGAATTGGCTCCCACAGAGATCCCTATGCCATATCTCCAGCTACTAGAGAAACCATGGACATCTTGACCTCCCCCATTGATTTCTAGATTATTGATTGTTGGAGTTGCTCCATCAAATAGATCAACTGCGACCCTATCGGCATTCTGGACAATAATATCTGTTAATTCTGGGTTTGAACCATAGATTGTGATACCAAATTCAGCATCTGTAATTGTCAGGTTTTCGATACTTGACCCGAGCCCTTGACTGGATTGGTTGAATATGATTCCATCATGCTTACCAAGAATTGATTCTAGAATTACAGGATCGTCTTCCGTACCTTCAATCATGATCCTACCATCTACGGTAAGGTCCTCATCCGAACCCAACCGAATTGTTGTTCCTTCCTGTACAATTAAGACATCTTGAGCACCTACGAGATAACCATCTGGAAGGAGGACCGTTCCTGACCAAACGGTTGTGCTTTTACTATTTGCAGCATTAGCGGCAATAGGTAGACTGTAGGATATGACTAACAATGCGATTAGAAACGTTGCGAGGCCCGCTGAGCTACCTTCCCTCGCGCGCATGGGTTATTCGGCTCGCCTCATTCATTGTATTGTTTCCCCCCTGCTGGAAGAGGTTAGCATCGACTACATAGGAGTCATAAACAAATAGCCAACGGCCCTCTCGCAGAGGTTATTGAGTTGAGTACCGCATTCGTTCTCATAAAGACAAAACCAATGAAGGAATCTGAGGTTTACCGAGCACTTTTGGAATTGGAAAATGTAGTCGAAACTCATGTTGTTTACGGCGAATATGATCTAGCCGCTAGAATCGATTTCAAGGATGATAAGGAAATGTCAAATATCCTAATGGGTGAGTTCCGAAATATTCCGGGTGTTGAACAGACAGAGACGTTAATCGCAGTGGAGGTCTGAATTGTGGCGGTTGGATTTGTACTAATTACAACCGAGCCTGGACGTGAAATCGAGGTCAGAGACAAGGTCTCTAAATTGGCTAATGTAAGCGGTCAGTGGATTGTTTTTGGAATGCATGATTTATTTGTCAAAGTCGAAGCCGATGATGATAATGACCTTACTCGCTGTATTATGAATCAGGTTCGTGCAATCGATGGAATTGCCGAAACTAGAACACTAATCGGCGCAGAGATATAGACGGCTAGATTCGCTTATCTCAAAGTGAGCGAGTTAATCTGACTAATAACTCAGAAGCGGCAGTGGGACACTCAGCAGATTTGAATCGACTAATCGCTTCTCTCCAATGGGATAACCGCATATTTGGCTCGAGCACACCTCTCCAATACCAACGCTGAGCGAGTAATCTTCGGTGAGATGGGATTTCAGGCCTCAACTCAATTCCGATTGCATTATTGTGGGCGGATACTAGCCAATCGGGATGGGATGGTGAGGTTGCTTCAAGTGCAATATGAATTGCAATTATTTTGTCCATTTGTTCTACTTCCGAGTCGATATATTTCCTAGCCTTATCCAAAGATCCCTCGGCTTGAGAAGTGATTAGAGTTCGTAAATCAATCAAGGCCAATCGTGGATGGTCTTCTCCCATTTGTGCTACCAAAGAGGAACGAACGTTGGCTAGGGTTTCGACGCTTCCTGACTCTACAGCAACCGCGTGTCTAAGCAGGTCGAGTGCTAGACTAGCAGATGCGAGATCAGTTTTTGGAAGTCTAGACAAATTGACTTCTTCAATTTGAGAACTTTGGACATTTGTTGGCTGACCGGGTAACCTATCATCATGGGCTCGAACCAAGGAGGCAATTTTTGCTCTAACTGCCTCGGCTGGAGATAACGAATCAAGCGCAGATTGTTCCAATTTTTCGGCCTCTTGTAAATCCCCGTGTTGCCGAGCAAGCCTCGCTTTTCTGAGTAATTTCTGAGGGCTGTCTGATACTGAATCTAAGTGTTCAGAGGCGACATCTGGCTCACCTCTCTCAAAGGCGAGATCGATTGCGGTCAAGCGAAGATTCTCGTCATCATTAATCTGTATAGCATCATCAATTAGCACAGCTGCTGCTGCACTATCTTCGAGAGAAATTGTTGCAACATTTTCGGCCAGCCATTCTGTATCGAGTTCGTCTCCTGAATTCAAACGATGATGAGCCTCTATTCTCCGAGCCCTCAAACCCTCTCTTGTAGACCAAATCTCCGCTGCTTTGCTATGCAGATTTCGTGCGATTTCTTCATCCACAGTCGCTCGTCGAACATTGCGAATTAGGTGATGGGGCTCTACTAGGCTGTGCATCCACCTGAGAACTGCCGAATCGTCCAATTCTGAGATTCCTTCGGCAACAAATAATTCCTCAACCGATAGCGGTAATGGTGAGAGGCTAAGTTCGTCCAAGGTACCAAGACCCTCGTTGGTTAATCTTCTCAAAACGGTACTTTGAACAAATTCCTGTACCGCTTGCCCTTTTTCTGGTATGTCTTCATCTGGAGACCATAGATGCAAGGCTAATGGATGTCCACCCAATGCTTCTGCAACCTGTTCTGCGGATTCACTGCCGATTGATTTTGGCAATAATTCGACAGCATCAGAGGTATCCAATCCTTGTATTCTAATTTCTTCAAAACCTGGTAAAGTTCCGAATGGGCTTGGTGCGCGTACTGCTGCGAGAACTCCTGTGGAAGTTTCAGCGCAGGCCGAAAGTAGCGAATGAACAGCACTCAGGTGACGCGGATGCAATTCCTGCGCCTCATCGATAATTAGAGCGGTTTTTTTCCCGCTTACTGCAGATGCTATTGCTACAGCATCTCTAGGGGATTCTTTACCTAGCCACATTGAACCTATTGCAAAAGCATCGGTGTCAGAGTTACATGTGGCCCATCGAATTTTGAATCCACGCTCCATCAATAACTCTGCAACGGAGCGTGTAAGGCTAGTTTTTCCGATTCCTGGAAGGCCGGTTAATTGCAAATTTTCACCAGCCAATAATTTCTCTAATAATGCATCTAATTCATCTTCTCTACCACGAATTTGGTTCTGATTTGGAATTGGCCCAATAGCAAGACTTTGGGATTTCTCAGGCAATTCTTCCTCGGACAAGAGCTCGGCTCTTTGTCTTCCAGAATCGGTCAAATGTACGACGGTTCGACGACGAGGGCCTCCACCGATAACATGGGCCGAGCGAGTAGAAATCAAGCCAGAAGCTTCCAACTCTTTCAGAGGCGTATGAATTGCCGAGCGTACTAGCCCGAGATGCTCCGCGAGCCCAGGGAGAGATAGGGCTCTTGGGGCGTCCCAAGCACTCTCTACCTCAACTCCAAAGTCGGCCAAGCGAAGCAATAGGCGCCGCTGTGTGTCGCTCAGCATGTATCTTCAGCGAGGCCATCAGTTCATGGGCGTTGACCTTTACCGACTCATGCCCATGGCAGTCAATCCAGCCTCTCTCGATCTCCCGCGCAAGCCCGGAGTCTATCTGTTTAAGCGGGCTGACGGGCGGGTGCAATACGTTGGAAAGGCCACAAATCTACGTTCCCGTGTAGGATCTTATTTTGCAGTGAAACAAAAACGAGAAAAGGTACCAAAAATAGTCGCTGAATCCGACAATGTAGAGTATATTGTCACACAGAGTCCGTCAGAAGCGTTAATTCTTGAGAGGCAATTAATCAGAAAACACAAACCTCGATACAATTCTATGCTAATGGATGACAAATCATACCCATTCATCGCATTCACTGGGCATGAACATCCAAGAGTAATCTACACGCGCCATCCTCCAAAGGATTCTCAGCGTTGGGGGCCATTTCCAGACGCTGGTGCTGCAAAACAGGTAATTCGACTAATTCGGTCACAATTCGGCATTCGTGATTGTCCGGAACTACTGCCTAGTGGATGCCTTGCAATGCATATTGGACTCTGTCATGGACCATGTATAGAGCCAGAGGGATATGACCAACAGGTTAGAGCCGCTAGTAGTGTATTGGATGGAGATGCAGGGGTACTAATCGAGGCCTTACAGGAAGAAATGGACAGAGCATCCACAGAACTTGATTACGAGGTTGCAGCACAAAAAAGAGACTTGATTCAAGCAGTAAATACTACCTTATCTCAACAAGTCATTCACTCGAGATTCTACCAAGATTGTGATGCTGTAGGATTCTCTTCAGTTGGTGAAGTAGCAGTCGTATTGATTCTACACACACAAGATGGGGTAATTCAGGGACAAGTAAGCTACCCTGTTCTTCATCGTGGAGACATAGTGGCATCTGTATCACTGGTATTGTCGGAACATTATGCTAATCGTAGACCTCCCAAGACCTTGCTAGTGCCAGCACCTCTAACTGATTCGATGAATGATTGGCTTAGTGAAAGAAGAGGAAAGAAAGTGACAGTACGTAATCCTCAGCGGGGTGAATTGGCAAAGTTGCGAGCAATGGCAGATGCTAATGCGGAAATTCAGGCAGCCCGTCAGTCAAGCAAGAGATCGGGTAACTTGGAACAAATGGCTGCAGACCAAGCCGCAAAGGTGCACGGGTTCGACTCACTAGACCACATTGTATGCTTCGACATGGCTCAAATTCAGGGTAAAGAGAGAGTCGGTGCAGCCGTGGTATTCCGAAACGGTAGACCATCGAAAAAAGAGTACAGAACATATCGCGTGAAAACCGATGTTGAAGATGATTTGAGAATGATGCAAGAAGTTGTTGAAAGATGGTTGAAGCGTCAACAAGAGTGGCCGGATTTATTGTTATTAGATGGTGGAGAGACTCATCTCAAACACATTCATGCAATGCTAACATCCCATGGATTAGGTGACCGTTTTCCAATTGCAGCATTGGCTAAGAAAGAAGAAACACTTTGGCGTCCAGAAGTAGATCCTGTCAAATTAGACAGAAAATCTAGAGTTCTGGTTTATGCTCGTGACGAGGCTCATAGATTTGTCAATACATACCACAGAAAACGTCGTTCAAAGGGCGGTCTTAAGAGTCCACTCGAAGAAGTCGAGGGTCTTGGGGCAAAGAAAATCCAATCACTATTGCGTCATTTCGGAGGAATGAAGGGTATAGAATACGCAACAGAAGCACAATTAGCTGCTACTCCCGGAATTGGTAAGGCTTTGGCACAGCGAATATTCAACCACCTACATGGATGATTATTCTGGGTCGTCTTGGTCCCACCAATTGGAAGATTCAGTCTCGTTATCTTTGGACTTTTCAATAGCCAATTTTTCTTCCAATTCTCCCATTTCTGCGGCTAATTCCAATTCCAACATTTTCTCTTCAATTGCCTCTTTTTCAGTTTTGGAAGCAGCCTTCCGGGCCTTTCTTCGTCGTCGCCATCGACTGATGGCTAGACCTAAGAATACAAGAATAACCAAAATGTATTGAGCAACCTCACCAAGAATGAAGATATAACTCACTTCAATGCTCCAAGATATGGTATCATGTTGACGATAACATTGTGGCCAATTTTCCGCTTCGGGGCAAACAGGAGTTCGATAACTCAGAACCTGTTTACCATCAATTACCTCAACATAACCCAGCCCTTTCTCACTTTCAAATTCGAGTAATCGAATTGAATCAGGCATTGTAATTTCTAATCTAGCGGAACTTTTGATTAAGCCCCATAGAGTATTTTCCATGATCGGTGGGACAACTGAATAGAATATTGCGCTCTCAGAGCTAACTCCGAAATCGGAAAATTGAAGCCCTAAGTCGGCGAAAGCAGATGCCAGTGGATTTGCCTCAACTATAGCCGGAGCGAAACTAATCTTTACTTCATCTTCGACACCCTGGATAAGAGCGACGCTTAACGATGAAGTCGAAACTCTGACACCTATCTCGATTGGGTTAGTATCACTAATTTCCATATTCAAAGGCATTTCCATTGACGGTATTTCTAATGCGATTGGAAGCGGTTCAATATCCAATCTTGAATTGAGAGTTTCTGAACCTAAAATAAGGTCTTGGGAGCCTATTTTTTCTATCTCCTCGAATACTATTTCCGCCTCATCCATAAGCGCATTAGACAAACCTATCAGGCCAGAATTCGAAACCTCAAGATTATAATCTCCACTAGCTAAGGGAATTGTTGCTTGTAGATTTGAACCTGCCAATAAGCCCCCAGATTTTCTATCTCCAATAGCAATTATTCTACGAATTATGTCAGCAGGAATTGGACTAATCTCCATGTTTTCCTCTTCTAGGTTGAGACCGAGGCGGTATATCTCAAGGGTGACTTCGGCAGTAAATTCAAACTCCACAGCAGATTTTGTCTCCCTTATTGCCACCCTCTTTATTTCCAAATCTACATCCATTGACACACAGGTTTCTTGGGTCGAACCACAAATCAAATCCTCACTATCATCGGTGCATTCAGTAGGATCACCCACCCCTCCTCGGCCACTCTCTAGACAAATCGCGTGCTGCCAATCATAAGGTCTAGATCCTCGTATACCCAGGTTTTCATTTGTAGTAGAATTAGAATGAAATTCTAAGATATCTGTATCTGATCCATCTAGATCTAACCATTCGGGTAATAGCACATACATACTGGTATCAGTAGAGGGGAAATTTTCTGGTAACCCATCATTAAGGAAAGAGAAGTCTATCTCTAAATCTAATTCCAATATACTCAATATTGAAGCCAAATCTTCATCCGTTAATATCGATAAATCTAGGCTTGAGACATCTCCCTCTGCATGTTGAATAAACTGATTGACAATTTTTGATACCTGCATTTCAGACGGAATAGTACCAGTCTGTAAAATCACAGGATAGGTACTTGCCATTGCTCCAGAATTTTCCAAACAATATCTGTAAGCCAAATTTTCTTGACATGTGGAACCTGGAGTGTGAATGAAATCTAATCCACCTGAATCATCTGCATTAGAAAAAAATGGAGTTTGAAATAGAACATCCACCCCGAGATATTCAGTAAATGTTTCAGAAAGAGACTCTATAGGAAAAGAAGTCAACATATCATAAACGTCAACATCCAATTCGGAATCAAACATTCTTATTCCATCAGAAGTGACCGAGTCTAATTTAATCGTTGAACTTTCGAGATTAAGTCCCCAATCAGCAAGAACATCAGCATTAAGATGATGAACATAAATATTTAGATAAAGACGGCTATTCATCCGGTCTCTAAGATCTACATACACCTCCAATCGTAAAGACGGCCCCGCTTCACTTTGCCAATCGGGTGGGGAAATTCCACTATCTAGAGTAGCGACTAAGTTGACGATAGAAGGAGTAGACAAAGGAGAACCTGCAAGATTGTCGATTGAAATCCTTGCCCCTGTATCCTCTTGGTTGCTTTGATCTAGTTGAAAAATTTCTGCTGGAGAATTAACTGAAGAAACTGTAGCAAATGAGGGAGGTATCATAACGTATTCGAGATAATGTCCCGAAGATGCGATTGTTGTAAAATTCGAAGTTACCTCACCTCCCATTAGCATTAATCCCTCCATCATCCTATCTACATCTCCGGTATTCGGGTCCATTCCGATATTTGTTGGATCGATGATTAGCGATAATGCGGAACGCAAACAAATGGGTGGAAAGAATGGGTTGTTATCTCTGTCTAATTCTTCATCGACTGAGTCGATGTCGGGATTCATTGTACAAACCGCTCCTTCACGGGAAAAGAAAGAAATTTCAGTGGTTGGTTGAATTGGGCCAATTGTTGCCCCAGGGAAATTTTGATCAATAATTTCTTGGATTAATTCTTCAACATAATCAATCATTTTGTCTTCTACAGAGGACCCGCCTCTTGCTAACTCACGATAGTTTCTGATGTAATCTGCTGGGATTCCATTCGATGGATCGCTATCACCCTCTAGGTCGAGATCAAGAAGGCCCAATTCATCTCTTGGTAGCTCGTAGATTCCAAATTCAATACTCATCTCGATAGTTGAAGCAGTTTCCATAACCATTCGAACCTGCCCTTCTACCCATTCATCAGTAACTGTTGCATCTAGGTCAGAATCGTAGTCGTCGCAGATTCCATTTCCACCATTCCAAGTCGAACATATGTCGTTGACCACTTCTGCGTCTCCGGGTGGTGGCGCGGCGGCTACTGTTTGCATCATCAGTAGCAGGACCAAGGTGACTGCCGCGCGGCGCATGCCGCGCGTATGAGCGGCCATATACCATAAGTCTGAATCAGGCATGCATCGTCAGAGAAGCGATGCATGAGCAGGACCCGCATGGTCGACTACGTGAATTCGTCGGACAATTGATTCAGCAGAACGGTGCTGATCCTTCTTTGTTGGAGTCTCTTCCAAAACGATGGGAAAAATTTGCGGATGTCGTCCTATTGCCTCGTAGGTCCTTCAAAGAAGAAGCCTGGAATCATGTGCGAGGACCAGAATTATGGTCTACAATTGCATCTGCTCTGAAGGTAAAACGAGTTGGGGAAATTGGTGAAATCGTTGGAGAAAAACGCGAATCAACTGTCGAGCTCCTACACGGTCAAGACGATTGGGTGGTTCGAAGAGAAAATGCAATCGATTATGGATACAATTTCACCCAATGTATGTTCTCAGCAGGTAACGTCAATGAGCGTCGTAGAATGGGAGAGGTTGGAAGGAACGGAGAAACAGTTGTCGATTTATTTTCTGGGATTGGATATTACTCACTTCCAATGCTTGTAAAATCCCAAGTAAACCATGTTCATTGTTGCGAGTGGAACCCAAATGCGATAAAGGCACTAAAGTGGTCATTAGACAGAAACAATGTAGCCAATAGATGTACTATTCATGAAGGCGATAATCGAATGACTGCGCCACATTTATCAGGTCAAGCGGATAGAGTAATACTTGGATTATTGCCTACCGCAGAAGGAGGATTTGAATTAGCGATAAACTGCCTTAAGAACGATGGTGGTTTTCTTCATATCCATGGTATAGCACCTGCCTCAGATCATCAATCTTGGGTCGATGAAATTATCACAAAATTATCAAATTTAGATCACGATTTTTCAATTTCAGAAACTTCTAGAGTTCGGGTAAAATCCTACGCTCCTCATTGGGATCATTTAGTGCTGGATTTGCATTTCATCCCTCGCGCGTGATGCTTCGTAGAAGCATCAGTCTCATTTGCTAGACCCAAGTCGGTAATCTGATGGGCGAGGAGTGCTGTGGCCATGATCACTCCAATGAGGATGTCTTAGAGGCCACTATAATCCAAGACTCTATCGGAAATAGTTTCTATTTCTTTAAGAGACTTGATGAGTTTGATTCACGTTTTCTTCTGGGAGGAGGAGTTGCAGTTGTTGCTATCATTTCGATGCTGATTTTGTCAACACTTTGGACTGCAGCAGGGCCTTCTATCGCCGGAGGACAAGATGATGACTGGTGGAATACCCCGGTCCACGAACGCCACACAATGGACCTCAACATGACCGGCCTACGCAGCCAACTCCCAGAACAAGGTCCCTACACTTGGTCCGGTCCTACTGAACACTTTGTCGAAGTCGATTTACCCCCAAGTGAGCAAGACGTCGGCTATCCCGGACCGGCTCTAATGCACATTGCATTGTGGATGCCAGATGTAGAACCTGGAACCAAAGTTCCAGTAATTGCAACAATCCATCCCTACTACGACTTCGGAGGAGAAGGAGTAGCAGGTGACGATTCCAACCCGAATACAATTCCTGACGCAGGAGTCGGTGCTTGGGTGTTAGACCAATTCGTACCTCATGGCTACGCCTTAGCTCAAGTCTCAACTTTCGGAACTGGGAAATCGACACATTGCCAAGACGTCAAAGGCTTAGGTGAACAAATAGGAATTCAAGCAGCAGTTCATTGGCTAGGCGAACAGAATTGGTCAAATGGAAATGTCGGATTGATGGGCAAGTCCTATGCGGGAACAACTAATTGGGAAGCCGCTCAAAACCCATCTCCACATCTCAAGACTATCGTTCCAATATCTGGCTCGATTGGAGTTCAGCAGATGTTCTATCGCAACGGATCATCTGAGGCTAGAGCGATGCTCTACGATGTTCTGTACGAAGGTGCAACCGCAGATGCAACCGAGGACGATATGCGCATGTGCAGCGACGACGCAATTGGGCCTGTTAGTCCCTTCACAACATGGCTAGGGGCTGGTTTTGGCGGTGACCAGTGGAATGATTATTGGGATGAAAGATATCATTTGCAGGATGTTCTTGATAATTACAACGGCAGCGTTTACATCGTCTGGGGGATGCAGGATTGGAACGTCGATCCGTACCATGCTTTCCCTACCCATGAACTGCTTCGTCAACAGGGAATCAACGTCCGCACCATAGCAGGTCAGTGGGCACACAATTACCCCGACCAACCGGATAGACATTCAGAAGTGACGAGTGGATACGGGGCAGAGGCCTATCCAAACATGACACGTTTTGATTGGGCTGTTGAGTTATTCCCATGGTTCGAATATTACCTGAAGGGGATTGGAGATGAACCGGAGTCATATGTTCAGATGCAGAGAAATGACGGACGCTGGCATGTCGAAGAAACATGGCCGCCCGAGGATGTCGAACCGATTTTGTCCTCGGGGGATTCGAGTTTTTGGGTTACCAATTGGAACTCTCCTCCGTCGATTGAAATGGCTTTCGAAAGTAGTGGGCCAATGCACATCTCCGGCTTGCCCACTTTGCATGTGGACGTGAGGACTGGTGCGTGCAACGGAGGGCAGCTCTTCGTCGAGATGAGTGATGCTGAGACCGGTTTGCGGCTTGGCCATGCGACGATGGATGTGCGATATCGAGATGGTGGATATGATGCCAAGCCGACCGCTTCATTCGCGGAATATCGTATGCTAATGGAATTCAATCCGATGGATGTAATCACTTCCGGAAATGGAGTGATGCTCGAATTTTCCGAATCTGGCATGGACTACCTCCCCTCACCGTGTGCGGCCACGGGGCTAGAGGTATTGTCGGTTGAACTGACATTGCCGATTATTGACCGCGGCGGCGAACATGAGGCTTGGTTCGATGTCCCTCCATGGTGGGAACACCAGGAGATGTAAGTATGCGAGTACTCGCATTCGAGGACTCCTATGACATAGAGAAGATTCTCGTAGAGGGTGGAGTAGACCTGAGTGATTGGGAAATATTGCAATATTGGAATACAATGGATTGCTTTGAACGGATTGAGAACTTCCAACCAGACTTACTTCTTCTTGACCACTACATCCCTCCGG
This sequence comes from Euryarchaeota archaeon UBA105, assembly GCA_002496905.1. GTDB lineage: Archaea > Thermoplasmatota > Poseidoniia > Poseidoniales > Thalassarchaeaceae > MGIIb-O1. The sequence continues at coordinate 2,764 of DALV01000020.1, read as the reverse complement.
TAAAGGGTCTAGAAGTTCTACGCAGCTTGCTTGAATTGGTATCTTCCGACAAGATACAAAGGCCAAAGTTGATTCTAGGAATTAGTAGTTCTAGCGCGGCAAATGAGGCGATGGAATCAGCGGGGGCTGATGGTTCAATAGGCAAGTTTCAACTCGCAAATCATGAGGTGTGGAGGAATTGATTCCTATTTGGTTGCACGAGGCGGCTAGTCGTTACAATAGCCAATCATTAGAAAATCGAGACGCCTATGCTGCAGTATTATTGATGCCAATCCAAAACTTAGCAACGATTCTTGATTGGACATTCCAATCCTTACCCGACGAGATTCTAGTAGGAATGGACCCTGATAATAATCGGCCAAATCCGAAGGAAGTAGTAGAAGCATACTCTGGAGTAGATCAAGAAACCGGTTTATTCGCTGGACAGGGATATCTGCTCGGAAAACCTCACCTAGTAAACCGAGGAGATTCATTCGAGGTTCACCATGTTCCTGAGGAATGGATGGATGGGCTGTTCTCAACTGATAGAGGTTCACGTGGAAGTAGATTCACCCATTGGTTACACACCCATCCAAACGCACCAGCTATCCCTAGTGGAGCAGATGCAGATGCTTCTCAATGGACCGAAGGTACAGACATGATTCTTGGAATCAGATTCTCACCAGAAGGGTATCTTCCTTGGTTCGATGATGTTGATGGAGTCAGACGACCACTGAGGGATTTGGATGATAGCGGAGCTTTGGGTAGAGCAAAGACTGGGCATCTAATTCATGGTCTTGATTTAATTTGCTTCCACCGCACTGGACTAGGGGTCAATCTAGTGATTACCGACGCTAGAGGACATGCTATTGAGTAATCTGGTTAATCTCGGAATAATTGATCACGATAGTAGGCTAATTCCTCTATACTTCCTCTGATATCGTCAAGAGCCCTATGTCCTGAGTTCTTTCGCCAATTCTTCACATCAGGATACCAAGCCCTTGCTAGAATCTTGATACTAGTGACATCAACACTTCGATAATGGAAAAAGTCGTGTAATTCTGGCATATATCTGCGTAAGAATCGTCGGTCTTGTCCTATAGTGTTCCCACATAATGGAGACTGCCCTGGAAAACAATGTTGTTGCAGAAATTCAAGAGTTTCAAGTTCTGCTTTTTGCATCGAAACACCTTCTGATTCAATCCTTGCTAACAAGCCGTTCTCAGTGTGGTGTTTTACATTCCAATCATCCATTTTTGCCAATTCTTCTTTTCCAACATCTATGGCAAAACTCGGACCTTCAGCTACTATCGAGAGATCGGTTTCTGTAACAATCGTTGCAATCTCAATAATCGTATTTTCATCAGGGTACAGACCGGTCATCTCAAGATCAATCCAAACTAATCTACTCTCTGCCATATTATCCCCTCATCTATCCTAGATTTAACCATTCAAAAATCTCTTTTCTTTTGGACTTGAAAATAATAACCATAACAATCCTACCGAAATCTGAATTAGCCCCGTTATTAGCAAAGTTTCTCGTAAAGAAAGAAGTTCCTCTTCGATAATATACCCAGCCGATATCGTAGATATACCCATCACCAATGTAATGATGAGATTATCTGTTCCAGCAACCCTACCCATCCATTCATTGTCAGTTCTGCGCTGAAGTAAAGTTGTACTGAATACCCATGAAATTCCGCTACAAGCGTGGCTGAAGAATACCAAAACAAGGGTAATCATTCCCCATTCAAAATATGATATTCCAGTGTAGAAAATTCCAGCACCTCCCAAGGATATACCGATGATGTATGGAGTATATCGTTGAACTGTCATAAGCGGTCTAGTAACTAATGGGCCAAATCCACTTCCAAAGCCTCGAGCCATGTAAAGAACACCGATTCCAGCTGCACCCGTAGATATTTCTCCCAGAGTTGAGTCCATTCCAATTAAGATTAGTAAGAAAATCTGGGCACCACCTCCGGTCGCCCACAAGCCCTTTGCCATGACAATTCTACTGATTTCTGGTCTTTTGATAATAAATCCCCAGCCAGAGAAAATTTCTCTGAACATTGAAAATAGACCGCCTGTTTTCTTTTCATTAGGGTCAGGTCCACCATGAGGTAGCGTTGATATTACAAATGCAGCTATAATGAAAGTCACAGAATCAAAAATTAGACCTGTTTTCCAACCATATTCTGAAATTATAAATCCTGCAAGTCCGGCTCCAATTCCCATTGACGCAGACCAACCTCCAGAGACTAGAGCATTAGCGGTCAGAAGTTCTTCTTCGTTGCAAATTGTTGGTAGATATGCAGTTCCTGCCGGATCATAAATGGCTCTACCGACTACCAATAAGATAGTTAATGCATAAACTGAGAATAGATTATCTAAAATGCCGGTTAAGATGAATGATATTAGTATGACGAAAGAAAATAAATTTGCGATTATCATCAAGTATTTTCTGGGGTATCTGTCTGCTAACATTCCAGTTATTGGCTCCAAAGGAGCAAAAGTGAAACTTCGTACAGCTAGAACACCAGCTATTGCTAAAGGAGAATTATCTGTAGCATCTCCTGCTAACAAAAACATTGCTAGAACAGTAAACCAATCTCCGATGTAGAGAATCATGTTCGAACCCCAAAGGCGAGCGAACGTCTTGTTACTACGGAGTAACTCAAGATAACCTGGACTAGTCAAAATAATTCCACCCATTGATTAAATTCACACTATCTCGGGAAGAATCTTTAGGACAATTAAGGGGAATAAGGAAAACATCACATTG
>DALV01000121.1:442-21036 GCA_002496905.1 Euryarchaeota archaeon UBA105 | reverse complement strand
ATCCTGACCAAATTCATCGCTTCATTACCTCTGCTTGGCTGCATGCAAATTGGATACATGTTCTCGGAAATATATTGGTGATCGCGCTAGCAGGTGTTCCTCTCGAACAAAGGATGGGGAAACAACGCTGGATTTTGGTTTATTTCCTAGGACTATTAGGAGGCAATATCGCATGGGTGTTAACCCATCCTGATTCGATAAGCCCCGCTCTTGGTGCAAGCGGGGCTGCTTTCGGTATTCTTGGCGCTTACATGGCATGCTGGCCAAACGATAGAATTGAATTCCCACTACTGTTTTTCATTCGTGCTTGGCCCGTTTGGGGAATTGTAGCTTTCAGACTAGGTATTGAAGTCTGGAATATGTATCAAATCGAAGCGGGTCAATCAGTAACAAATGTAGCACACATGGCCCATCTTGGAGGCTTTATGCTCGCTTGGATTTTAGCAAGGCCAATCGCAAGAGGTGCACCCTCCGAATTGGATGATTCTAGCGATATTTCCATTGCTGGTTCTGCTGCCTCCAAGGCGGTAAGAGATGCGGCCACTGCGAAGATGGGGAGCCTCGAATCAGACCCTTGGTCAGAAGCGGGGGATGGCTTGAAGGAGGAGGCCGCTAGAATACTCAAGAGACTAAGGGAAGAAGGTGATGAACTTGAAACCCGAAGAGCATGGTTGGAGGAACTTGCAGAACAGGTACTTTGTCCTGTTTGTAATGGAGAGGTCCATGCTGTAATTTCTGGACAGAATTGTACCCTAAAATGCGCCCATTCCAAAAACCACATCGGGTGGCCATGAAGACGCCTTGATGGGTCTTGTACGGGTTCGGCTTATACCCCGAACTTTGCTGGCTCTGCTTGCAGAGCCATGTCTGGAAGACGCCTAAACCTCACTCCGCTAGTACTAGTTGCCATGATTCTAGTCATGGATATGGGAATGGGGGTGTCTGCATCCACTACCAGTCAAACTGAAGATTTGACTCCAAAAGAAAGGCCGGGAAATTGGCCCCCTGCCCTAATGTGTGGAGAGGTAATTTGCGACCCGATAGACCGTTCCGTTCGAAGTCCACCATTCGATGCAGGATTCCCTGTTGAGGACGAGGGATGGTGGTTCGGCTATTGGTATGATTTAGATTCTGATGGTATGGATGATCGTCTGCAAAGAATAATTGCAGGCCAACGTGAATCCGTCTCATCTACAGCAATAATCGGCCTAGATGGTAGACCCACTGTCGCAATTGTTGTCGATTATGCTTGGCATCCTGGACCTAGTGACACTGCCGCTCTTAGAGAAGTTCTCGAATCTCATGGTTGGGAACAAGATGGGTCTTGGTTCTTCGAAATGGATATTCTAGATAGTATAGTTCTCGACCACGTACCAGTTGGTGCTCTAATTGAGATTTGGCAACTAGATGGAGTTGTTATGGTTGAGGAACAGAATGTGATTGTTCCATTCCTAGATACTGCTACTCGAGGTTCGAAAGTTAGGGATTCTGAACGATATGACGAAACTATGAGAGATTTCGGTTATGATGGTTCTGGGATTGTTATCGCGATTCTCGATACAGGAGTGGATAACGAACATTTCTCTTTAGACGATTTCTCGGATGATAACGATGACAACGAGAATGATCCTGATGATCTTGCAGACCCGAAGTGGATTGCCGGTTGTGATGCCACTTCATTAAATCAAAATGACTGTAATAATGAGGGGACACACGACCCAGATGATGGAGATGGACATGGAACACATGTAGCCGGAATTGCACTGGGAACGGGTGACTCAAGACGAATCAATCAGGGTTATGCCCCGGGTGCATATCTTGTCGATGTCAAAGTTATGACTGATACAGGAGGTACAAATTCAGCTGCCACGCTAAAGGGAATAAATTGGGTTGCTGCCAATGTAGATACCGACTGGGGCAACAATGATTCTAGCGAGGGCATACAAGTCATGTCAATGTCTTTTGGAAGTCTTGGCGATCCTAATGGAGATGACCCTGGAGATAACGGGACTGCTGCAGACGCCCGTGCGGTGAACCAAGCGGCTGAGGCAGGCGTAGTTCCGGTCGCAGCGATTGGTAATGATGGAAGAAGAAGAGTCACCTCTGTAGGAGCCGCAGATCAGGCAATTACAGTGGGATCTATTGATGATAAAGACACCATCGATAGGGGCGATGATTCAATCGCATCATACTCTAACTCTGGCCCAAGAGAAGATGATGGGGATGATGACAGAGAAGAGGAACTCAAACCGGACGTTGTAGCTCCTGGAAGCGATATTATGTCTGCAGCGCACGCCGCTTCATCTAGTCAATTACCCGGCACACCAAAACCGCTTGCTGAAGATAGTTACACGGAACAGAGCGGGACGAGTATGGCGTGTCCCGCGGTTGCTGGTTTAGTAGCGGTTATTTTACAAATTAGTGAAGAAGAAGGACTGGACCTTGATCCTGCCGATGTCAAGGAATTATTGAGAGAAAATTCCGAACCTAAAGGCGAGGCTTCCGAGCCAGATATTTCCGATACGTGGAATGAAAAATATGGCTTCGGAATCATTGATGGGAATCTAATTCTATCTGCCCTTTTGGGAGAAGGCGGAGGAGGTGATCCGGGTGGAAACACAACAGAACCACCACCTCCTGGAGAGGGTGATTGGCTAGTCTATGAAAGGCCGATTGAAGATTCTTGGTTGGTAGAAGGAGAGACATACTCAGTTAGAGGCCACATCGACAAAGACGCGGAGACAAATGGTACTGTAGAAGAAGTCCAGGTCAAGATTACCTATACCCACAAACCGGAAGGATCTCCAACTCAAGAAGAAATCCTTGTCGATTGGCACACAGCTCAAGGCACGGTAAATTGGACTACTGATTTCACCATTCCTGACTTCGAAGAGGATGAAATAAACGCCTTGGAAATAAAAATCTCAGTACAGGCTCGCAATGAATGGGATCAATGGAGCAATAAACAAAGACAAAATCACGAGATTGGCCGTGTAGGACTAACACTGGATAGTCCAAGTGGACAAAATTCAGTCGAAGGTAATGTGCAATTTGAAGGCGAATATGAAACCGTCAACGGTGGCACCCTACAGTGGCGAATAGGAAAGGAAGATTGGGTAGACGAACGAACCTACTCTGGGTCGGGCGGAACAACAGATATGTTCAATTTTATTTGGGATTCCACCCCACATCCAGACGGTTCTCATCGCATATCATTACGATTTGTTAGTGGCACAAGCGTTCGGTCTGAGGAAGTAAGGGTCACTTTGGAAATTGACAACCAACCCCCTGCTCCTGACTTGATGTTTAGAAGTGGTATTACTGTATCTGAATGGGGTATACCACTATCTGAGACTTATGTTAATTCCTTCGTCGATGTAAGTGCTGAAATTCGTAATGATGGAGATCAATCGGCTACCAACGTAGTTGTCTACCTACTAGAAGATGGTACGAGAAAATATGAGTTAACAATACCCACAATCGACTCAGGTGATATTGTTGATGTCACCCTTTACTGGAATCCTCTAACGGTTGGTCAACGTGAGATTAGTATCGCCTTGGACCCAGGGGATGCAATATTGGAAATCGATGAGACAAATAATGACCAGAGCCTTGAATTTGATGTTATCCAAAGGCCCGAGGGCGTGGATTTGGCATTTTCGAACGGGGCCTTTACCACCACTCCTACAATCCCAAGGCCTGGAGAGCAATTCCAAATTAACGCCCGTGTAAATAACTTAGGTTCATCGGCTGCTGAAGAAATTGAGGCTCAACTCCACCTTTACACTGAACGAGGATGGGAACTGACCTCCTCAACTACAATCCCTAGGATCGAGGGCGGTTCGGAACAGACTATTTCCTTCGCCCAAACATATGAAGAAAGTGGCGCATTCAAATTCCGAATTAGCCTTAGTGGCCCTGTTCTATCTGATATAGATTGGTCAAACAATCAAGCAGAATGGAGTAGTCTAATCGAGAAGAGTACTGTCTCTGGAGGTAGAGCATTGAACTTCCAGACAGGAGAAACTCCCGTCGATCTAATCGACTTAGATGGAGAAGGAATTGTTGTAACCTCGAAAGATGGAGGACTAGCACTTTACAGGCTCAACTCCAACAAAGGAATGACTGCCTGCTCAAATTTGCTGGAAGAAAAATGGTCTGGTGATTTTGTCGCTGCACCTACCTCCGATGGTATCGCACACATAGTCTGGACTCGTCGCTTCCTAGATACGAGTGGCTATCTGAAGCAGACGGTTTCATACTCAACAATAGACTCAGCATGTGAGATGCGACCAATTCAAGACTTGATGGATCCAATTCTATTATCGGATGGGAAATATTGGGGTGTTGACATCGATGTCGATGGAACAAAATTATTGGTTGCAGGATATCATCGCGACTTGCTGACTGGCGGAACTTATCAGGATCTAACTAGTATCTTCATCTTGGAAGCAGACGCTCCCACATCTTCTACCGATTGGAGACTAACACCAAATGCAATTTCGGACATTGATGTAGTAGCTGGATACACAGACCCAGTACAAATCGAGTATGGTGACGAAGATGGTCATATCCTATACCAATCAATGCGAAATGATACTACAGGGAATGATCGACTAGGTCTTTGGTACGCACATGGAGACATTAAGCAATCATCTTGGACATACAAGAAGGCGGTTGGAGACCATGCATCTTTACCCCAGATGAAGGTGGACACAATAGATGACGAAGATAGGTTAGTTGTTGCTTGGAAAGAGGGTTCGGGAGTAACTAGTGAGCTAATTACTCGTATCGTTGACGACACCTTCAGTACCTTAGACAATTCATCTATGCAAATATCTGCTAGAGGCTTATCTCAAATCGTCTTCACAGAAACCTCTCGAGGAATCCAATTAATGCACGATATGGTAGGCCCAGGAGGCCCTCAAGTTCACTATGGGATGATTAATTCAGAGAGTCCTTGGATGGCAATATCAAATCGAATTTCTGATGGCTGGCTACATTCAGTTAGTCGTTCACCGGACAGTGGTGAGGCAGTAATAATTCACACCTCAACCCAAGGGTGGGTGATAAGGGCAGTAATCGATGATACTAAACCAAATTCTGGGACAACAGATATTCTAGAAGACCTAAGATTCCAGCTTGGTTTAGATGAAGGAAGTTTCAACATTTTAGTCGGAGGGGTCGCAATTGCGGTTCTATTACTATGCACCATTGTTTTGGGAGTAATGTCGACTCGTGCAATACGTTGGATGGGGGGGCGAAGACGGAAAACAGCTCAAGGTATCATCATGCTAGAAGATGATGTAGTAGATGTAATCGATGAGGAGGATATTCCCGTTGAAACAATAGATACCTCTTCCATTGTCGAAGTTGTAGGAGCGGATGTCGACAATACATCTCCAAGACGAGATAGACGACAACGACGAGCAACACAACAGGAAGGAGCCCCAATACCTCCGGCAGTACCCGATTTAACACAATCTCCGACAAATGACGGAATAGTTGCCAAGCCATTACCACCTATGGAAGATGCGCCACCCTTACCTGGACTGCCACCCATGAACAAGCCAGTAATTTGTCCCGAATGCCGTAGTCGTTTTGATGTCGCATTCGATCTAAAGATGACTCGCTGTCCAATCTGTGCACTGCGAATAGATCTATGAGGTCGAATTATGCGCAGATTGCATTTAGCATCTGCTTCTGAAAGGCGGTTGGCTTGGTTGAAAGAAAGATTCCCAAAAATCCCAATAATTGCAGCGGCATTATTGTTCGAAGAACCAAAACCACGTTGGGGTGCTCCGGTAAATGAACAAGTGGAGTTTACTTGTGCCGCCAAGGCAGAAGCAGCCGCTAGAGAAGGTGTTGTAAGCCAAATGGCTGGGAAAGAAGTAGCTGATATTGTAGTTGTTTCAGATACCATTGTTGCCGATCCTGATGATCCATTAATGCCAATGGGAAAACCTGAGGATGAGCAACACGCAATGGCTATGTTGCTGAGGCTTTCTGGAAAGCGACATCGAGTATGGTCCTCAACCGCCCTAGTATACCCTCCGAATGGCCAAGGTGAACATTCTCTGCACGGTGGATGGAGTGCAGATATTTGGACAGAATCAGCGGTTGTTGAATTCGATCAATTATCTCAAGAGCGACTCATTGAATTAGTCAGTAGTGAGTCGTGGAAAGGAAAGGCAGGAGCATATGATTTGGCAGGTGCTGCCTCTCAAGATACTAGGCTAGTCGAGGGCGAGGAAGTAACAGTACTCGGCTTCGCACCATCTGCTATTTCTAAATTAGAATCTATCTAGCGTTCATCGATTCCGAGATTCCCACCAATCGGGGTCTGTCTCCGCCTTTTCGACCAGTTTTCTGAGAGCCTCTAGGGTCTTATCATGAAAATGGTGCTCTATACCCTCTGTGTCAATATGTGCAGTCTCTTCATCTACTCCAAGAACGATTAGAAATCTGACTAGAAGGCTATGTCTTTCTCGCAAATTTGCCGCTGCTTTTCTGCCTTCTTCAGTGAGTAATGCCCCATGATAGCGTTCGTACTCGACCAAGCCTTCTTCGTCTAGTCTTTGCAACATCTTGGTTACGGAGGGTCGAGCGACTGCTAATGATTCTGCAATTCGTGCAGGCTTTGCCCTACCTTCGACCAGTTCTAATTCATGTAGAACCTCTAGATAATCTTCTACTCTAACCGAGTGGCGTTTGGAACGACGCGCTCCATCTGCCTCGTGAGCAGAACGAAGTGCGTCGAGTCTATCAGCGTCCAATATCACACCTCAACAAATGAAACTCCGCCATGTTTTAGGACAAACTCTCGCTGTAAATCATCAAACCATTCTAACATCTTAGAAGAAAAACGCACTGCTACCACTTCATCATCCATCAATAAATCATTCTGGATGCCTTTCAGAGTCCCCGGTGCTGCCCCACAAGACACACAAGCACCGTCCAAATCGATGACCAAAGATAGAGCATCAGTGCCGGTATGCAATTTCTCAATTTCTGATTTTGCTAAAATTAGCCCCCCACCATGGCCATCGAGTGCCGCCCTCACAGGCCCTAATCTAGACATCAAAGCGGGAATGAGGTCAGTGTGGTCGGATTCTACCAATTCGAGAAGAGAAAGGGAACGGAGTCTATCCAATTCTGCCGGGTCGTTCGCCTCTAATACCCTCTTTTCCGCCTCCTTTTCCATAATCGCCTCAACTTGTAGGCGATATGCTTCGGCTAGTTCGTCTCCATCTTCCACATCACACGGGGTGTGTCACTCCTACTTTTGATTGACCATATTTTGCTTTGATGCAACGACCGTCTATGACGGTCGCATTCAAAAGGGGCGATTCATACCAAATACTGAGGCATAACAATGGCATCCGACAAACCGGTCCTCGAAATCAGTAACTTACATGCTGGAATCGACGACACACCAATTCTCCGCGGAATAAATCTCGAGATACCCGCTGGTGAAATCCACGCCATTATGGGCCGAAATGGAAGTGGAAAAACAACCACTGCGAACATAATCATGGGTCATCCAGACTTCGACGTCACAGATGGAACAGTGGAGCTCGATGGAGGTGACCTATTGGAAATGGAGCCATGGGAGAGGGCCAGAGAGGGAGTTTTCCTTTCGTTCCAATACCCACAGGCAGTTCCAGGCTTGCAAGTCGGCAACTTCCTTCGAAAGACTGTAGCCGCAATCAGAGGGGAGGATGTAGCAAAAGGTGCTGAATTCCGTAAAACCCTAAAGGATGCCATGACTGAACTTGATATTGATCGTTCATTCCTAGGTAGATACGTCAACGATGGATTCAGCGGCGGCGAGAAAAAACGCTTTGAGATCTTACAACTAATGCTACTTCAACCGAAGTTAGCAATCTTAGATGAGACAGATTCAGGACTGGATATAGATGGAATTAGAACTGTTGCAAAAGGCATTAATGCGGCAGTTCGTGGAACCGACTCTGGCGCTTTAATCATCACACACTATTCTCGTATTCTAGAGCATGTCCAGCCTGACAAGGTGCATGTCTTAATCAAGGGAAGAATCGTCAAGTCGGGTGGCCCTGAACTAGCTCTTGAGTTAGAAGAAAGAGGATATGAGTGGTTGGAAACCGAAGCGGAAAATTCCGCCTAATTATGAAATGAAGAACGTGAGGGGAAATTATGGCAGCAACAGAAGCACGTGAAGCAGTAGGCGAATACAAATCCGGCTGGCATGACCCTGAGAATGCTACAATCCGTTTCGATTTCGGACTTTCAGAGCAAGTCGTCCGAGATATTTCTGCTCTCAAAAACGAGCCAGAGTGGATGACAGAAATACGAGTTAAAGCATTCCATCACTTCGATAACAGACCTATGCCAACCTGGGGGAATATGTCGATGTTGGAAGAGATTGATTTCGATAAAGTATGTTACTATCTTCGTTCGTCCGATGCCACAGAAAAGGATTGGGAAGATGTACCAGAGGACATACGAAATACATTCGACAAATTGGGTATCCCAGAAGCAGAACAAAAGTGGCTATCTGGCGTAACTGCTCAATATGAGTCAGAAGCGGTTTATCACTCAATTCGAGAGGACTTAGAGCAACAAGGAGTGATTTTCCTAGATATGGATTCTGGCCTCAGGGAATATCCTGAACTTGTCAAGAAATGGTTTTGTTCTGTAGTTCCGTATCAAGATAACAAATTCAGCGCCCTAAATACAGCAGTATGGTCTGGTGGTTCATTCATCTATGTTCCAAAGGGAGTTCATGTTGAATTGCCAGTACAGGCATACTTCCGAATCAATGCCAAGAACATGGGTCAGTTCGAGAGAACCCTGATTATTGCCGATGAGGGAAGCAGTATCCACTATGTCGAAGGATGCACTGCTCCAACCTATTCCACAGATTCTCTGCATTCAGCAGTGGTCGAATTAATTGCCCTCCCTGGAGCACACATTCGATATAGTACAGTACAGAATTGGAGTACCAATGTCTACAATCTTGTAACAAAGCGTGGAATCGCCCATGAAAATGCCAAGATAGAATGGGTTGATGGAAACATCGGCAGTAAGTTGACCATGAAGTATCCGGCTGTTATTCTCAAAGGAGAAGGAAGTCACGCTGAGGTGATTTCGGTCGCTTATTCCGGAAAAGGACAGCATCAAGATGCTGGTGCAAAAATTCACCATCTTGCGAGTAACACAACCTCAAAGATCCTCTCAAAATCGATTTCAAAAGACGGAGGTAGAGGTTCCTACCGAGGTATGGTCTCAGTATCGCCCAAGGCGGAGAATTGCAAGTTGAATGTTGTATGTGATGCCCTAATCCTTGACGATGGATCACGCTCCGACACCTACCCTACTATGGAAGTTGCAAACCCAAGCGCTCGCTGCGAACACGAAGCGAGTGTATCCAAGGTAAGTGATGAACAATTATTCTATCTGATGAGCAGAGGGCATTCGGAGGAAGAAGCATTGGCAATGATTGTCAATGGATTCTTCGAACCCTTTACCCGAGAATTGCCGATGGAGTATGCGGTTGAACTCAACAAATTGATGGCCCTTGAAATGGAAGGAAGCATTGGTTGATCGGGGTGGTTACTTGGACGCTGCAAGCCTGTATAAGTCACTAGACCAGCCGGACAGGGCTGACCATCTTTGGCGTTACACACCTTGGAAAAGAGTCCATCCAAGTGGTGACTTAGATGAGATTCCAATCGCAGCCTCACCCAAACTTACCTTGACAAATTTGGATGATAGTTCTGCACTAGTAGGAATCTCTGTTGAAGAAGGAGTTGTGGGAGCAGAAGTTTTGCCTGAGTCGGATGAGGTTACTGCCTCTTTCATTCGAGCCGCAGCAAAAGAGTCGGTCTATACCTTGAGGGTCGAGAACAATTTCGTTTCTAATTCACCTATAATGTTAGACATCGATACAGGAGATTCTAATTGTGCTCTACATTTGACTTTGGATATTGGAAGAAATTGTGAATTCGAATTAATCACTCAAATTAGTGGAGCCGCCCCCTGGACAGGATTTCTTCGCACGGGTAGAATCGGCGACGGCAGCATACTGAATGATGTCGTAATTGGTCACACAGATACTGGGATTCTACTCAGAGTGGATAGTATTGCAATCGGGCGCGATGCACAAGTAAAGGCAGGAACTGTTAGTTCTGGTAGTGAGAGAACAAAGGCGGATTTGAGATACAAAATGGGTGAAACAGGTGGACACCTAAACGTGCTAGGTTCAATTCTATCCGCCAAAGAAATGCACCTCGACCATCACATCGAGATTCACCACGATGCTCCAGAAACCTTCAGTCGTCTAGACTGGCATTCTGCTTGTGGGGGGAATTCTCGCACAGTAGGTACCGGAATGCTTCGAGTTGCAAAGGGTGCGAGAGGAGCAGATGCAGGTCAACTATTCCACAATCTGCTTCTATCCGATAAGGCCGAAGCTGATTCAATTCCTGAACTCGAAGTTAGCGAACACGATGTAGTAGGATGTGGACACGGGACTGCTAATGGCCCGGTAGATGAAGACCAAATGTTCTACCTAGAATCCAGAGGCTTCGATACAGAAGAAGCGAAGGATGCTCTAATCGCTGCATTCCTAAATTCAACACTTGTTGAAATGGGCAGTGAGGCGCTTCACAGTTGGTTAGCAGAGCATTTACAAGAGGAATTGGAAGACCTCAATTCTTGAGGAATCAATTTGGACTGAGGATAACTCGCATTTGCATGGACCACGACCATTGCTCAGCAATTATGTGCGAATGTGGCTTTCGCGGAGCGGCAATTCCTATGCGACAACACATGGAATGTCCGCGATGTAGGAGAGTTGTCGAAGCCTGTTGTGAAGGAGTTCCAGATTACTCACAATAGTCACCCTGAGCGATCTCTGTAACTCGATAGAAGAGCTGTCAGCAGAATACCAGCAACTACACCGAATGCGAGACCTTGGTCTTCCATAGTAGAACCCGCAAGATCTCGAAATGTGAATCCCATAACCGTGCACATTGGAATCACAAAAATTGCGAATCGGCTTGCTCTCTGAGCATTTGTAGGAGGCACTCCCATAGGTCTTAGAGTGATGGAGCCAGCTTTTTCTAACACCTGCCAATCAACCGCTTCTGCTCCAATTCGTAATCTTTGCAATACTGCAGGACGTATGCCAGGGTCGGCAGATTTTTCATGCAGAATTTCTCCTCTGCCAGTTACAATTCTAACCCTCTGTAAACTGTTACGAATCCCAAGTAATTTCTCCGTCGCACCAGCGGCCATCGGTGCATCAAGACCATGCATGTCGAAGGTTAGTACACCTCTCTCACGACGGATTCGTTCTCCTACATCCCATGCACCATCTGTTTCATCAGAGAGATGAGACATCTCGGCTCTTAATGCTGCAACTTCAGCAGCACGAGCTTTTTCTCTGACTTGGCCTTTTTCAGCGTGATTACGTACTCTTGCCAAAGCAAACATTAGGACTACAGCGCCAACACCTAAACCGAGGACAAAACCTGTCCTCAAGGCAGGGATAACTCCGTCCTCAGCCATCCCTTTAGCAAAGAAAGCCATCATTGAACCCATGACTGTAACCATCATTCCAATTACGACGGATATAGCAAAGGCATCGCGCACACGTACCTCCACCATCATGCGGCGGATAGGTTCATGGGGATAGAACCCATCGACGGTATAATGGCCATCACCAAGGAAGGTCAATTCAAGAATGGGCGTAAAGATAGGAAGAGAGAATCCAAGGTTGGCCGTAACTTCGCAGCAATCGCAGGAACCTATCTTATTCTGCTATTTTTAATTCCACTTATGTTGCCAACAGATTCAATTCCAGACCTTTCAGGACGCGCTAATCGATTTGACTATGCCACAATTGACGGAACTTGGTCTTGGGGAAATAATGACAATAGCGATTACGAACATGCAGGGCATAACCAATCTGCAAATGGGGGAACTTTTGCATGGACTGACCTAAATCCAATTGCAGCAACTGTTTACGCCATAGGCGACTTAAACTGTCATCAGAAGTATTACCGCTCTTGGGAAATTAATGGTAACCAGTTAGCAGTCTGTGTACGTGATGTTGGAATTCTATTCGGATTCGTTGCTTGTTGTTTACTCTGGCAGCAAAGGGGCTTGAACAGATGGACAGTGCGAGATACCTTCCTGTCAATGTTCTCTGATGAATCATTAGAGAGATTTTACTACGATGATCGTAGAATGATGTTGATGTTTGTAATAATCGGATTAGGGCTCGGTCCTATGGCGATAGATGGGTTCACTCAGTTACTTACATCATATGAGTCGACTAATACTATGAGGATACTAACAGGAATTCCTGCCGGATTCATTGGAGGTTGGATTTTCTCAGCTATGTTTTCTGCTAGACCTAATGAATTCGAAAGTGCGGAAGAGGTTAGTCTTCCGGCAAATGCTACTCTACGCATGGTTTGAGGGTTAATTTCCTTGCCACCAAGCTACCAAACCACTTGTTCCGGCAGGTGGAGGCGAATTGGTTTTCCCGTTACCTAAAATCGCCAATCTTTCGATTGTATCTCGGACTGCATTTGGTTGCTCGCCAGAACGTACGATTTGTCCCATCGCAAAACGAGGATGGGTATCTGGATTGCTTGCTATCCACTTTGCTAGGGCCTTCCTTAGTGGCCAAAGGACAAGAGCGAGAATCCCAAAAGAATGAGATTCATCTCTTAACTGATTTCGAGCTGCATCTCTACCCAGCAAAGACTTGTGTTGGTTTACCCATTTGCTCCTATCTGCAAAGAATCGCAAAACCTTGTGGCAATGAGAATCAGAAACTGCCCTAACTGGGCCTTGCGATTCGCGTAACTCATTGACGTCTGCTGAAGGAAGTAAAGCCAAAGTTCCACAAATGGAAGATATTGAGTGAGCTAAAACAGACTTTGGGACATCGACCCTCTCATCTTCTGAAATCTCATCAAGTGCCATAGAATGTTCATTTTGTGCATCCCTTAGAACACGCCAAGGTGCTTTACCATCTAGCCAATCATCCAGATTCCTAGCTGGTTCGACACCTAAACCATCTAACACCGTTTGACCTTTTGTTGATTTGATTAGGCGTTTGAGCATGAATCGTTCAATGGCTTCAGTAGAGACGTTAATTGGAGTTGGACGAGAATGGAGGAACTTTCTCACATGTAGTGTCAATTTCCGTCGAAACTCCTTCTCAGTAGATTCATTCGATACCGGCCCGATTATGGCTCCCATATCGAATGGAGTAGGCATCTCAATATCACCAGAAAGTAAGGATGCGTAACCTGCTCGAATGACTTTTTGTAATTCTGTAGTCTCGAAGTATTCGGCTTTATCTGACATCATCCTTAGCGTTCCAGATTGTATCCTCTTCATTGCCACCTCTGGATCACAATCTACCCATATGCAAAGATCAGGAATTAGTGCTGCAGAATTAATTTGGGCAACTCTCTCAACCCCTAATGAGCCAACAATACCTTGGTAAACTAGTGAAGAATGGACATTTCTTTCACTTACAACAATCCTACCTTCTTCTAGCCGAGGAAGTATCCAACCGTGAGAATGGTCCACTCTATCTGCTGCAAAGAATCCTGCTTCTTCTTCAGGAGTATGGGTATTTTGTCTAACTGAATCTATAGCAAGTCTACCCAATGGGTGGTCACGACGAGGTTCTCCTGTAATCTCAACCGAAGTGAAACAAAATTCCTTTTCCAGCACCTCGCCGACAACTTTGGTCGCTAGGCCTTTACCGGAGCCATCACCTCCTTCGATGGTGATTAGGTACAAGTTAACCCTCCACTAATCCAAACTGTTTTCGACTCAGATAACTAAGACCCATACCCATCAAAATGAATAGAGGGCCAATGAACATCAGCCCTTGACTCCAAAGGCCAAGATAAGCCAAGAATTGGGTACGAAAGTGACTCTTACCATTGTAGGCTTCAACCCCACCGAGAATTCCCGCAATTCCTGCAAGAAGAGTTACTGCACCGATTATTGTTGTAATTAGAACTGATTCTTCTAGAAAACTCTCTCCTCGCATATCGGTTTCCTCGACTCCTTCTCCCTCTGAAAGAGTAACAATAATCTGAGTATGATCTCCTGGAACTAATAGAATTCGTTGAGTAATATGATCAGGATGTTCGACAACAATCATTGAGGATTTTCTGGAGACATCGAGAATAGAAAATCGACCCCCTGAATCTGTAATATCTCTGCCGATTTCAAGATTTTCTTCATCGTAGAGAATCACGGTCACATCTTCCATACCATCTCCTCCAGATGAATTGTTGATGAGCGCCGCAAATACTGCTCCGTTAACATCAGCCTTGAGGCCGGAATCGTCGAGCTGCCCGCTTAGAACCTCTCCGATATCGGCACTAATGTGCAGGCTACCTGTCATAACTCCAAGTATGCTTCCAAAGATAATCAATACTGCGCCTGCGACTCTTGTGGCTGGATCTGTAGAAAGATCTTCCAGCCACCATTCAAAGCGAGTTCTCTTTGATTCAGACTCATCAGACATGCTCGCCACCCTCCCGCTCATCCTTCCTGACAACCGGCGGCTTCTCAGTTTGCCGCTTTGAGATTGACGTGTAAATGAGCCATAACAGAGGTACTGAAATCAGTACTAAAGATCGATTTAATGGCCCAAATTGATTACCTTCATGACAATCTAAACAATCATCTGAAGGGCTAATTGAGGAGTTAATTTGACAATTGGTTGAGAGGTTTGAAAACTCGATGTTGACCTCATAATAATTTGACCAATTTTTGCCAGTAACCCAATAATTGCCGGTTTCAGGATCTTTGGCGATTCCGTTCAACACCCCAGAAGATTCTGGTTCAAATTGTTCTCGAATCGAGCTAAAGTCTACCTTTTGACAGACGTAACCATTTGAGGTTTGAATCAAATAAATCGAGTCATCGAACCACTTGTTTGCTAGTATGTATTCGTTATTGTCGATACACTCCAATTCATTCCAGCGCTCACTTGGCCCACCGCCTAACAATACTTCCAATGAATTGTTGAATGAAATTGTTGAATTATTGGAATTTCTTAAATGGCCTGAGCCATCCGAAAGCCACAGCCCATTTTCATCAGAATTACAGATTCCCCAGCCCTCTCCTTGGTAAGAAATACTACCAATTTGCTGCAATGAATCGAGGTCGTAAATAAATGCAATATTTTCTTTCCAGGTTAGTTGGATAATCGAATTATTCCAAATGGTTAAACCCTCAGCAAAATAATCATCAGATAGGTTGTACTGCGTATCAATTTGGCCTGTACTCATATTTACAATTCTGATGCTAGATTCACCGTATAGGCCTGTGCTTTCATAGAACTTTCCATCGTGAATCTCTAGGCCTTGAGTAAACGCTGAATCATCATGAGGAACCTGGCTGATTAGTTCTGGTTCAATGACAACCACCTGCCACAGCTCGGGGGTCTCAGAAATTACACTCGAAAGGGGATAAAATATTGATGAAACAACACACAATAATGCAAGAATTGAGGTTCGAATTTCATATTTCTCCCTGAGGTAGAAAATCCGGCCCTTCGGGCCGCGGGCGTCCGAACGATGCTCCATCGATGTTATAGCGGGTTGAAGAGGGGCTTGAACCTGTCTTATTCCTGAGGTGAGTGTAAGTGAGCACTTTGAATAGTTCTAGTAAGTCAACAACTACGTTGTTGTTGGTTTGGCTTATGCTAGTTTCTGTAATGCTCCCAATGGTGAGTGCAAGTGATGACTCAACGGATGACGAAAACCAGATTATAGCAGGGGATTTGAGTGATTTCGACCCTGCCATTGACGGTCATGCCTACATCTACAACGATCCGGACAACCCTGTTTTCTCCGCATTTGGCTATCTAAAGAAACAATGGATTGAGAACGATTACCCTAACTTAATTGAACCGTTTTCTCCAGCTTATCAGAACACTAGATCGAGTGCTAGGTCTTGTGAGAATGCTTGGGCTGTGGATGACACTGACACATTCTCGACCTCTAGTGGAACTGTTACTGCAACTGTGGAGAAAATTTCAACGAATTCCGCTATTTTTGTCGAAGATGGTGTAGTGATTTCTTCAACCACACTAAACGACATCACTTCAACATGGGAGTCGACTATCTACCCAACAGACACAACATACTTTGGAAATCCTCCCGATGTTGACAATAATTGCCAGATTGAGATCTTAATTTTCCAAATCGACGGCGGAGGAGGTATCGGGGGTTATTTCGACCCTAACGTTGCTAGCCAACGAGAAATTATGTTTGTTGATTCAGGTGATTTAAGTTGGAGAAACACGATTATTGCTCACGAGTTTCAACATCTTCTTCACAATGCCAGAGACCCATTCGAGTACATTTGGCTAGATGAAGGGGCTGCTGATATGGCAGCCTACCTGTGCTTTGGTGTCACCAACACTATCTCTGGACACGCAAATGAATGGTCGCAAAATGCCAACATGAGTGTTCGTTGGTGGAATCAAAGAATAGCAGATTATGGTGGAAGTTTCATGTTTGTGATGTATTTAGCGGACAAACTTGGAGGAGGAACTGCAATTTCTAGACTGGTTGCTGACACCGCTACAGGCGGAGTTGGAGTTGAGAATTTAGCAAGAAATCCTGAACCGGGTTCAACTGCAATTGGAACTACCATGTCAGATATTTTCGCTAATTTTACTGCCGCAGTAAGCCTCGATAGTGCCCAAGGTGCATTTGGATTTTCTAATATTGCAATGACCGCAGGATGTGTCACAGGCTACATTTGCAAAGTTCAGATGAGCGGTTATCGCGATGAGTGGCAATCGACTTGGGTAAGTCCCACGCAAGAGCTTGAAGGCTGGGGAATGAGGGCTTACAAATTCTCGGGAGGCACCGGAGCACCGCTTAACCTGATGGTTCAACCAACACAGTTCGGTGTCGCTGGAACCGTTATGGCAAAAGATTCCGCTACCGGAACTTGGACGATGAATAGATTGAGAATTGACTCGGCCACTGGTGCAGGAACTGGTCTCGTACATGGATTTGGCAATACTACTGACGAAGTTTGGGTGATTGTTTGGTATGAATCCCAAGTCACAGATTGTGATTACAATTTTGCTAGTTGTGGAATAACAACCGGCTCCTACCCTACTACTGATATCGTCGTTCAGGCTGGTATCATTACCGATCCTGCTGAAGTAGACATAATTTCAGTCACAACCTTCGACCGTGATGAAGACAATGTAGACGATAGTGTGGAAATTGAGTTACAAGTTACATCGAATGCTTTCTTTGAAATTATCGAAGTCACCTTTGAAGCATTCGTAAACAACACCCTAACAGATTCGATTACTTTCTCAATGACCGCAGGAAACAGTATTCCTACAGAGGAAAGCATTTGGTTCACCCCACCATATACTGGCGATTGGACATTTGGAGTTGACATCCGAGATATTAGTGGGGAAGTCACGGATACTGCATTTACTCTACCAATACCACTAGCAAATATGAAACCGGTTGCAAGTGGATCGACTTCGACCTCCATTACTCAAACTTGGTTACCTGTCAGCCTATTTGGTGGGGGGTATGATGTATGGGGGTTCGGACTGCTGAATGGTTCATACAGTTACAACGAAACACCTGTTGCCTACAATTGGAACTTAGGCGACAATGCCACATCGGGGCTAAAGAACCCGGTCCACATCTATGAGGAGCCTGGAAACTATACTGTAGCGCTAACCGTTGAAGACGTAGGTGGCTTCTACTCTGAAACCCAATATTGGACGGTAAATGTTACAGACACTACTGAGCCTATTCCTGAAATTAGAGTGGATGGAGTCACCATAACGGATGAAATTGTCTTATTAACAAATCAAAGGGTAATGTTCTCTGCAAGAAGTACCGTAGACAATGTACCCCACGAAGAAATAGAATTCACTTGGAATTGGGGAGATGGAAGTGACGAAGGCGGACTAGGTCTCGTAGAAGCTAGCCATGCATATGTGGATGGTAGCGCTGATGGTACCGTTTACACTCTGACGCTTGCAATAAACGATGGAACTTTTGTTGTAGAACATCAAGTATACGTTAGAGTACTCAACAGGGTGCCGAGGCAAGTTTTCGACCAGGAACTACAAACATATACACTAACTCCTTTGACACTACCCGATTTATTCATCGATGACGATGGGCTAATTGTAGAATATCGGTGGGAGTTCGAATCCGGTGTAAATTTCTCCAGTCAAAGCATAACCCAAACATCGGACTTCTCGGGAACGACTTCAGTAAATCAAAATCCAACAGTTGGTTGGAATACTCCGGGTATGAAAACCGTCACTTTAGAGGTCACAGATGACGATGGCAACGTATCTTCTACAACACTGATGGTTAGGGTGTTAAATCAAAGACCTGTGGCTGTATTTGACCGCCCTTCAGATGGTACAGTTGAAACCGAGTATTTCTTTGAGAGTTTATCTTTTGACCCAGATGGAGATACATCATTATTACAGACACGATGGAACATTAGTGGAATGGATGTAGAAATAGAAAACTCATCCGCTGTATACCACACTTTCACAGAGCCGGGTTTGTACACAATTTCATTGACTGTTATTGATGATAGAGGTGCTGAATCTGCAACCAAATCATATCAAGTCAGAATTGCCAATCCTCTTCCCGTACCAATGGTGGAATTTTTACAACCTAGCATAAATGGTAGCGCTCTTCAGTCAATCCCTAGCTCAGAAGAAGAAGTTACTTGGTGGGTTCCATTTGTCGTTGACGGGGGGGCATTCATCGCTCCAGATTGTCCACTAAGATTTGATGGTTCAGAAAGTTATGATTCCGATCCAAAATTTGTTGGAAGACATTCTACAGACCCTGAAAATGCCGAATGGAACGGTATAACAAGATGGATTTGGGACTTTGGCGATGCAAGTCCACAAGTTGAAGGAGATGTTGTTTGGCATTCGTGGGAGCGACCTGGAACTTACGTCGTTAGTCTAACCGTTGTCGATGGATTTGAAGGAGGAGATACCAATACTACCTCGATTACCGTACATGTCTCAAGAGCGCCTGAGATCAATCCTATCGACCCCATTGATTCAGACTATGTTAACGAAGGTGACCTAGTTCTCTTGAATCATAGTGCCTTTGATGCGGATCTAGTTGAAGGATTGGAAGCCTGGTTAGATGTAAATGCCGATGAGGACAGTGATGGAGATGGAGTTTCCACCAATGATAAAGACACAAGTCTGACCAGTGAACTCAGTGTCAATTGGGACCTAAATGCATTGGTCGATACAGACCAAGATGGAGACCCAAGGAACGATTTCCTTTGGGGTAACATGACTTGGGGTGAGACAGGTGAAATACGTCTAGTTTTACAGGTCTGTGATGGAGTTGGAGTATGTACTTCAGAGGACTATGTGATAAGTGTGCTTTCTGCAGAAGAAGAAAACCGACAGAAGTCTTGGGATGAGTTGACTTGGAAGGACTTTGTTCCAAACAAAGAGAGTGGTGGCCTTCTAGCACTGGTCGCGATGGTACTACTTCTCGGCTGGTTAGTCATGAGGCAGAAAGACGAAGAGGAGATGGATGCCGAGGAAATGCTTGAGACCTACGATGTACAGGAAGTAGAAGCGGAAGGCGGGCTACCTGGCATGGATCAACACAATCCACCCCCACAACCGAAGTATCTGACGGTTGACGAGCGAAGGAACAAGGAGTCCGGATACGTCCGCCCAATTAGAACTCGGAGGCGCTGAGGGTGCATGAAATTCTGAAAAAACTCTTTGCGAGTGGATTTAGCTTTGGACTAATTGTACCGATGTTGGCAATTTTATTGGCGACAACTAGTCCGGTTGTTGCCTCAGGAGACGATTGCTCAGTACCTCTTGATGTTGGATTTGACTCCTCTGTAGCAGAAGTCGTTGAGGTTGATGATAATCCATGGAATTGGTGGGGGCAGCAACCAAACCAAAATGCCGACTTACTTCCTCTTACTGAAGATTTGTATGTTGAAATCGATTTACAAAGAAATTATGCTCAAGCGGTTCGTTTGGAATTGGTTACCGGATATTCGTATACCTTCTGTGTTGAATTTAATTCCGACCCAGATAATCCTCCTACCGAAGATCCGAAAGGAGACGTATACCTGTTTGATTCCGCGAATTGGAGAAGGTATCAAGACGAATATGAAATGACATCCGAAGGTTGGGAAACTCCGGAGGAAGTAATAGATATGATTCCTGTTGAATGGCGAGATATGGTCGTGTTTCTTCCCTTCAGAGACGCTCACGCCTATGAGGAAAAACGGAGCACCAGTTTTTCCACAGCTCTAGATAACGACAACAAGGCGTTCATTTCTTGGTTTGGAGATAATAGTGATGCAGAATATTTCCTCGCTCTCGATAATTGGAACAATAGCAGGCCAAATGATGCATCAGTTGTTGATGGAGATATGATTGTTCAGGTTTGGGTTGAAGTAGAGGACCGGTTAACTCTACCTAAATTTACAGCCTACATAATTGTGGGATTACTACCTCTAAGCTGTGTAATTGTACCTATACTAATGCA
>DALV01000121.1:0-315 GCA_002496905.1 Euryarchaeota archaeon UBA105 | reverse complement strand
TGATGCAGAATATTTCCTCGCTCTTGATAACTGGAACAATAGCAGACCAAATGATGCATCGGCTGTTGACGGAGATATGATCGTTCAAGTTTGGATTGAAGTAGAGGATAGAATAACTCTACCAAAATTTACAGCTTACATAATTGTAGGATTATTACCATTAAGTTGTGTAATTGTCCCTATACTAATGCATTCAAGATACCATTCTAGCGGTACCGAGGAGAGTCAAGAGAAGCAAGAATTGGTTCCATTGCTAGAGCAATGAATCATTCGTAGTGTAACATTTCCCAGGCAATTAGTAGGTCTGATGCGTTT
>DALV01000082.1 GCA_002496905.1 Euryarchaeota archaeon UBA105 | reverse complement strand
AATTCTACTAATCGGTGCGCCTAGCACTCTGAGTGTTGCTAATTCCAAATCTCGCTCTGCTAAGTTGATTATTAGAGTGTTAAACAAAACCACTATTGCGACTACAATTCCTAAGAATTGAATCGCAATGAAGAAACCTTGTTGCTGGTCCATAAGTGATTCCATCGCATCAATGGTTTGTTGTTTATCGATAATTCCAATTGACATATCTCCTAACTCATTTGTTCTGTTAAACTCCTCTGGATAAGACAAGAATACGGAGGTTGCCTCTAGGCCGACTTCGGAAGCCAAATCCGCTCGATGGAAGTAAACTGTTCTAGCAATCTCACCCTCAGTTATTCCAATTATCTTGAACTCAACAAGTTGTGAACCAAATCTGATTGCCTGCACTTCTCCTACTTCCCATCCAAGGAAGTGTTGTATTCCTTCATCTACCAATACCTCTGGAGGGTTGCTACCCTGATTCGGTAAATCTCCTTCAATCAAACTCAATGTCTGCATAGCTTGATTTCCTGATGTCGAAAATACATCCAAACCCATTGCTGTTAATTGCCGAGTATCACCATCAGGGTTTGCCGGTAGCGTAAGCAATAGTTCGTAATTGATTGAGTTGTCTTCCGCCCATTCTACAATTTCTACTTCCATTCCAGGATATACTATTGCTTGTTGATTCCAGTTGGAATTCTCATCAGCATTGCCGATGAAAACATTCTCCATTGAATCCATCATAAATAGCATTGAACCGAGAATTAGCATCGATAATCCAACTGCAAAGAAAGTGAAAGCCAAACGAATTGGTTTACGGGTACTTGACCTAATTGTGAGTCCAATTGTGGTTGGAAGTTTCGAAGTAAATTGCTGCATTGCTTTGGACGATAACTTGACTTCGGCTTGGCCCCTAAGGACTTTCAAGGGGTCTAAATTAGCAGCCTGCCATGCGGGTCTAATTCCTGAAAACATCACAAGAAGCATAGTAATTATCGAAATTTCAAAGACTTGAATGAATGAAAACTCGTCGGCTACGACTGGAATGCCGATTACGTTTGTGTAAACTAATTCCATAGCCGGAGAGCCCAAGAAAATACCACCAATAATTCCAAGAATTGTTCCAAACAAACCTATCCCCATAGGCGCTAAAACATAAGATGGCATAATTGCGGAACGAGGGATTCCTAACGTTCTGAGGATTGCAATTTCTCTTGCTTGCGACTGAATTAATCTTTGTAGACTCAAAAATATTGTAATTCCAGCTACTAGTACCAGCATTGCTGTAATTACGGGATATGATTTCATTGCACCTTCCGCATCAGCCCTAAGGAATTCAACTGATTCTACCCCTGAACGGTCATAGATGATTGCCGATTGGTCGATTTCAGTAACTGTAATTGTCATCGAATCAATAATTGCTGAGAGTTCTTCACCTTCTTTTTCATCTGACGATTGTAAATCATAATCGGGAGTACCCAAAACATCAATCAACAGTATGTTTGCACTTCCCGCAGATACATTTGCCAATGCTTCTAATCCAGATGAAGTTAGGTATCCTGTTGCAAAAGTACCAGATTTAGCAGGAACTATCGAACCTGGCGCTGCAAAATAGAGATGAATTGGGTGATACCCAAATCCTACTATTGTGAAATTCAAGGTTCCTTGACCTGCACCGATTGTAACTGTATCACCCAACTCGACACCTAATCCCTCAACTACATGGGCATCGAGTACTATTTCATCGTGGGACTCGGCAAGGCGACCCGAGCAACATGAATCATTAGGCATCCAAACTCGATCTACATATCCCTCATCTATTCCGTGCCAGATAGCCGGTACAAGCCTATCAGAACCATCATCTTCAGCTGCGAACAACAGACCTTCGAGTACTAAACGGGGTTCACATTCTACCATAGGCAATTCAGTATTTGTCCATTGTTGTGAAATTTGTTCACATAGATTTTCAGATTCTTCTAAATCCCAAACAACCCTTGGATTTTCAATCCAGATATCGGCCAAATTTACGCCATTTTCGGAATCTTCATAGATATTAGAATACGTATTGGTTGCTACATTTGCATAATGACCAAATGCGATTCCCGACATTACTCCAACCATTATGATGAGGACTACCGCAACCAATCGAATTTTGCTACGCCAAAGGCTTCGGAAAAGTCTCTTTGTCAACAGTGCTTTCATACTATCACCTCAAACAATTTCGTCAGAAATGATCAGACCACTATCTAGACGTATAACCCTGGTTGCATATCGGGTAAGTGATTCGTCATGGGTAACAAAAACAGTGGTGATATTCTCGGCTTCACAGGCTTTGACAAGAACTTCCATGACCATAGAAGAGGTCTTTGTGTCTAGGTTACCAGTTAATTCATCACCCAGCAATAACTTCGGTCTCTTTGCTAAACTTCTAGCAATAGCAACACGTTGTTGCTGCCCTCCACTAATTTCTGTGGGGAAACGATCAACCTCGTCCTCCAGACCTACCAGAGCAAGTAATTCTCGGGCACGCTTTTCATCTCTGCCTCCCGCCAATTCTTGAATTAAGAGAATGTTTTCAAGTACGGTTAAGTCTTGTAATAAATTAAAGAATTGGAATACGTATCCGATATTTTCTCTTCGGAATGTAGTCATCTCTTCGGATGAATTTCTTGGCACTTCCTTACCTTCGAATGAGTATCTTCCCCCAGTAGGGCTATCTAAGGCAGCTATGCAATTTAGCAGGGTGGTTTTACCAGAACCCGATGGTCCTAGAAGGATAATCCGTTCTCCTTCTTTGACTTGGATATTGATTCCGTCAAGCGCCTTAACTGTGCCAGAAACCATCTCATAATACCGTTTCATTCCTTCAATTTCTACTAGATTTTCTGTCATATTCTTCACCAAGTTTAATCTATTTTTTTGGTATATTAAATTGAATCAGATGAACCTGCAAAGAAAGCCATAGACTCTCTGAATAATTCCTCTCTTCGCTTCTTTTTATTTCTCCCAAGGTGCAATAGTGTAAATCCAATAGCGAGTAATATCACAAATGGAATGAATGCTTCTGCGTGGTATCTTTCCATGAATTCAATAATTCCCTTAGCGGTATATGCCCAAGTAAGCGATGCTGCGGTCCCTCCCATCAAACAAGCAGCCAATACTCTTTGGAAGCGCATTCGAGCAACAAGCCCTAGCATAGCACCAACTAGAACTCCGCTAGCCATGAATGGTATCCAAACGAAGACAATTAAGAACCAGAAGCCATATTTCTCAATTCTTTGTTGATTCTTATTGGCGATATATTCTACACCGGAGAGAATATCGCCCATGAATGGATTTTGTAGAAGTGCTCCAGTAATTCCGCCCTGTTTCGCTACTAGTGCTTCACCGACCAATTCGTCTTTTTCATCATTGGAGTCTGGCCTGATTCCGCTAATTACTGGGTCCAATAATGCGCCTTTACGGGCCAAACCGTAGGCACCTAATGTCGGATCTTCTACCCTGCCCGCCATAGCCCTATCAGACAGAGTAGCCTTCTCATTACGAGCGCTGACTACCAGCACTCTGTCGTCAAGATACTTCTGCAAATCATTGCTTAAGTGAGTATGTAAATCCTCTTGCATATCCTGATATGTAGGCTTGAATAAGAAATAGCTAAATCGTGTGACTGGTTTGTAAATTACCCTAACAAATACTGCGTCTTCATCAGCCAATACCGCAGTCCCATAATCTACCAAATCATGTTTCTTAAACCAGCGATTTAGGCTATTATTAGCAGCTACTTCAAGCCAACCATATGTGCTCATATTGGCAAAAAATTCTGAATAATCCTCTGTCAAAACAGGCATTTCTCCCAAGGCCAATGAACGTCTATTTCCTTCGTGAGATTCATGTATTCCCTCATCTACACAGACAATTTTCATCTGAAGTGGTTTCATTTCTCCAAAGACTGCGAACTCTTCAAGCAAGCCTTTGGTTAATTCAGCACGGATATCAGAGGGCTGCTCGATTGTAGTTGAGCGGGTAGTATAGGGTACGAGAACGTCTATCGAAATTGTTCTCAATTGCATCTTTAATCTGTCCAAATCGATGTCAATATGCAGCTTTTCTGTAGACTGTCGTAAGGTCCGAATAATCAATCTACTAAGTTGTTCATCATTCAATATATCATCCGTATCGCGATGATACATCTTGTGCATCAATGGATATTGCACACAAAGGAAAAACAATGACATTCCGAGTGAGACCATTGCCATCCACCATGCAGGGATGCCGGCACTTCCTCCTGTTAGCATAGCAGCCTCACGACCGCCTACCCATTCAGCACCCATCATTATCCAGCCCCAATTACCCAATCCTTGAATCGTCCAGCAGGACCGAGGGTCTTCATCGATAATTTCAACATGAGCGGAATATTCTATTTCAAATCCTTTGCTAAGTAAAATGACCCCAGAATAATCGACTAATGACTGCAAATCTTCCTGCGTCATTTCATCTAGGTTGGAGTCCGTTGTAACTTGCCAAATTGAGGCAGATGCATTGTAATGACCTTTAGCTAATTCATCGGGGTCATATTCCAGTTCTTGGTCGCCAACACCACCTTGCAAGAAAGTAATCGATTCAGATTCCGAAATCACAATTACAATCCCGATAACTGTTTGAATTTCGGGGTCGACATTATGAGATATCACCTTGATTACGTGACCATCAACATCGTAGAAGACGTTGAACCAAACTTCCCCTCTCTTGTCAACACATTCGCCGCCAGGATCAAGAGGTGTTGTTGAAAGTGTCTTGTCAACTACAATTGAGTCGGATGCGACCCAACCTGAGGACATTACGAAGACTCCGCCAAAGAATACAGCCCCGATAATTAATCCAGTTAGCAGAGTGTAGTCTTCGAAGGCTCCACGAAAGAATCTCTTGTCGCCCTCTCGCCTAGCCCGGATAAGGTCTAATTCCCTGTCGAGACTGTTCTTCTCAGTCTCGTCAAGTGGCTCCGACTCGCTCACAAACAGGTTGGGTGAGGAGCGGGTCATCAACCCGCCGGTCTCACCCTCCGAGTTCCTACGGAACTCGTCGTAATGGCTCTGGAGCCAATTCAGTCTCTTCTGCTAGCGATTGCTGCACCTAGAAGACAAAGTGCTCCAAGTAGTGCACCAAAACCAGGTAGTGCTGGAGGCATAGCGGCTGATTGGACTGAATACTCAGAAGCCCATGTGTCGTAAAGCTCCGGTGAAGCATCACCTTCGTAATCGCCCCAATCTATCGA
>DALV01000115.1 GCA_002496905.1 Euryarchaeota archaeon UBA105 | reverse complement strand
TTGCCTTTCACTTGACTTGATACCGAGTTCTCTAGCGATTTGGCGAACCTCATCCTTGTAGAATTCGCGCAGAGGTTCGACAATTTTCAAATCGACGTCTTCAGGCAATCCTCCTACATTGTGATGACTTTTGATGACATCTCGTTCGCCACCACCTGATTCAATCCAATCTGGTGCAATGGTTCCTTGAACGAGAAATTTTGCACCGCAGTTGCTTTGTTCTTCCTCAAAAACTCGAATGAATTGTTCACCGATAACCTTCCGCTTTTCTTCCGGATCAGTGATTCCTTCGAGATTACTAAAGAAACGATCAGAAGCATCGACGACTTGGAGTTTGATTCCCATTTCGTTGAACATCTCACGAACTTCCTCAGTCTCTCCTTTGCGCATGAATCCTGTATCGACATAGACACAATGGAGTAGGCTACCTACAGCACGGTGGGCTAATACCGCTGCAACCGAGCTGTCGATACCTCCTGAACAGGCAATGATTGCAGTATCGTCAATTTGTGATTCCAGTGCTTCGATCGCCTCATCGACTAGCATCTGGGTGTTCATCAATGACTTCACCCCTGAATAGACTCATCGTCAGAAATCACTTTTGCAGTCATCGCTGATCTATAATCGACATATGCTGCAGCTAGAGATTCGTTGGAAGTAGCAAGAATTTGTACAGCCAAAGCACCTGCATTATCTCCACGGTCTACACCTACGGTTGCAACTGGCATCCCCGGTGGCATTTGAACGATCGATAGAAGAGAATCGAGAGGTACCTTTCCGCCGACTGGAACGCCGATTACCGGCTTAGTGGTCATCGAGGCTATTACTCCAGGAAGTGCTGCTGCGACACCTGCCATTCCAATGAAAACCTGACAACCATCGGCTTCTGCTTTCTCAATTATTCCTTCCAAATATTTGGGTGCTCGATGGGCTGATGCAACTCTAATTTGGTAACTGACATTGAACTTTTCCAGCACCCCTTTGCATTTCTCAGCGATTGGCATGTCTGACTTGGAACCGAGAACAACACATATGTCCATGCAACAGCGCATAACGGCCGGTTAAAATGCCTGCCGAAAGCAACCACTGCAAAATCTACTCATCAGTTGTTGCAAGAAACCTCTCCGGCCACGCCTCTCCAGCAATCAGCAATGGTGGCGAGGAAAGAAGAGAAGCAAAGCGGAGGTCTGAAACAAATGTGTCGGAAAATGCGTCATGTATTGTGCCTAAACGATGCATAAGAGTGAATGCCACAAAACTTGAGTCGCCTCGAGTTACTCCAATTAAATTCGCTGTATATTCCGGAAGTGCTCCCTCCCACCGTGCGAGTGTGCCGTTTCTGAAATTAGTTGAAACGCCCATCCAACCATCATTTAGCACTGCTTCGGAGTAGTCTTCTGGATTGATTGGAAGAAGCCACCGAGCAGAGTTCTCACCTGCCACCGAAATAAGGTTCTGAATTGTGCGATATTGGGCGATGGCAAAAAGTAGAAACGAAAGCCAACCTAAGCGACTATCGACCAGAATATGTAGTAGGAAAAATATTGCAGCGGGAAGCATTAGTAAGATGTCAAAGGGATAGAATTTTTTCAATAACCCTTCAACGGGAATCGGTAAACCATCTTGTAATTTCCGAAAACCAAGTAACAATAGAAACCAGCTAGCAGAGAATAATGATGTTGCCACCAATTGGTCATCTGGAGTGCGCCCCGGAAATGCCAAAGGTATAGCGGAAGCGATGAAAAAAAATGGAGCCCATGCTGATGTGTAGAGTATTCTCGGCCCTAATGGCTGTAACCTTTGTCTCATCCAACCTCTATCAACTTCGGAGGTAGAGGCTAGGTCCCAGTTTTCGGAAGGATTTTCTTCTCCAATTAGATGCTCAGGAGTTGATTCGCTAGCAGGATACCATAGGGATTGACCCCTCATCCATTCCGAGTCGCGAGCCCCCTTCACGACACACGCGTTAGGTTGCTCATATTTGGTTCGCGCAGATTGAATTCTGTGTTAGATATCAATCGTCGAATTCCTTACGCAATACTAGACTTCTAGCCGCAAGCACTTCATCCACGCGCCTAACATCTGTATTATGTGGTGCTGATTGAACTACTTCTGGATCTTCGCTCAGAATTGTCAAGAAGTCATCAGCGAATTTATCTAAAACTTCCCGGCTTTCGGTTTCAGTTGGTTCTATCATCAAACATTCTGGAACAATCATCGGGAAGTAAAGAGTTGGTGACATATAGCCATAGTCGAGTAGGCGTTTTGCAATATCTTTTCCTGTAACTCCAGTGGTTTCCTTCAGAGGCATCATGCTCAATGTAAATTCATGCTTGACAAAATCAGCAGGTGCACCATCAACGGGCATTGAGTGAATGGAGTTCAACTGTTCTTGGGTTGGATTCATGATTTGATGTCTGAGATAATTCGCATTCAGAACAGCGTGCTCGCTCATCAATTCCAGTTCTCTACCATATCGACGATAGTATGCCCATGCTCGAACCACGGCCCCAGCATTTCCATGCCACTGCTGCACCTTACCAATAGAATCGCTGGGGGTTCGCCAAAAGTAGCGATAACCATCTCCAGTAGCGCCACCATCTTCGGTCTCTTCTCTGTCAGCGATTGGAGATGGAAGGAAGTCGGCTAGATGTGCCTTTACTCCGATTGGGCCACTTCCTGGACCTCCGCCACCATGTGGCTGACTGAAGGTCTTGTGAAGATTATAGTGCACTGCATCGAATCCCATTCTACCTGGGTCTGTTTTGCCTAAAATCGCATTGAAGTTGGCTCCATCGTAGTACATTTGTCCACCCGAGGTGTGAACGATTTCTGCCGCTTCGGCGATTTCGGGTTCGAAGATTCCAAGCGTACTTGGATTGGTAATCATCATTGCCGCTGTGTCATCTCCAACAGCCGCTCTGAGGGCATCGAGATCTAGACGTCCGTCTTCACCGCTTGGGATTTCTACAATTTCGTAACCACACATTGCCGCGGATGCAGGGTTTGTTCCATGAGCTGAATCGGGTACAATCACCTTGTCTCGTTGGTCGTCGCCATTTCGCCGATGGTACTCCTGAATACATCGAATTGCAGTGAACTCTCCCTGTGCTCCAGCAACTGGTTGCAGGGTTACTTCATCCATTCCAGCACAAATCGCCAACATTTCCTGCATCTCATAATAGATGGAAAGTAAACCCTGAATCTGATGCTCAGGTTGTAATGGATGAATCCTATCAATTCCGGGTAGTTGTACAACCCTCTCATTGATTCTTGGATTGTGCTTCATGGTACAGGATCCAAGAGGATAAAAACCAGTATCAATTCCAAAATTACGTTGTGACAATAATGTGTAATGGCGGACTAATTCCGGCTCACTGGCTCGAGGCCATCGAGGAAGATTAGAGCGACGTAAAGAAGTCGGTACAGTGTTTATTGCATCCTCCTTTATTGGTTCTGGTTGAGACCAGCCAGAGCCCTTTGCTCCGTTAAACTCGAAGATATCACTCATGCAGACACCTCCTCGACCCAAGCGGAAAGAGCAGAAACGAGTGCATCGATATCCGATTTTGTAGTTCTTTCATCACAGCCGATTAACAAGCAAGATGACATTGAATCCCACCATTCACCCATCGGGAATCCACCAAGAACTCCAGCCGCATCCATGTGAGCGACTGCATCGCTTGCATCACCTGGTAACTTGACAGCAAACTCTCGGAAATTAGGAGTATCAGGGTCAACTAACTCGACTCCATTAATTCCGCATATGGCTTGCTTTGCTATTTCGGTTGTAGCGGCAACACGAAGGGCTAGTCTCTCCAAACCTTCTGGTCCGAGCAGCGCCATGTGCATTGCTCCCATTAGGGCGATTAGAGTTTCGTTGGAACAAATATTGGACGTTGCTCTGTGTCGACGAATATGTTGCTCGCGAGTTGATAGTGTCAAAGTGAAAGCATCCTTACCATCTTCGTCAAGGGTTTTACCAACAATTCTTCCAGGCATCAGCCTAAGGTAGTCCTTCTTGCAAGCAAATAGGCCGTAGATTGGCCCACCAGCAGTCGGCCCTATTCCAAATGGTTGGCCTTCTCCTACTACGATATCAGCACCGTAATTTCCTGGCGCTTCAACAATCCCAAGAGATACAGCGTCAATCCCGATGATTAGAGCCGTGTTTTCTCCGATGATTTCTTTCAAGCGAGTAATACCCTCATCGAGTTCCCCAAAGGCATTCGGTTGTTCGACATAAACCGCACAAGCACCTTCAGCCGAAGATGCGGCTTCTAGGTTCACTCTACCATTTGAATCGTGTTCTAGTGTACGCAATTCTATTCCGACACCTTGGGTGTAATTCTCGATTACAGACAATCGATGAGGAGGTACAAATTGTGAGACGTAGACTACTCCTTTCTGAGTGGCTTTGCGCCCTTTTACTCGAACCGCACAAGTAATGGCTTCTGCCGCGGCTGTGCTAGCATCATACATCGATACGTTTGATACAGGCAACCCGACTAATTCTGACACCATTGTCTGGAACTCCCACATAGCCTGTAGCATTCCTTGGCTGACCTCTGGCTGGTAAGGTGTGTAGGAGGTCAGGAACTCTCCACGAGTTGCGAGCATAGGCACCATAGTAGGAACAAAGTTTCGAGCCAGGCCAGCAGAAAGGAAGGATGGTCTGGAATCAAGATCTATATTGGCCCCGAGTAAATGTTGTGCATCTGCCCAAATTTCCTCTTCGGATTGGGGTCCCCGCAGAGGTAATGGATCAACTCTACGGACACCTTCTGGTATGTCAGAAAATAAATCATCAATCGACTTTAGCCCCATAGAATCGAGCATCTCTTGCTCTCTACCTAGATTTGGTAATTGGTCCATCAACACGCACCTCTAGCCCTTGGGCGGTCCTGCTGAATTGCGGGTGGTGCTTCAATAGTTCGTTCAACAATTCAAACACTACTTACCGACACACTCTTAGGTTATGGAAGAAGGTCAAGTATTGGTGATACAATGAAGGTCGCTGTTAGCGC
>DALV01000099.1 GCA_002496905.1 Euryarchaeota archaeon UBA105 | reverse complement strand
AACAGGTAACGAAGCAGGAGCGATAGCTTCTGACGGAACAGTAGCCAGTGCTCCCGAAGATGACATTGTGACCTCGATGGCAAAGGATGGGGAACGACGAGTAAATTGGTCACTGATGGTGTCGATGATATTCGTCTTTAGTGCCCTAAGTGTAGTTGCGGGAACAGCGTTCCCGCCAATGATTTCATTGGTATTACTGCTAATTCTAGCCGGTGTAGGATTTACTTTTGGAGAACGATGGGTACCTGACAAGAATCTGCACTTACTTGGCGTTTCTTGGGTCATAATTTCGATGAAGGTCCTCTACGGCCTCGCAATCGAACTAAATCGGTGGGAATTAGGTAGTTTCCTTCCCATTTCTGTAGAGGTTCTAGCAATTCTATTGTTATTGCTCGTTGCCCTAAACGTATTCATTGCTTATCGACATGATCACGATGCAATCGCAGCACAGGCGACTCTCGTTCTATTGGCTATTGGCTCTACTGCTGGCTCAATTGGAGGAGAAGTTGGAGTCGCGGTGATGATTCTATTGGCTACCTTGTTACTCCATGGTCTAGCGCTTCACAGAGGCTCTGGAAATCTCGCCGCGCTAGGAGTGGCGGCTTCGAATCTGTGGATAGGTATGCATGCAATTACAGGTGGATTTACTGCTGGTTCCTTAGTTATCGAACCTCTTGATACGCCACTAATTCTCTTCCTATTATTGATGCTCGTATCCGGAATTAACGCTGCTATCGCAGCGCGGTTTGCTCGAGAGGAAAACTGGTTCTCGGAGGGATTCAAGGCGGCCGGACTTGGTCAGCCTGGACTTTGGGGAGTTTCGATTTCCTTGGGAATGATTGGAGCATTAATGGCTGTTGCATCAAGTCGAGAAGATTCTGGATTTGCATTGGGAATGGTAACCTTCCTTGCTGGGGCATTTGGAGGTTCATATCTTGTTGTAAGAGGCGTTGAAAGACTTAGAGTAACCATACCTCTATCGGTTGGGGCGACATTATTTTCTCTATTGCTAATCTTTGGAGATTCTACCGAAGCAGTATCATTTTTCGACCGTTATGAAACATTCACGGTTTTTGCCGCGGTACTGACCGCATTTGTCATTTTACGGGACCAAAATCACGTCACTGATCGTGTGTTATGGGTTGGTTCCGTTGGCATTCTGGTATTGTTAGTTGTACTAATCCCGGCAAAATCCGAAGCAAATGGAGGGGATGGAGGATTGGTTCTCCTAGGGCTTCTAACCGCGCTCCACATAGGTACTGCAATTCTTGCAATAATGCGGCAGGCACCTTCTCTGGCTGGCGCTACAGTACTACTCCCTTGGTCTTGGGTTTTATTGCAGGAATTTGTGGTCGAATCATTCCGAACCGTGATTATAGCAAACGGTTGGACCGATCCTGGAAATCTCATAGACCTAGCCACAACGCCGTTCGCGGCCTATCTCATCATATCAGTAGTTCTGATGCTTATTGTGAATTTGCAGTTAGGGGAGACCGGAGTAAATCTCGCAGCAGGATTTCTTGGAATTACCGAAGTGTCAGCCTCTATTCGAGACTCGGGAGCATTGCAATTGTGGGCGATTGGATTGTGGTTACCTATGGTCACCATAGTAGTCATGGCTCATGCAGGTGGTTTTACCGCAATTACCCTCTTGGCTGTGGTTTCAGTTGTCTCATTATCCCACTTAGGTGCCGAATTTACTGGTAAAAGACTCGGTGGACCAATTGCACTCTTGGGGATAATTGCAGTCAGTGCTGCTGTACTTGGTTGGAGGCATGGATTAGATGAAATGTGGATCATTCTCTTGCTTATTGCTACCGCCTCAATTCTCTATCGAGGAGACCCTGCGGACGAGCCGGTATTTACCAACGGAATGACTCTAATGTCCCTTCCACTAATTATTGCAATATCCACCAAAGAACCTAGCCGTATTCTAGATTCTACTGATTCCATTCCTAATTTCGACTTATCATTAACTTCCGTTACTTGCACCGGTTTGGTGATGGCATTCTATCTTCCTCGAGCGGAGAAGATGGAAAAATTGCTCAAACCAGCGGCAGCGGCTCTTTGGTTGCTAGTGATTACAATCGGACTTTCTTTACAATTGGAAAACCAAACCTCTACCATGGCTGGCATCGGTTTGTTTGCACTAAGCGCATTATGGCTTGTTGCTCGAGGAGAAATTAGAGCTGAGCTGAAGACTTTATCACAAAGAGAACAACTTTTGGCAATCGCAGGTCAAGACAACGCCAAAAAATTAAGTCTAGGAACTGGGCAATTAGACACCTATGATCCAAAAAGACTGGAACTAGAACAAAAGCGCAAGAAGAGGAGAGATCTTACCACAACGGAAGATGATTCCGAATTGTACACTACAGATGTTTCTCACAGACCAACAATTGTTCTCTTGGTACTATTCCTAGTCCTCGGTTCTGTAATCGTATGGGGCCTGTTATTCTCCTCTTCTCCTTTCATTCTACTTATCGCGGGAATTTTCGCAACCGTTTTGGTTGCAATCGCTAGATTACGAACCAAACAACTCGACCTTGATTTGCCAACTGTGATGGGAATTGAAATGCCGATAGCATACTCAATTATTGGATTAATAGTTGCATTAATCTCAGGTCATTTGGGACCTGGAGCGAGCAATAAGGAACTACTAGACTTAGCAGTAGTGACAATCCTAATTCTACAATTTGTGATTATTTCTCTATACCAAAGGGATAACCTACTCGATAGGATACCGATTGCAATCGATTGGTTTGTTTTACCCCTAGTTCTTGGTAGAATTGCTGGAGCGCTTCTTGTCGAGTCCCTACCATTCCCATTTACCGTTGACCCATTCGATGGAGACCTGATTGGGTGGCAAATTCCTTGGTTGCTACTTGAGGCGTTGCTAATCTTTACAATCGCCATAGATGCGATGATAGATTCCCGAAGGTCTAGTGTAGGTCGTGAAACGCATTTGGGAAGTTCGGGGAGAGGTCTACGCGCCTTTGGGTACGTGATGATGTCTTGGGGTCCTGCTGGAATTCTTGCAGTCGCCAATGCCATTTATGCTGGACGTAAACACCGACAAGTAGAGGCTGTAGGATTGTCAATAATTTGTCTCCCATTGGCATTATTTTCCATGGGTACATTCATTCCACAAATTATCGAATATCTAGATTGGATTATTCTTGCTGGCGGATTTGTCATGCTTGGATTTGTGGCTGTATCCGTACCGATGAGAAATGGCCATTGGACTATGATGGCAGCCATTGATTGCCACATTCTAATGTTTGCAGGACTTACTATGGTGAATATTTGGATAATTTATCCAATCGCATTATTTGCCATATCAACGACCCTTTGGGTTGTTGGAATATTCCATTTGCGCCGTATTTTACGAATCTGGGGATTCGGGGATCTCATCCTTGGAGTTGCAGCATCTCTACTAATGCTAGGCGCTGCTTCATCAATTGATGCAATTGGATTATTCCTTCTGTTAACTGTAGTCGGAGCCGAACTGGCTCTAGTTACTTGGTTGGGGCAAAGAAATCAAGAAGCATTGTTACAAGATTGATTTGGGACGGTATATCGTAACGGAATTAAGTTAATCACCCCACATTGCTTGCTAAGTTTATGGCGAGCATAGTTGAGATTCTAATCGAACGATTACAAAATCTCAATCCAATAGAATATTTCACCTTCACTGTAAACGCATTAGTATTCATATTTTCAAAACAAATTGCTAGAATGCACGGAGAAGATGATCTTGCAAAAACAAGGTTACGACTACGAACCTTACATTCATTCAACCTAGTCGTTTTCTTGGCATTTATCATCTCAATTATTTTGTTGAATAGTTCATATCCCGATGAACAGATTAGTCAGTCATCTCTTTGCTTACTGATTGCATATGTCATTTACAACATTGCAGATGGAGTGATTCTGAAAAAATATGGAGAAGTGATCTCAGTTATGGGTTCTGCAAGAACAGTCGAAACCGCCACTTCTAGAACCTTAGAATTGATTGTTCTTGGAATAATTTTGATTACTTCTGGAATTACTCTAATCAATATCTGGGGAATAACCGGTATTCTCGAAACTACAGGAGCAATAGGATTCCTAGCTTTACTTATTTTCACCACTAAGGATTATTGGTTGAATGACTTCTTGAGTGGGATTTTGATAATTAGTGGTAATAGTGCAAAGCGCGGTGATGTGATTTCTATTCCAGATCTAAATGTCCTAGGAATAATTATGGAAATCGGTGGACTACAAACTCGAGTTCGAGATTTAGCTCAAGGTCATGATATTGAAATCCCCAATAATGCAATGCTCAATCACCGTACTGACTTCTACAAAGATAATCCCGGAGGACCTCACAAAGAATTTGTAGAATTCAACATAGGATACGGCGTGGATACAAAAGTTGTCAATGATTACTTGAATCAGGCTTACCAAGAGGCGAAGAAAAATTGTACTGGGCTGGATGAAGATCGTCAACCAATTATTTCCTTGAAAGAAAATGCGAACAACGCAGTTATATGGAGGATTACGTATTTTGTCTCGTCTCCTAGACAATTGCTTAAGATTCGAGATGAAATCAACCTAGCAGCGTATAATTTGCAAGGTGAATTCGGCATCGACCTAAGTACGCCGACTTTGGAGAAGTCTGTTGCCAATAACTGATAAGCGGCGTTTGGTAATTGATTTTCGAATCGCCGATTAGTTGAGTTACGTAGCACTAACCTTGATGACTGACGGGGTGTGGTCGAATACCGTGTCCCGCAGTTGGATCTCAGACACTCCCGATGAGGTTGAGCACCCTACTGTACCTCTAGGCATCAATGAAATGGCGATTCCAAGGGCCGCAATTTTGCTATCATTGGCCACCGCCGCCCTTCTAATTGGATCAACTGTAGTTGTTGGCTACAGCGTTTACGTATTCGTCAAAGAGAATGAGGATGCGTTCTCCGTAACCGATCAAGATTTACTCAAGGACGATAACGATAGATGGTACTGGGAAGTAGACTTGTTATTCGATACCTGTGATTCTAGATTAGGTGATTGGGATTGGCCGGATGTTTTGTCTGAACAAGACGATGTGTTCCTTTATCCTGGTGAATTACGCTGTGATTGGGAGCATCAAGGAGATGGTGATAGAGCCAGTGTTGCGATATACAATAGAGGTAACCAAACTCTAGATATTGTTCTCGAAATAATCGGTGGAGAGGTAGTCTTTGCCTCAGAAGGCGACACTATGCTTACTGTGAATGAAATAGGAGTAAATGAAACTGCAATAGTCGAAATTCAGTTGAATAATGCAGTAACAGAGCACGATATACAGATTCAGGCATCACATCTTAATGTTCGAGAAGCGGAAGTGCTTCTCGATGTCCATATCTTCGAAGGCTCCAATCCTAGAGATTTACATGCTACCGATGGAGATACTTTAGAGGTTCATTACAAGGTTTGGGATGCTGATACAGAACAGCTTCTTGACGAAGGCGATTTAATTGTCACCGCTGGCGATGATTCGAACTTTATACAAGGATTTGGATGGAGTGCAATCGGCCTAGATATCGATGGAGATAGAGGGCTAATACCTGGTATTGATACTGGGACTACACATATTACATTACTACCTCCACCAATTGCTTACGGGAACAGCGATGGTCATGAACTGCAAGAATCTTGGTTGCGGTTTGAGTTGAAGGTCGATAGAGCAACCATTTGAGAACCACTAGACAGGAAAAGGACTTGAGTTCAACAAAGGAGCGGAGTGCATGAACGAGGAGCCAAGCCACTACGCTTTGAATCCTTCATCGGACTTGGTGAAGAGGGCTTCGAAGGTTGCCAAGGCTGAATCCGCACGCAAGGGAGAACCGAAATTCCACATGACTGAAGATATGCGGCGATTGTCCACTCCTTGGTCTATTTCTAAAGTCAGAGCTGAACAAATTCAGGCTACCGACCTACCTGCTGGAGTAATCCTAGATGCAGCGGCTGGAAGCGGTGTGCAACTTATCGCTTTAACCACCGGATTGAAGCGACCAGGGTTAGCAATAGAATTAGATCCGAATATAGGATTACTATGCGCTGCAAACATGCATATTACCGGCGAAGGGGCTGACTTGCAGCGAACTATGGATCGCGTTCTGGTGGGAGATGGAACGGATGCAGAGAATGCAATCGTTACCTACTGGAATAGCCTAAGGGAAGCAGGAACTAGGGCACATCCACCTATCGGTATGTTACATCTAGATCCTGCTAGGCCAAGAGACGCTCAGAGACATGAAATTGACGAGATGCAACCTGCACTTGGCCCGTTGCTAAAGGCCTGGGCTAATCATCTTGAAACAGGTCCTCGTGGTCCGGCGATTTTGCTTGATTTATCCCCTAGACTAAACGAGGACCAGCGGTCACTTGTTGATGCTACGATTGAGACCACTTTTCCCGGAATCCCAAGAACTTGGGAATACCTCAGTCAAGGTGGAGGCAGAATTGACCGACTATCGGTTTGGATAGGTTCTCTTTCCTCCAAAGAACCCTCTCGATGTATCAGAATGGGTAAGAAGAAAATTATGGCTACGATAGAAGGTAAGGTAGCAGAATCAGAATTGGTTAGTATGAACTCTCCTCCACCATATGGTGCATATCTGACCATAGTTGACCCGGCACTTGTTCAATCCGGGCTACATGAGGCTTGGCTTGACAGGGCGATTCCAGAAAATACAGGACATTCTTGGCTTAAATTGGAAGGTAGAAGGCCTCTACTAATTAGTACCGATCCACTGATTGAAGATGATGAAATCGATGCATTCGTGATTGCAAGTGGAGAAATTGTCCAACACCGACTAACCCCTCCCGAACTTCACACGATAGAACAAACCGCCGCTTCCGCTGCTCGTAACGGCGTTGGCAAGGTTACCCTCAGATGCAGTCTCAATCCAGACGAGCATCCGACCCTACAACGTAGATTACACAAGGCGATGAAGGAATTTGAAGGCAAAAATGGATTCATGGTGGACCTAGATTTGGATAGAGGCAGTGGGAGTCATACCCTATACATCGTTTGTAAGGAGCAGTGAGTCGATTAGCAATTTTATCGCCCCGTAGGGGCGTCCGTCTCCTTCAAATATGGAGGGCAGGTCGGCGGGATGCCCTATGAGGGCCATCGGGCAACCGATGAACACGGGGGAACCGTACTATGGCAAAAGTGAATGAAGCAGAACTAGGAGAGGATTTCTCCTACATCCTGAGGCTTGCAGACTCTGATATCGATGGTCTTCGACCGATTGCACAAGGACTTACTTCGATTAACGGAGTTGGAAAGCGATCGGCCGGTCAGATTTGTCGCATGGCAGGAATCGATGGAAGTAAACTCGGAGGTCATCTGACCGAAGAAGAGCAAGACAGGATTCGAACAACAATTGACGAATATGCGTTGAACGTGCCTTGGTGGCTCGTCAACAGACAGCGAGATTTGCAGTCTAACGAAGACGCGCACATCATCGGAACAGAAGTCCGATTGACTCGAGACGATGATGTAGCACGATTAGCTGCAATCAAGACATACCGCGGAATACGTCACCGCAGCGGCCACAAGGTTCGCGGTCAGCGTCTTCGCAGTAATGGTCGCAGTGGTACCACACTCGGTGTGGAGAGGAAGAGTTGAGGTGGTGAATTATGGGACATCCTAAGTTTGCACGACCTAAGACACAGACTCCAACACACCCTTGGAAGGCTGCTAGAATAGAGGAAGAACACGCCCTCAAGGACCAATTCGGCCTGAAGAAGGTTGGTGGAATGCGCGAGATTTGGCGAGAGAAATCAGCCCTACGACGCCACCGAAACCAAGCGATGAAACTCATTGGTAGAGTTGATTCCTCAGAAGGTCACTTTGCCCGAGAGAAAACCGACTTGGTTGGTTCTCTTGTTCGTAAGGGGCTACTAGCCGAGGGATCGAGTGTTGACGATGTTCTGCAGATTACCGTAGAGCACATGCTTTCTCGAAGACTACAATCAGTTGTTTACTACCGCGGACTAGCGCCATCTATGCGCGCTGCTCGAAATATGATTGTCCATGGACACATCGCAATTGGTGAACAGAGGATGACCGTGCCTGGATACAAGATTCTCCGACAAGAGGAAGAATCCCTTCAGTATAGTGCAACGTCGCCTTACCTAGATGAGAACCACCCCTTCCGTGTCGAGATGGAACAACTCAGAATGACTAGACAGACTGAGGAAGATGAACTCGAGGAAGTCGGTGGAGTTAGAGCAACAACTGACAATGATGAGTTTGTTCAACAAATCAAGGCTGATGCTGAGGAAGCGCCCACAGTCGAGGAAACAATTCCAGAAGAGGGAGGCGATGAGTGATGGGTCACAAGGCTGTTTTACACATTTTCAGTACATACAACAACGTGCTAATTACCGCTACCGATCTCACGGGAGCAGAGACTTTGGCAAAGGTTTCTGGTGGGCAGGTTACCAAGAAGGGGAGCGATGCCGGTGGTCAGTTTGCAGCAACAAGGGCTGCTGAAAAGATTGCTGAAATGCTAGCCGAGAAAGAATTCGACCAAGTTATCGTCAAGTATCGAGGTGCTGGTGGAAACCGATCACACAGTGCACCTGGTGCTACTGCAGCTATCCGTGCATTGACTCGTGCAGGTGTACAAATCACTCGAATCGAAGATGTAACTCCTATCCCAACAAATGGGACGAAGCAAAAGGGCGGCCGAAGAGGCCGTAGGGTCTGAGGTGATTATGATGGTGAAAATAGAAGTTCTAGATATGGGAGCAGAGAATGCTAAGCTCTTGATTAAAGATAGCGACCGTGCATTTGCAAACGCCCTTCGCCGAACTATGATGTCAGAAACTCCAAAGATGGCAATTGAGACTGTTCGCTTCCAGATGGGTTCATTTGACCTGTGTCTATCTTGTGGACACCTCAATCCTGCTGCAGCAGCCCGTGAATCATCTGGAGGTTCAGGTTGCAATCAGTGTGAAAAGAAGTTGGCTCAAGAGGGCGTTGACTACACTGTTTGGGAAACCAATGGTGCACTACCAGACGAGATGGTGGCTCAGCGCCTTGCAATGATTCCAATTCCAACCGACCACAAGATGTTCCATTACGAGGAAACCTGTCCAACCTGCAAGGATTTGGTCCCGGAAGACCGCGGGTGTCCTACTTGTAACATGATATACACTTGCAAGGCATTTGGAACTGAAGAGGGGATGACCGTTACCGCAGGTGACATGATTTACTTGGGTGATCAAACTCTTGAGATTCCAGAGCACTACAGATCTATTCCAATTACTAAGTTGTACAAGGGACAGATGCTGGAATTCTACGCTACCGCAGTAATGGGTCGTGGAAGCCAGCATGCAAAGTGGTCACCTGTTTGCGGTGTTAGTTTCGTACCAAGGCAAGTTGGAGTATTGAATAACAAGACCAAAGCGAAAATTCTCTGGGATTTGAACCTCACAATCGATGCAAAGGATTTCGATAAAGATGGACGCCTTGAGGATATTGAAAAGGTTGAGACTCTCGTAAAGGAACTCCACCATGTTGGTGATGGAACAGAGACGAAAACCGAATTCAAGGATGCAATAACAATCGAAGATATACCTGGAGAGTTCATCTTTAACTTCGAAACAGATGGTTCAATGAGCCCACAAACTGCACTTGAGTTGGCTTCCTCTTCTCTATCAGAGACATTCAGTTCTCTTGGAGACGACCTGAAAGCTGTTCTCTGATGCCGACGCAGCATTCTTGCAGTGCCTCGGAGATGAAGGCATATGACTGCGGTCTTGGGTAGAGGCACCTGCGGGGGCCACGTCACACTATTGTTCACAGTCGAAGACATGGATGAGGATCCCATTAAGCAAGGTAGTTTGGGTGCTGGGTTGTGCCTGAATGATGGAGCAGAAGCCATCGCTAGAGGGGAACTAGGTGATTATGCCCTAGAAGTAAAACTGCTAGATGGAAATGGTGATTCAAAGATGTTCCAGCAGGTTTTGGACCTGCTGAGTGAGGAAATTTCGGCGATTTCAGACTATAGTTGGGAAATCGCGATTAGAAACAAATTACCATCCTCACAAGGATTTGGAATGTCGGCCGCCGGCGCAATTGCCGCCGCCTCTGCATTCCAAAGAGCACTTGGATTACCCCACGAGGAGAGTTTTCGGAGATCTCTTGCTATCGCTCATATGGTTGAGAGGCAGAATTCAACCGGGCTCGGAGATGTTACTGCACTAGCCGCTGGAGGAGTAGAGCGTAGATTGAGCCCAGGCTCTCCCTATTCGGGCCCTGATTTATTGACTGGGCCTGGGCGTTCCGAGGGGTGGACTGAATCGATTCCTGTAGTTTTGGCTTGGCGGGCAAACCCCGGAAGACATACATCGGAATATATTGACGATGATGGTTGGAAACAGTCGATTACAGAGGCCGGAAGAAAACAAATGGAAAAACTATCAGAGGGCTCTTGGAATAGTTCTCGATGGGGCGAACTTCTCGACTCTGCAGAGGTATTTTCAAAACAATCCGGGCTAAGTGATGATGCATCTCGTTCTGAATTGGTAGATATAGGAAAAAATGTCTCACTGAGAGCCGGTTTGAAAACAGATACATCGGTTTTGTTGTGTATGTTAGGAGAAAGTATTGCCATTGTTCCGCGAGATCTTTCAAAGGAAATTTCCCTAGAGAATTTATTGTCGGAATTAACCGCAGAAGGCTTGGATGTTACTCTAACTCAACTCGGGCCACTATCATGAATGTGAGCCGCCAGCTCGCTTTTGGTGGAACTCGTCAAGTGGAGTCAAATCTAGAGGGCTAGCGTCGAGTAAAATTGCACCTCTTTGAACTAAAGAACCAGTAAATCCGTGTCTATACACGATTGCTCCTTGGCCATATTCCTTGACGTATCTGTCAACCTGTTTCTGAGTCTTCTTCCGAGGGAATCTTAGGTCCGCCCCATAGAAGTGCTTAGCATCAATCCAGGCACAAGGAACTCCATTGATT
This sequence comes from Euryarchaeota archaeon UBA105, assembly GCA_002496905.1. Lineage (GTDB taxonomy): Archaea > Thermoplasmatota > Poseidoniia > Poseidoniales > Thalassarchaeaceae > MGIIb-O1. Next base: position 2,809 of record DALV01000099.1, on the reverse strand, counting down.
CTGACATCATCGAGCAACAGCAGGTCAGGGGTAACTACCGCTCTGCCTTCAGATTCTTTTTGCTCACGAAGTAAATCCTCCTGTCTTCGAAAACGAATGTCTAGGGAATCAAAGTGTGCACATAGTATGTCTTCGAAAACCTCAGCGGCCGTCTGAGTATCGGACTGATTGACCGAACTGACCTTATCGGCTTCTTCCGCTTTAGCGAACTCCTCTTGGTCACGATCATTCATTCTATCCGGGTTTTTCAGTGTCTCTTTGATTCGATTCTTTGACCATCCTCGGCCGCTTAATATCGCCCTGAATGTATTGACTGGAGGCGCATCAAATCGTTGAGAAAGTGTCAGTACCCCCTCACCCTTATCGTATCTTCTTCGTAATTGATTTGCATTTCGCATCAAGCGTCCGTGGGAATGTACACTCTTTTCTTGATTCAGGGCACCGCGAAGCGAAAGTGCCTGTTCTATGGTTATTGGAAGATGGTCTATTTGTCCTCTAATTTCATCGACTCTTTCTTCTGTAAGGAAGCCAAATTCTCCAGGTTTACAGACTATGTCGCCCACCTTCCTTTGGATGTTTTTTGGAACTGCATTAGTTCTCCACTTCAATTGTCTTTCTTGTGGAGGGGGATCGATTGATTGAGGCATTCCCATCGGAGGAGGTGACTGATTGAAACGTCCCAAGGCTTGCTCAACAGCATCAGGATCTCCTTGCGACCATGGCCTAGATTCGGCACCATTGGTCGGCTTCCTTCGAGACCGACGCCTTCTGCGGCGGCCTCCACCTTCCTTATTCTCGCTCAACGAGACTCGCGACATGTCGGACGTCCATGAACCCTCGCGCTAAAGAAGCCCGATTTCAAATCATGAATTTCTGGAATTTCTGTTTCGATTACGAGCATATAGATCGTAAGCAAAATTACGTATGGGACTCGGAACGAACCAAATTATGGCACCGAAATTATATGGGAAACCAAGGCCAAGGAGAATGCGAATCACTGCTGATGATTGAGCATACCATTTCCCAGATTCATCGATTAGAAACACTGAGTCAAGTTCACTCATATTTTCCGGAAGATTGCTTAGAACTTCTTCTCCCTCAGTGGTCTCTTGGGCCACAACCGAGAATCTGTTTGATGAATCTCGCTTGTTGATGAAAGCAGCCCAGCCAGTACAAACCGGACAATATCCATCGATGAGAACGGTGTACTGAGAGCCCATCACCAACACTCTCAGACAAAGGCGATACCAGGCTCCAATGGGAAAGCGAAGCGTGCTTTTCCTCCAATATCTTCACCTTCGCCGACCGGATATGCGACAACTGATTTGACTTCCAAAACAGTCGCAATAAAGTCAGCAGCCGAATTGATTACTTCACTTTCATCGAGTCCACTCGAAACTAATTCTTTCTCACCTTCGGCCCAAGTGTGTATTCGGCCTCTTTTCTTCTTCGAACCCATGGTCAAGGCCATCCATGTTTGGAATATTTCTCCCCTCAAGGATTCATTCTCGAAAATTGCCATAGACTTCAGATGATCTTGGCCTTTTGCTTTGAAATCAAAATCTTCGTTCGCCAAATTTACCGCTTCAAGTGATAACTCAACCTTCCAGCTTGGGGCGGTTTGGATTACAACTCCTGAAATTTCCGCATCTGAATGACGTTCTGCTAGCCCCCTTAGGTTACGGGCAGATTCAATAACTCCACGTAGGTAAGATTCTCTAGCAAGAATACTAGCATCATTTTCCTCACCCGAATAGAACTTCATTTCATGTGTGGCCAACATATCGGAGGATTCACCCCTCGAAAGTTCTGACCAGAATTCTTCTGCTATATGCGGAGTTGCTGGCGCCAACATTGGTGCCCATCCACGAAGGTATTGGCGCGCAATGTCTCTATTCGCTCCTCCTCTTCGCAGATACCAATGCCAATCAGATAACATCTCAAAGTGACTTGCCATGACTCCTTCTCGAAGGCTTACAGCTTCCATACACTCTCGCCAACGATTCTGATTGACCCTAAGGCGAGCCAGTAACCAGGAATCCATCGGACCGGGGGAGTCAGAAAGAGAAATTCCGTGATTGAAGGCGTCGATTATTGAACAAACTTGCTTGTGATTTGCAATTACAGCATTGTCGGACCAATCCATTCCTGCCTCTGGGTTGGCACCGAAGAGAATGAACAGACGGACAGTGTCAGCACCAAATCGGTCCACCATTTCTCCTGGGCTCACAGTATTGCCCAGACTCTTGCTCATTTTGGCGGAACGTGAGCCCAATCCTTGTCCACAATTGGGGCAATTTCCTCCAAAATTATCTATGTGATACTCGGTATTGCAATCTACACAGAATGGTGCGGGTGCGTTGAGCATACCCTGACAGACTAAGCGCCCGAATGGCTCACTGACCTCATTCATATCGAGGTCGCGAGTAGCTTTGGTGAAGAATCGAGCATACAGAAGATGCATGACGGCGTGTTCAATACCACCAATGTACAAGTCAACCCCTCCATTCATCCAGTAATCTACTGCTTCACGATCGAATGGTGCTGAGTCATTTGATGAATCGACGAATCTCATAAAGTACCAAGATGAATCATAAAATGTATCCATTGTATCGGTCTCTCTGCGTGCAGGACCGTTGCACTGCGGACAAGTTGTAGTAAGGAAGGATTCACTGCGAGCCAGTGGATTACCACTCTCTTCCCAACTAAAAGTCACATCCAAAGGCAGCTCTACAGGTAGTTGTTCGTAGGGGACTGGAACTACTCCACAAGAATCACAATGTAACATTGGAATTGGAGTTCCCCAGAA
>DALV01000060.1:2199-4558 GCA_002496905.1 Euryarchaeota archaeon UBA105 | reverse complement strand
CTTGGCGTCCTTCAGAAGTTGAGCTGCCTCGGCTTCTTCCTTTGCGCGAACGGTATATGTTCCAAACTTGTAGATTGATTGAGGAGTCAAGCCAAGGTGACCCTGCACAGGAATTCCTGCACCGACTATTCTTTCGATGGATTCAGCAACCTCTTCCCCACCCTCCAGCTTAACCGCGTGACCACCAGATTCCTTCATGATTCGAATTGCTGAGTCAAGCGCGGTCTTGGAGTCACCTTGGTAACTGCCGAAGGGCATGTCCACGACGACTAAGGCACGGTCTACGCCATTGACTACGCATTGAGCGTGGTATATCATGTGGTCTAGGGTAATCGGAACGGTTGTTTCGTTACCTGCCATGACATTGGAGGCAGAGTCCCCAACTAGAATCACATCAATCCCAGCTGCATCGACTAATCTTGCTAAGGAGTAATCGTATGACGTCAGCATAGTGATTTTCTCACCGGCTTCTTTCATCTCCTGCAAGGTGTGTGTCGTGACCTTCTTGGCGCGATTTGAGATTGCCATCTACTCACCACTTGGGAACTTCCGAGCGAGGTTGTGGCCTTCAATGAACCGACGGTGAAATTCCTAGATTATTATCTACTTGCGAAGTCTACAGATTCAATCTGGAGATTCATGTTTCGCTACGCTTGCTACAAATTCCTCGATATCTATGATACCATTTCCATCCGTGTCTGCTTCGTCGAAAACCACTCTTAATTCACGCTCAGCATCAGGAGTATATCCTAGAGCATCCATGGCCGAGAGGTATTGCTCTACATTCAATTCGCCATTGCCATCTATATCTGCGGCGTAAAACGCAGTTAACCTTCGGCGAGTCTCAACCTCTTGAGGATCGATATACTGCAAGCCAAAGGTTTGCCAAGGTGTAATCTCCAGTTCGGCATGTTTCTCTCCATATCCTTTCCAAATAATTAGACCCAGAACAATTGCTGCAGTGCCGCCAATCAATGCCTTGGAGCCCATCAAGAATAGTAAGACAAAACCTCCAATGATTCCCAATAATTGGAAGAATGGATAGAATGGAGATTTCCAATTGGGTGCGTACCATGTGTGTGAACGAGATGCGGTTCGAAGAACAATTACACAGGCGTTAATGACTATGAAAATCATGATTTTGAAGCCAGAAGCAAGTTTCGCCACGTCTTTGACTGGAAGGAATGTTATCGCTGCTGCCATAGATAATCCAGTCACAATGATAGCCCAGTAAGGCGTTTGATACTCTTTGTGAACCTTTTCTAAGAAGGATGGAAGAAGGTTATCTGTGGCCATTGCATAAGGGAATCGCGATGATGCCATTATCCCAGCAAGTGACATAGAGGTCATGGTCAATACCGAAAGTAAGGCTGCGATGATTCCGATTTCTTTTCCACCAATATCTTCTGCAAATACGTAGACAGGGTCTTCTCTAGCGTACCCTGCATTATCAGGGTCCATGAAGAGAGTTAGGTCGAGTGATGCAGCCATAACTAAAGTCACAAAAACGTAGAGAAATGTACTTACAAGCAAAGAAAGAAGTATTCCATTTGGAATATTTTTGCTAGGATCCTTGATTTCACCACCAACTGCGGCGATTTTCGTTACACCTGCATAAGAAACGAATACGAATGCCGAAGTTCCGGCTACTGCTTCCCAATCAGCACCGAAGGCCTCTCTGGAAAACACGTTGTCCCAGTTCATATCTACAGTTACCAAGGCGTAGGCACACAATGCTAACAGATAGCTCACTGAAATCAATACGATTGGTGTTTGCACCTTTTTGATACGCTTGACTCCTAGGATGTTGATCCCAACAATTATTGCAAGTAGAACTAATGCGGCTATTTCGATGTTGATTTTGATTCCCACAATTTCTTCAATCACCCAAAGATAAGCTTTGAATCCGATAAGTGCAAATGCGGATTTAAGCATGAAATTGGCCCATAATCCAAGACCCGAAATAGTGCCAAACATAGGGCCAAATGTCTTTTGCACGTATACATATGAACCTCCAGAAGTTGGCATTGCTGTTGCCAATTCAGATTTTGAAACGGCAGCCGGTAAGACGATTATTGCGGCTAAGAGGTATGCAAGCCAGACCCCGCCAACGGGATTAGTTCCACCGCCCATCTCCAGCATCGCTAATGCTGGTAGAACAAATAGACCCGAACCGAGCATAGCAGAGAGTGAAATGATGACTACAGCGCCCAGCCCAAGTTTACGCTCGAGAGCATCGTCCATGTCTCCATCAGGCTTGAGGACGATACCTGCTAGGTCATCTGGGCCCTTGACTTTCACATTCCTTCGAAAAATCGAATGGTGTTGAACATTGCCTAGGCATAATCGAGTTTTCAGA
>DALV01000060.1:0-1817 GCA_002496905.1 Euryarchaeota archaeon UBA105 | reverse complement strand
TTACCATGTCACAGGTAATTGAGGACGGAACGACAGCAGTAGTACACTACACAGGAAGTTTTCCTGATGGTGAGGTGTTCGACAGCAGTGAAGGTAACGACCCGTTAGCATACCAAGTTGGAAAGCAGCAAATGATACCAGGATTCGAACAAGAAATGATGGGAGCAGCAGTTGGGGAAAAGAGAGAATTCACACTAACTCCCGACCGAGCCTACGGAGAGCGCTCCGAGGATGCAATTCAGCAGGTACCACGCGATCAATTTCCTGCTGAAATGCCACTAGAAATAGGAGTAATGATGGCTGCTCAAACACCTCAAGGCCCATTACCCTTTACGGTTACAGAAATTACAGATGATTCAGTTACTGTAGATTTCAATCATCAAATGGCGGGAAAGACTCTGAAATTTAATGTAGAAGTTGTTGATGTTCGCTGCGATGCCGGAGATTCTAGTTGCGCTTGCTGCTGATTCATCGAATCGTTCATCCACCGAAGTCCTACTCGAGGGCTGAGAATGAGGACTGTCGCCTTGGCACTCTGCTGCCTAATGCTATCGACTCCGCTTGCGGGTTGTATGGATTTTCTTGGCTCAGGTGATGGTGTATTCGATGAACCGGAACCGCTTAGAATCAATCATATCCAAGTTCTAGGAACTCACAACTCATACCATATTGAGCCGTTTGGTCCAACGATTAGAGCCTATGATTACACACACGAGGCGTTGGACATTCAAGCCGAGGATTTTGGAGTTAGACAGTTTGAATTAGATGTTTGGTGGGATCCTCGCGGGCAATTATACGTCTATCACAATCAATACGATTTCAGGACTAATTGTGCAACCTTCGAAGATTGTCTGAATACACTTCTCACCTGGTCAAACGAGAATCCGAATCACGTCCCACTGATGATTTGGGTTGAACCAAAAGAATGGGTTCGCTCAAGTACTGACGAGACTGTTGTGCTTGAATTACAAGATATGCTTGAAAAAATAGAAACTGAGATCGGTCAATGGTGGCCTCGTGACAAGACTATCACACCGGATGATGTGAAAGGAGATGCTGCTAGTCTCAGAGAAGCAGTGACCACAAATGGCTGGCCATTACTCGATGACTCTCGAGGCAAAGCCATGTTCATACTCCTTGCAGAGAATGAAGTTCGAGAGGCATATGTCGACGCATATCCAGGATTGAATGGTTCGCTTATGTTTACGATGAATGATGAGGCAAGTGACACTGCCGCATTTTATTCTGAAACCGACCCTATTGGAATGGGCTCGGAGATAACTCGGCTTGTTGAAGAGGGATACATCGTGAGAAGTAGAGCCGACAATGCCGAAGACGGCGAGGCTGACAACAACGACACTGCTCGCCGAGATGCCGCCTTTGCAGTAGGTGCCCATTCAATATCAACCGATTATCCAGCGAAGGTCGATGGAATCGAATATTGGGTGCAAGTTCCCAACGGACCGATTGCCTGTAACCCTGTAACTGCGCCATCTTCTTGCGATTCATCAATTTTGGAGTGAATCATGTTTTTGAGGGAAAATAATTGAGATACCTCAGTCCTATTGGATTATACATGATTTCTATTTGGGCCAGAATATGTCGATTATCGAAGCATACAACAAGGCCTGGGAAAATGGAGATACAGAAGCACTAGCAAATATCCTCCATGACGATTGCGTTTTCAATCCACATGTTGGTGGAATAACCATGAGCAAATCTGACATTTTAGGATTCGCTGGTGGCGACAACAGACCAACTTCTGAACATGACAGAATACTTTTCGAAAATGATGAGGTTGGTGTTGCACATTCCAT
>DALV01000062.1:1524-3596 GCA_002496905.1 Euryarchaeota archaeon UBA105 | reverse complement strand
AGAACCTCTCCACCGCTTGCGATATGGGGCCCTAGGTCTAAGTCCAACAATAAGCGCTGAACAAAGAGAATATCTGCGCTGGAAACTTCCCATTCTGCCTCGAGTCGTTTCCTTAGCCTCGGAACTACGTATGGCTGTTCGACTTCGACTCTATAATGCGGCTTGACTCCAAATGGAGTCCACTTGTCAATTGGCTCTGCGATTGATACAACCTCATCCATCTCCTGAACGATTTCGAGATGGTCTTTCAAATCCCTATCTCGGTCTGTTTTGCCGGAGGGAGAAATCTCTAGGAAGGGACTTAGGCCATCTACTAGCAGTACGACGGAATGGCCTTCTCGCGCACGACACCATAACTCGACAACTGTGCGCGGCGGTGTAGAAGCCACCGCTTGATAAGAACCAGAGACGATGCAAACCTCTCCATCCCATCGCATTGTGACGCCTTGCTCAGAGGGAAATAGAGTCAGCAATCAACCCTTGTGTGGTGGCTTGGAACGGCAGTTTGAGGCGATTTGTTAGAAATTGTTGAAAGCCGAGTCGTCCCCCTCTGTATCGGATGGTGGGCCAATGATGGAGGAGACCGAGTCAGACGGCGAGCCTTCTATTGATTGGGACAGCCTTACTTTCAGCTTCACCGAAACTGACAGGATGTATATTGCAAAATGCAAACAAGGAGAGGAATGGGAACCAGGGATTATGCAGGATTTCCAAGATCTCTCGTTATCACCCGCTGCTGGAGTAATTAACTACGGACAGGGATTATTCGAAGGAATGAAGGCTAGAAGAGCCGAGGATGGTAGAGTTCTACTATTCCGTCCAGAATTGAATGCAAGGCGCGCTCAAGATGGCTGTAAGCGACTAGGAATGCCTGTCGTGCCGGAAGAAATGTTCCTCGATGCTGTTCACCTCGTCGTCCAAGAGAATCTTAGATGGCTACCACCTAATGGCCGAGGAGAATTATACATCAGGCCACTCGTGTTTGGAAGTGGCTCAATCCTCGGAGTAGCGCCTGCACCAGAATACACATTTTTGGTCTACGTGGTTCCGGTTGGACCATACTTCAAAGGAGGATTGAATCCAATTTCACTCAAGGTATCAGACGAGTATCATAGAGCCGCACCAGGTGGCTCAGGAGGAGTAAAGGCAATTGGAAACTATGCACCGGGAATGATGCCTTCAAAGAACGCAAAAGCCGATGGATATGCTGAGATTATCTATCTTGATGCCGTCAACCATCGCTATGTCGAAGAAGTTGGGGCGGCCAATTTCTTTTGTATCAAAGACAAAGTCCTCTACACTCCTGAATTAACCGGGACTATCCTTCCAGGAATTACTCGCCTATCGGTCATTGAATTGGCTCGAAGTCTCGGTTATCAAGTTCTCGAGACTAAAGTGGATATCGATTTTGCAATGGATTCCGATGAAGCATTTTGTGCAGGGACCGCTGCTGTTATCTCCCCTATTGGTTCAATTGAACATGGCGGTAGTATCGCGACCTATTGTGATGGAGAAGTTGGTGCCATCACAAAGCAACTCTACGATGCTCTAACTTCAATTCAAGAAGGCCGCGCTACAGACACCTTTGGTTGGACACCTTCAGTCTAGTAATGATGTAGCGAAAAAATCATTTGAGCCGAGCATCCGTATCATCCCGAAGCTTCGAGATGCATACGGATTTGCCCGACCCATGGTTACGTTCTTCTGTATTGTTCCAAGAAGGTTCAGCGTAGTCTGCGTCCTGCTATCATCAATGCACCGATGACTGCCAATGCAGCGATTCCAGCGGAGAATCCAGGAGTGTTGTTTGACTCCTCTTCTGGCTCAACAATCGAGCCTTCTCCAACCACGATTTGTCCTGCCATTCCAGAGGTCGCATGAGGCTCACAGATGTAGTTGAATGTCTGGTCGACATCGAATGTGTATCTGAAATCGACACTCTTCATCGATTCACCACTGTATACACCGCTCATGTAGCGAGAAGTGTCTCCTTCCATTGCAATCTGTGCAACGTTGTGAGCCATCGACTCATCGTTCCAAATCCAGCAAACAGTTGCGCCTACATCGACTTC
>DALV01000062.1:0-1223 GCA_002496905.1 Euryarchaeota archaeon UBA105 | reverse complement strand
CAGTTGCGCCTACATCGACTTCTACGTATGGTTTATCATACGCTAGTCCTGTGTCGTCGATTCCGATGATTACATCACACTCTGAAGTATCTACTTCTGCAGGAGGCATCAAAACCTTGTCGATGACATGGATTACACCGTTTGATGCTGGAACGTCAGCCAATACAACATTTGCATCATTGACCATTACGCCTTCACCAATTGAGAAAGTCAAATCATCTCCATTTACTGCCGCGGCTACCAAACCATCGGTGACTGCCGAGGATGGAACTGCACCTGATACTACGTGGTAGAGCAGAATATCAGTTAGCAGAGCCTTGCCCTCTTCATTGTCGAGAGCAGAAAGATCGATTCCTGCTTCAGCAAATGCATCATCTGTTGGTGCGAATACTGTGAATGGGCCATCGCCTTGTAGTGTTGCTACAAGTTCTGCTTGAGCTAGTGCGGCTACTAACGAATTGTGGATTGTTGTAGCCTGTGCGGTCATGGCAATATCTACGGCGGGGGTCCACATGTAAGCCTCACATTCTTCTTGACTTACCATAGTAAGGGTGTGAGTTGCTAGATTGTAACAACCTGTGAATGTCTGACCATTCATCTCGTAATCTACGTAATACGCATAGGCCATGCACTCCTCGAAGGATGCACCAGCCGCTATAGCGTGAGTAAACATGTTGTAGCATATGTCACCATCTGCTTCTGTTACAGGTACTGGAGGCATCAAGACCTTGTCGATGACATGAATGATTCCGTTGCTTGCTTCGACGTCTGCTAGGATAACATTCGCATCATTGACCATTACTCCTTCACCGACTGTAAAAGTCAAATCGTCACCATTTACAGCTGCAGCAACCAAACCATCGGTTACTGCTGAGGATGGAACTGCACCTGATACTACGTGGTAAAGAAGAATGTCGGTGAGTGTAGCCAAACCCTCATCATTGTTCAGAGCATTCAGGTCGATTCCTGCTGCAGTGAACGCATCATCGGTAGGAGCGAAGACTGTGAAAGGACCTTCTCCTTGGAGAGTTGACAATAGGTTTGCTTGGATTACCGCGGCGACTAGGGAATCGTGAATTCCAGTTCCCTGGGCGACTGTTGGAATATCTACCAAATCAGCAGGAGGCATCAGAACCTTGTCAATAACATGAACAATCCCGTTACTTGCTTCTACATCAGCAAGAATGACATTTGCGTCATTTACCATTACTCCTTCACCGACT
>DALV01000107.1:10412-14164 GCA_002496905.1 Euryarchaeota archaeon UBA105 | reverse complement strand
GCAGGAGGGTATACACGCCGCCGTAGAATATCTAGGAAGCGCTCCATTTTCGAATGGTGCTGTCGGAATAATCGGTAAATCCTACGACGGTTCAACTCCATGGGAGGCTGCAGCGATGGGTTCTGAATATCTGAAAACCATCGTTCCTATGTCCGGACTTATTGGAGTGCAGGACCTCATGTGGCGTAATGGCAGCATGGAAGCTAGAGGAGCCATTATGCACAACGGAGTATACGGCAGTTTTGGGCTAGATGGAGACACAGGAGATATTGAAAATGCATGCGAAGGTTATGTCGAAGGCTACTATGCTGGACCATTAGCCTACGTTACGGGAGATAACTTGGCTTGGTTAGGTTCGGATTATTGGGAAGAACGGCACTTCCTTGAGCGAGCGATTCAAAATTACAAGGGTTCTGTATACATCATTCATGGTTTGCAAGATTGGAACGTAGACCCTCACATGGCCTTCCCTGTACATCGTATGATGGAAGATGCCGGCTTCGAAGTAAAGGGGCTTTACGGTCAATGGGGGCACGATTACCCCGACCGAATGAGCGGCCATCAAGGGCTTTCAAGCGGCCGCGGCGGGGAAGCCTTCCCATTCACTTTGAGATGGGACTGGGCTGATGATTTACTGGAATGGTTCGATTACTATCTCTTGGAAAAAGGGCCACAGCCGAGATTGATTGCAGAGGTTCAGGACAATATGGGTGGCTGGAGGGTAGAAGAGACATATCCACCAGCCAATCAAGACTGGATTCGATTCGGAATGGATGAATGCAATATAATCGGTGGAGGAGAGACAATTTCGTCTAGTTCATTCCTGAGAATCGAATGTCCAGAATTCGAAGAGGACACTCGAATAGTAGGAACTCCAACTTTCCATGTAGATGCAACCGTATCCGCTTTCTCTACTAGTGGACATCTATTCGTCGAGATGGTTCAGGCTAGCAATGACATGCATCTCGGCCACGCGGTTATGGATCTTCGATTCCACGCTGGTGGCAAAGATGGAGAAGTACTTGGGCCTGGAGAAACTGTCAATGCGAAGATGGAATTCTTTGGAATGGATGTGTTGATTCCCGCGGGCGATGGTATTCATCTCATTATCACTCAAACTGGTGAGGACTATATTCCAAGCCCGGTATCTATGCAAGCGGTAACCGTTGGCGTAGGTGCGACCAGTATTCTTTCACTTTCAACTGTTGATCGCGGTTGCGATGATTTGTTCATGCCACCTATGATGGCCGACCCCTACCCTCAATGTGTTGTGGAGGATTAATCCAATGGATTCCCCTTCCAGCAAGGTAAACATCGCTGTTGCTGACCGCATTTTGTTACATCTTTGGGAACAGGACCACCAGGCTGACCACTATTTGGTTAGCCGAGAAGTTACTAGACCTGGAATAGCTGAAATTTGTGCTCTCCATCCTCCAAATGTATCTCGAACTATGCGTGAATTGGCAACCGATGGAATGGTCAGTGAACATACTCGAGTAGTTCGAGGGGACGAGCGTAGACAGAAAACTTGGCAATTAACAGATGAAGGTCGAGAGCAGATACAACACCGATTACCTGAATTGCGGACCACCAATGTACTACTACGAGAACGTAATGGTGACCTCCTAGAGGTGCGAGCGGATGAGGCGGGGTCTCGCTTAGAGACAGGACTTACTCTGTTACAGGTATTGATGCACGCTCAGCACGAGGGTGTACTCAACTTCGGTGATATTCGATTTGGTGCAATCGTTCGAACCGAACCGGAAGAATCGCCAGCACCCGGCTCACTAAGATTACTCTCTGGAGCTCATTCGACATATCACACACGACCGCCTGAAACTCGTACAGTTCATGGGAGGGATAGCGAGGTTGCTGTGCTAGACGAATGGTTCGCGGGTACAGCTGCTATGGCAGTTGTATCAGGAATTGCCGGATGTGGAAAAACCACCTTGACAAGTCATTGGCTGGAACAGGCTCTCGAGACCAATCCTGAACTCGATGTGATGTATTATCCGTGTCAGCCTTGGGATAGCAGTTTAGGTATCGCAACGAGTCTACTACACAGGCTGAAAATAAGTTCCGAAGAAGTTAATCAAGACCCATACAGGGTCTTGGATACCCTTCCAATGAAGCCAGGAGCGCACTTAGACCTCGATCAATACCGCCGCCGTCTAATCGCTCACTTACTCGATGAAGAAGGTAAACGAGGAGAGAAAGAAAACGATTTACTAATCATACTTGATGATGTTCACAACCTAGCCTCCGATGGTAACTATTTGTTTGGGGCCCTCCTCCAAGTAGCAGAGTCAACAAATATGCGATTACTGCTTATATCGAGGACTAATTTGGCATTCTACGATCGTCGAGACGTTCACACTCGGCATAGGGTTGTTGAGCTCAGATTAACCGGTCTTTCACTGGAAGAAGTAGCGGATTGGATTGCTTCAATCAACCTACCATCAGAAGCACCGGCAGAAGAAATTCACAAGGCCACAGGAGGTCATCCTCTCGCTGTAGAACTTCTGGAACTATACGGCCAGACACTACACGACGATTGGCTTAGATTCCTAGATGAGGAAATTCTTGACGTCCTGCCTCAAGACCATCGAGAACTTCTTTCACTACTAGCAGTAGCAGACCGGCCAATTCCTTGGGAAAAATTGGCCTCAGCAGCAGGATACGATGGAAAGCCACCTGAAGCGCTGGTGTCTCGTGGACTAATGCTGGAACTTGAAAGCGGAATGTGGCTACATGAGGCCCTACGTTCTCGCTTGCTGAGAGAAGTTGGCCTGCCGCTAGAAGAGCGCGCAACAAAATTGAGAGAATCAGTATAATTATGCCATGTGTCGGTCAAGCCATTGATCGAACATTGGTTTTGGCATAGCTCCAGCCTGCTGGTCTACCAACTGTCCGTTGTGGAATAGAAGTAAAGCCGGGATTCCACGAATACCGAATTTTCCAGCGGATAGGGGGTTGATGTCCGTGTTGACTTTGGCAATGGTCATCTCTCTCTCTCCTGATAATTGCTCGAGGACTGGCGCAATCATCTTGCAAGGCCCACACCAAGGCGCCCAGAAGTCAACTAAGACCCATTCATCGCTCGCTGTTACTGTGTCAAAATCACCATCACTTGCCTCAATCAGCCTTCCCATAATGTCGCCCCATAGTTCGTGAGGATAGTGGTTTTATCAATGCTAGTATCTTAATTTGAGTGAGAACTGTTGAGAACCCCCTTCCACTCGGAAAGAATGAGGGGAGCATCATCGAAATCACTCCGAGTATTCTGACAGCGGATTTTTCGCGTCTCGGCGAGACATTAGAAGAAGCTGTAGACGCTGGAATAAATTGGATTCATATGGACGTAATGGACGGCAATTGGGTGGTTAACAAGAGTATCACTTTTGGACCTGCACTAATTCGTTCAATTCGAGATAGACTCGGTCCGAATGTCTTTATCGATTGCCACCTGATGATAACAAATGCAGAAGAAACATGGTCGCAGTACGTCGATGCGGGGGTGGATTTAGTCATCGCTCACATCGAAGCTATCGAGGACCCAGCCGCACTAATCTCTTCTTTACAAGAGGCTGGTTGTCAGGCAGGTTTAGTCCTAAATCCAGACACTCCAACGAATTCAATTCTACCATATCTCTCAGATTTAGACCTAGTATTGGTGATGTCGGTAGTTCCTGGAAAGGGCGGCCAATCTTTCATGCCAGAGGTTGAAGGCAAGGTGCGAGAATTCCGTAGCG
>DALV01000107.1:9691-10017 GCA_002496905.1 Euryarchaeota archaeon UBA105 | reverse complement strand
ATGGTTTCAGAGTGGGGGATAGATGTGGCAGTCGTTGGAAGCGGTCTCATTAATGACAAAGCCAGTATTGCAGAAAATCTCGCAGAAATCAATACGGCCATGGGGCTTTGATTGGTTCGCCGGCGCGAGCATTAAAATCACAGCGACCCGAGCAGGTGATTGATGGTCACGGAGCAGTGGGTAGTTGAGGAAGTTCTGAAAGTAGTTCCAGATGCTATCGTAGAAGCCAAGGACTTGCACGGGAGTGGCGACCACTTCCATGTTCGAGTGATATCAGAGAGTTACGAAGGAGTTCGTCCATTACAGAGACAACGCCCAATTCTTAG
>DALV01000107.1:463-9251 GCA_002496905.1 Euryarchaeota archaeon UBA105 | reverse complement strand
AATTCTTTGGAGTGCATATCCGCCGACCTGATCAGGAGTGATACAATGAGTTTTAATTGGACCCCAGACGAACTTGATGCCCTAGTTAACGAACACCGAATAGTTCTCTTCATGAAAGGAACACCAGAACAACCACAATGCGGATTTAGCAATAGGGCCGCAACGGTATTGAATCAACTCGGCGAACCTTTCGCAAGTGTGAACGTACTCGCTGATCCACGAGCAATCCCATCCGTTTGTACTTGGGCAGACTTTCCAACAATGCCTCAAATATACATTCACGGAGAACTCATCGGCGGGTCTGATATTGCGCTCGAAATGTCTCAATCTGGAGAACTTCAGCAAATGATTGCCGATGGCGATGCAGCCTCTGAGTGAGGCGATTAGATGTCGACGGTGGAAGACCGTCGCACTATGATTATCGCACTCGCAGGTGCGACGGCGATTTCATTCGCCCCTCTTCTGTATATTCGCTCTGATACGACAGCATTAACCGGTGCATTCTATCGAATGTTCTACGCTCTTCCTATTTTGGGAGTATTAGTATTGTTATCCAAAAAGGAAGACGCTAGAGATAAAAATTCTCGATGGCTTGCCTTTGGGGCGGGTATTCTACTCGCAATCGATTTCGCAGGTTATCACAGTGCAATAGACTACATTGGCAGTGGGATTGCAACAATGATTGGTAACTCTCAGGTAATTATCGTCACATTGGCGAGTTGGTGGCTATTTGGCGAACGCCCAAATCGATACATTCTTCTTTCCTTACCGATGGTAATGCTCGGATTATTACTTATTTCTGGAATATGGGACGATGAGCCCTTTGGTGATGATCCGGTAAAGGGCGTAATCGGAGGAATGGTTGCGGCAGTGTTTTATTCCTCCTTCTTGATTGCTTATCGCCAATCAAATAGGATTGCAGCGCCAGCAGTAAATGCACAATTCGACGCTACCGCCGGAGCAACTCTTGGAATTCTAATCTTAGGCACTATACCTCCAACCTCCCTAGGAATCGAAGCTATCGATCATTCAATCACCTGGCCAAATCATGGCTGGTTGCTATTACTAGCAATATCATGCCAAGTAATCGGTTGGATTGCTATTACCTACGCTCTCCCTAGACTTCCGGCCGCCCATACCTCTTTCGCGGTGCTATTGCAACCGGTGCTGACCATCATTTGGGGTGTGATCATACTCAATGAATCACCCTCATTACAACAATCCGCAGGAATGGTACTAATTTTCTCTGCAATCATCGCAGTTACACTGTTTGGGGCTGCTGATGAATCAATCCCATCTACAGACAATTTAGAAACCTGAGACCTCGGAGAAAGCCTCCGCGTACCCCGAAAAGGTGTACAGGGCGAGAGACACAAGCGAGGGGATGGGATGCACTCAGCGAGAACCTCAACGGCCCCGTACGGGGAGAGTTCGGGGCAGACGATAAATAATCGTTGTGTGAATTAGGCCTCTAAACCCCAATAACGCTATACTGAGGCGTAGTTTAATGATTTCACCAATATATTCGATTTCTATTCTTGATTGTCAAGAATTAACAAAATCATTCGACGGTAAGTACCTCTGGTCCACCTTCTGTAATCCAAACGGTGTGCTCATATTGACCCACTAGGCCACGGTCTTCGCAACGTAGTGCAGCGTATGTTTCGAGGAATCTAATTGAGATTAATTTCTTCACTAGAGCATTCCATTTCTTACGAAGAATTTCTTCCTCCTCTCCTGGGAATGGCTTCTCTAGAAGAGGATAGGCCCATCGTTCTGCAAATGGAAGTGTATGGTAGCGTTCTTCGATGTACCTCGCCATTGTTGCACCGATCGGTTTGAGTTTATTTTTCGCCATCGCCTTGCGTATTGTTATATTTCCTGTAACTCTGTAAATATTACTGGAATTACTAGGAGGTATATTCTCAACCATTCCTGATTTACCTGTTGTATTAAACGGCTCAACTGCATATATCGAACCTAATTCTACGCCACCCTTGAATCCTGGATTATCTGCTCCACAAGCGTGAGCAGGAATCGATGTTCCAGCATGTAGATTCCAACGGGTCAATTCATGCCCGCATAGGTTGCGAATAGGCTCGAAGCCTGCGTCTTTGTGAACCTGTCCCGCAGCGGCACCAATTTCATGCCATGGAGTTCCAGGATGCATCTTCTCAATCGACGCATCCCTTGCTTCTTTTGCGGCCTTAATCTGCTCTGTATGCTTGCCTCCATTACCGACTTCAATCGTCATAGCATTGTCGGCAATCGCTCCGGCAACATGGACTCCAACATCGAGCTTTACAAGGTCGCCTTTCTGGAAAACCATCTCTCCTTCCCAACCATCAGGGGCGGTCAGTCGATGGTCACTTGTGTAATGGGCGGCGATATCATTGACAGAAATAGTCACAGGGAATGCAGGAGTGCCTCCATGCCTTCGGATGAACCGCTCTGCCGAATCAATGACTTCGTCCCAAGCCTTGCCTGCGACTATCTCTCCTTTGATTCCCTCAAGGGTTCTTCGAGCTACATGACCGGCGTCTCGCCATTGTTTCAGATCTGACTCTTCCACCATAACATAACCTCCTCAGTAGCAACTATTCCCTCTCTCAGCACCTCTATGCTCGCGTTATCGGATACATCACAGACCGAATACCACGCTATCAAAGTACTGGGTGAGCCTCCGGGAGTATTTCCTTTCACTAAACCGACTTTATGGCCAGTATTTTGTAGGGTTTCTACGGCATCAGGGCAATTGGATTTCGGCTCTATACCACTAATGTTTGCAGAGGTCGCTGTAAGTGGCCCTGTGGCTCTTAGTAGTGCTTTTGCGACAGGGTGCGCGACGACTCGGATAGCAATTTTATCTGCCCCGAGCCGTCTATCAAGAGTCTTCTTTGCTGGAAGTACCAAAGTTAGAGAACCCTCTGGAAATGAAGCCAATAAGTCAGGAATGTCATCGGTTAACTCGACCAAGTTTGAGGCCTGTTCTAAATCGGCCACACCAATACTTACAGGCATATGCGCAGGTCTGTTTTTGATTGCATACAAACCATCCAAAGCGGTACTTGTTGGCAGGCAACCCAGAGCCGGTTGGGTTGAAGTGGGGTAGACAATACAACCCTCGGCGGCAACAATAGATAGAGCCTCAGAATTGATAATTTCAGAGTCTTCAGCCAAATTTTCGCCCCTCCTCACTTGATATGCTTCCGATTTGCAGGAGGTAGAGAATCTGCATGTGCGACTATAGAGCCGACGTGCAGGTCAATATTTGATTGGTGAGTGTGCCTTTGAGAAATCCGCGCTAACTCCCGAACTCCTTGAACTATGTTTAGTATTGGAATAAGAAAAACTAACTTTCTCCAAGCGCGTTGATCCCACATCTGGCTAGTCATCGCTGAACCGTCTTCGGCAAGCACAGCGATACCAAACATTCTCTGACCTAATGAGCGAGAATATCTAAGTCCAGTCAATCGCCAGTATAACCAATGTGCAGCGAAAATTAACAACGCCATTGCGAATGAATAATGAAAGTTGGAAGAACCCCAGAGAGTTAAGTTCCATGCATCAATAATTTGCCCTCTTGTAGCTACCATCAATACGGTTGTGACAATTACAATATCGACCGATATTGCAGCGATTCTACGGACTCCAGAGGCTAGGATAGTGCCTTCTGGAACAGGCCAATGGCCTCCTTCCTCGGCCGTTACAATTTGCTTTGCGAGCGTCCCTCCGCCTTGTAGGGAGATTGGCGAATCGTGGTCACCCATGCTAATCCTCAACCCATGCCGAGAATGTGCCACGCCTCAAGGTTACGTCCACGAATGTAATCCAACCATGAAGCCCAGGTCTCATCATTTCGAAGTGTGTCTGGGTCTCCAATTACTATTAATCCACGTTTTGCTCTTGTCAAAGCGACGTTTAGACGTCGTGCATCCGAAAGAAATCCTACTGTTCCATCCGAATTTGAGCGTACGCAGGAGAAGATGATGACTTCCTTTTCTCTGCCTTGATAACCATCAACGGTGTGAACTTCAACTGATTCATATAGTTCAGGCAGGGCGTCACGAATCGCTCTAACCTGTCCAGCATAAGGCGTAATTATTCCGATATCCGCCTCTTCCAAATCGCCTGCCTGTAATAGATTTTCAAGTATTTTTGCAACCCAACCAGCCTCTGCAGGATTTTCTTTTGAAGCCCCATCTGGGGAGAGTAACTCGCCTCCATTAACTGGCAGAAATGCCATCGGAACTTCCCAATCATTCCAAAGTAGCCCTGCAGGATTGGGCCTATCGGCTGCTGTGATGCCATCGACTAACCGTCCTTCGTAGAAGGTGCGGTTAGGGAAGTCAGAGATCGCAGGATGCATTCTATATTGCGTATCAAGTAACATTGGTTCGATTCCCATAGCAACCAATCTTTCGAATAAAGAGCGTCGCAAGCCACCGTTTTCCGCCCTACGGCTGATTACTGTTGGAGGTAGTTGTCGATGGTCTCCAACCAAGACGATTTGTCTTGCTCCTCGAACAAGAGGCACAAGGCTAGCCGGCTCTGTTGCCTGAGTTGCCTCATCGAGCAAAACACGAGAAAATCTCCTACCATCCAATAGTTGGTGTCCTACACCGATACAAGTGCAACAGAGGACTTGAGCCCGATCCAAAATATCATCACGCATTTGTCGCTCAATACGTCTAACCTCTTTCCAACCACGATTCAAATCTCGGTGAGCCAAGCCTTTCTCCTTTCCTTTCATCCCTGGAATCCGTCGTGCTAATTTTTCATTCAATTCCAAATGCTCCTCAAGGTCACGACGAAGTGGATGACTTTCCATCTGTGCATCGACGGTAGCTTCTCGCAATGATTCTCTAACCTTGACCGGCTGACCGAGCCTAACCGCACTTACACCCAGACCAAGTAACCCTTCGAGCAGATTGTCTACGGCTACATTTGAGTCAGCGACGGCTAGAATGGTTCCGACATTTTGACTCGACCAAGATTGTAATATTCGCACTGCAGTATGCGTTTTTCCGGTACCAGGGGGGCCTTGAATTAAGGTCAGCCGTTGGGATATTGCGGCTTCGCAGGCAACCTTTTGTGATTCGTTGAGTCCTTCAGGTCTGCTCGCAGGCCTTCGATTTGCTCCACCTAATTCTGGACCCAGACCTGAAGTTCCCACCGGGTCGTGAACTAATCCAAGAAGTAGGTCTCTAAGCGGTGCACCTCCTTCCTCTTCGAAAATAGAATTTAGCGCATCTCGCATTCGATCGAAGGCTACCTTATTGGCAGCTCTATCGATCCTCCAATACCCACTACGAACCCCGCTGGGTAATTCAGGCAAAACAATTCGAATTCTATTCCGTGAACGATCCGACACTATTGCTTCAATTGGCTTCTCACCAATGGGGTCGCCGCGACTCAGCATGACGATATCGCCCTGACGAAATCTGTGTTGACCCATATTCGCCCGACCGTCTAACTCCAGTTTGACGATCCGCTGCCCGAATAACCATCCATCCGGTCGGGCTCGTAAATCGAATAGAGCCAAACCGTGAGCAGCTAATTTTGCACGCGACCAATTGCGCAATCTTTCATCGGTCGCGTCCAATTCATCATCCAATTCCCATTGTATTAATGGCAAATATGCCTCATGGTGATCTTGGCTGCGATTAAACCTCGCAGGGAGTGCAGCGTCAGAACTCACGACACCCCTGCAGCGCAGGCGACACATCAGATTTCGCAATCCTTGGAGCCCTTATTGCTGAAGGATATAGTTTCCAACAGGACGTGAGGGTTATACGCAGAACGCAGCCGAACTGGCTCGTCTTTGGGGGACTTGAGATGGTATTTGACAAGTTCAAGGGTTGGAGAAAGGCAGAAGTGGGCCCAACCGTTCAATGCCCTCTTTGTCAGACTCACAATCCCGAGGACGCCACAGAATGCTCCCAATGTATGTATCAATTAGGTAAGGCCGCGTTTGAACAAGTCGCCTCGGTTGATGAGGAGGAAGCAGGAAGCTTATTCGATGAACTGCTCGCTGATATTGAGGATGATGAAGAAGAACAAGTAATCGATTGGTCAAAGGGAACCTTCACCATGGACGACGTCACAATAGATGTCGAACAATATGGTGACGATGATGGAATCAAACTCAGTGAGAATCCAACTTTTGCAATGACCGTCGACCATCCTGATTCTGTTGATGAAGAGGAGGAAGACGATTACGAATTGACCTCTGCTGACGCTCCTAAGTTTGTCACAAAATTTGAGGTTCCTGAAACTGAATTAGAACCGCTTGAAGAGGCTCAACCTCAACAAGTAGAATTGATACAACCTACTGCTATCGTCCCAGAGAATGATCCGATTGTTTCAGCAGACGATATACCCGATGACGATGATGAGGTTATGGCTCCGGAACAAGCCACAGAAGTTCAGCAAGAAACCGAGCAAACGGTTGAAGAAGAGGTAAATCCTGAATTGGATGAAGAAGTTGAAGAGATAAGTGAGGAAGAGAAATTACTCAGCCTCAAGAAAGTCGAATTAGTTGAAATCGCAGCCGACAAAGGGCTAGCGACCAGCGGAACCAAGGCAGAATTAGTTTCTCGAATTCTATCTGGCGAAGCGCCTACCGAAGAAGAGGTGGAACCCGAAATCGAGGAAGCAGAAGTCGCTGAGTCAGAGCCTGAACCCCAAACTCCAATCGCAGTACCTTCAACACCAGCTGGATTACCTATTCCTCCACCAGTGTCGGCGAGACCGGTGGACCCAATGGACGCGGCGTTCGATGGCAATACACCGGAACCGATTATTCCAGCCATTCCCAAACCACCAAAAATACCTAAAATACCAAAATTACCCCACATCGAAGAAGCAAATTCTGTTGAAGATGAGTCAATGAATAACGGATTTTGGCCCTGGCCTCAACAGGAAGAATGGTCCAATCGAGATGTGGCAATGAAAATCAAAGAGGCCATGGAAGCTGCAAAAAGTCGAAACATGGCACAGAGCACAGTGCTGTTAGACGAAGTAGGGCCTCATCTTGGTGATCGAACAAAACTAATCTATCCAGTAGGCGCCTTGTTACAGCGGATAGGTAGAGCAGCGGCGGTAGATAGAATGCTAGAAGTAGCAATGAAAAATTCTCCTGATGACCCCCACGTTCAGACTGCGAAGGCCAAGTTAAGGCCTTAATTGACCGCGCCGTAGCCCTCATTCGTTCAATACTCTGAGGCAATAGTATGCAGCGGCGCGCGACGACGACAATTCAAGTCGACGACGGACTAATTATGCGGCCTGCAAATACAACTTACACGAACAATCTACTCGAGGCATTTGAGGAAACTTGGCCGGAGGTAAGCAGGGCTATGCCTTGGATTCTACCAGAGAAGGAAATTGAGCCGCAATTGGCCGATTTTCTTGATGAAACTGAACGCACTGGAAGAGTCGGTCGAATGCATCATTGGGTGCTCATTCGACCTTGGGATGAGACAGTGCTTGGACTGTTAGGATTTGATAGAGTTACGCGTTCAGGAATTGCGGAATGGAATCTCGGCTATTGGGTCAGATCTTCTGAACAAAGGAGAGGTGTTGCCAGCCGAGCCATTGAGGCAGCTTTGACTTGGCTCGCTGAATTAGAACCGGTTTCTGTTGAGTTGAAAGTTGACCCCAATAATGCTCCTGGAAAAAGGACGGTAGAGAGAACCGTCCGACGTTGGAATGGGAGTCGTTGTGTAGTGGGAGATTCGGCAATTACGGTTGCCGGAGTACGCACTCTACACGAATGTCACCTAATTGAAATTAGACCTTAATTCGGTCCTCTTAGAGGACCGGTCTCTAACGCGACCCTTCAAATCGGTCGGTATGGTCGCAAGTCTGCCCGAAGGGCAGGTGTTGGCGATGTCAATCAATCACAGACAACGACTCCCCGACATCGACCCAGAGGAAACCGACGAATGGCTGGAGGCCCTGCGTTCGGTCGTTGATGCTCATGGTGTTGAGCGAGCCCGCCTGCTTTTGCACGAGTTAATGGCGGAGTCGGAAGACCTCGATGTTGAGATTGCGCCAATCTCCAAAACGCCCTATGTCAATACCATATCTTGGGACCAACAACCTCCATACCCTGGAGATCTAAACGCCGAGAAAGAAATTCAAAACTCAATTCTTTGGAATTCTGCAGTTATGGTATCAGATGCCAATCGCAGACTCGATGGGATCGGTGGACACATCTCCACCTATGCTTCCTCCTCAACACTATACGAAGTAGGATTCAATCATGTATTTCGTGGTAAGGACAGCAATGGGATTGGAGATGCTCTCTACATCCAAGGTCATGGAAGTCCCGGGATTTATGCGAGAGCTTTCCTAGAGGGAAGGCTGACCCGTGAACAATTGGCTAACTTCCGTCAAGAAGCATTTGCCGANNTGAGATTGCGCCAATCTCCAAAACACCCTACGTCAATACCATATCTTGGGACCAACAACCACCCTACCCTGGAGATCTCGATACCGAGAGAGAAATCCAAAACTCAATTCTTTGGAATTCTGCAGTTATGGTTTCAGATGCCAACCGCAGACTCGATGGAATCGGTGGACACATCTCCACCTATGCTTCCTCCTCAACACTATACGAAGTAGGATTCAATCATGTATTTCGTGGAAAGGACAGCAATGGTATTGGAGATGCTCTCTACATCCAAGGTCATGGAAGTCCCGGGATTTATGCTAGAGCTTTCCTAGAGGGAAGGCTGACCCGTGAACAATTGGCTAACTTCCGTCAAGAAGCATTTGCCGA
>DALV01000107.1:0-404 GCA_002496905.1 Euryarchaeota archaeon UBA105 | reverse complement strand
CCAACAGTCTCGATGGGGCTCGGGCCCTTGGGTGCGGTGATGCATGCTCGATTTTGGAAATACCTTCACAATCGAGGCTTGGCCGATACATCAGAATCGACAGTCTTCGCTTTCCTGGGAGATGGTGAGATGGACGAGCCGGAATCCATCGCTGCAATCGCAGTTGCTGGCAGGGAAAAACTGGACAACCTAATCACAATCGTAAATTGTAATCTGCAACGATTGGATGGACCCGTTCGCGGGAACGCCAAGAT
The DNA here is from genome assembly GCA_002496905.1 of Euryarchaeota archaeon UBA105. Classification (GTDB taxonomy): domain Archaea; phylum Thermoplasmatota; class Poseidoniia; order Poseidoniales; family Thalassarchaeaceae; genus MGIIb-O1. The sequence continues at coordinate 150 of DALV01000107.1, read as the reverse complement.
AGTTCAGGAATTAGAAGGGCTCTATCGAGGAGCCGGCTGGGAGGTATTCAAGGTCCTCTGGGATTCTAATTGGGACAGACTATTTGCTCAAGATCGAGACGGGTTGTTACTCACTCGTCTTGAAGAAATAACAGATGGCGATTTCCAACG
>DALV01000108.1:2662-4806 GCA_002496905.1 Euryarchaeota archaeon UBA105 | reverse complement strand
AGGTCGATTGAATCGCCTTCCGCTATCTGGGAAACTTGTATTAAATTGATACTGACGTTGACATTTCTCAACTTAGGGTGACGGTTGAAACCGTGCATACCCCAGTGACCTGGCATATACTTCAGACGGGTCATTAGTCGATGCTTGTTGATTCCAGCGTTACCGCGTCCGCCTCGAAGACCTGCACCTCGGCCTGCCTTCTTACCACGACCGTGATAGCGCGAGCGACCTCGGAATTTGTTTGTTCTTGATACCATATTTTCACCTCACATCATCCTCTCGGCTAGAGATGATATCTCGTCGCCTCGGAATCCTAGAGCGCCACCAACAGAGTAAGCCCTCTTGATTCCGCCCCAACCCTTTGAGCCTCTCGGTGGGTGAAGTCGTAAGACAGGCTTTAGCCCATCAACCGACTTCATAGTAGCCTCACCAGATGCTAGAGCCTTAGCAAAATCTTTCACAGATTTGAATTCAGAACCTGCTTTTATTGCAGCATCATTAACCGGCTTATCCCCGACCATTCGGCCACGCTCTTTGAGTAAAGTCTCGATAGTTCCTGCATCAACTACACCCCATGTTACGAAGTCCTTTGACTTCTGAAGCATTCCAGCGTATGTGGAACTTTCTGGTACAATCGTTGCATGGTTAACGCGAGTTAGATTCATCATTGCCATTGTGTCGCGAATACTTCTCTCAACACCACGATCACTACGAACTCGAACGATTAGGAAAGTCATTGATTACTCCTCCCGCTTGTAATGTTTAGGCGCCTTTTATCGCCATCGCCAATTCTTGTTTTATTTAGTTCGACAAGGGCATTGAAAGTAGCCTTAGCGTAGTTGATTGTGGTTCGTGTTTGTCCAGCAGAACGGCTCCATACATCGGTTACACCTGCCAATTGTAAAACTCTACGGCCGTAGTCTCCAATGACCAGACCCTTACCTGCTGGGGCAGGCATTAGAGTAACTCTGGTTGAGCCTGAGCGTCCTGTGATTTTCAGAGGAACGGAAGTACCTGGTCCTCCACCGGATTCCCAGGACCCATTTCCTCTCATGACTGGAATTAGGTTTAGTTTGGCCTTATCGATGGCCTTCTTAATCGTTGAAGCGACTTCCTTACCCTTACAGATTGCCAAACCTACGTATCCATCGCTGTTTCCAACTACACACAGTACGTTGAATCTTACACGTCGACCAGAATCAGTCATTCTCTGAATCATGTTGACCGCAAGCACATCGTCCTCAAGACCTGGTAATAGTGCATCGACAATTTCCACTTCACGGATTGGTAATCCAGTACCCAGTGCTTGCTCGTAGGTTAGAATCTCTCCGTTTGCAACCATTCTCCCTAAACGGGTACGAGGTTGCCAAGTTCGAAGGGCTGCTAGAGGATCAGGACCACGGCGACGGCGCACAGGAGCATCTTCTTCCTCCGCCATAGCTAGGGCCAAACCCGGAGCGATTGCTGGAGCGGTCTCTACAATTTCGGATTCTTCATCACTCATGATTAGGCCTCCTCAATAGACTTCTTTGCTGCCTCTACCGCTTTAGCAATCGAGTCATCAATGTGTGAACCGTTGATTCTATCATCATCCGGTAGCACATTTTCACCATATGGAATTTCCATACCAGCATCAACCATTCCTTTGAGGGCTGCAAACACCCTGTTTCCTGGTGTTGATGCCGCTAGGCCAATGTCGAGAACGGCTTCTTTGTGTCCCGCAGCAATAGCCGTCTTAGCCATTGCATATCCGGAAATATAACTTGCAGGAATTGATTTTCTAGATGCATCTATTGGCCAGCCATACTTCTCAACTATGGTGTGCCCATCAATAGATATCTTGACTATATCACCTGTTGGTTCGTAATTCACTAATTGACAAATTGTTTGAGTATTTGTTACTCGAACCACGGCACGAGCAAATCCTCCGCGTAGCATTTTCATTCTGCGTCGGTAGTCGGTCTCACCGTTTCGGCGACGCTTGAAGCGTAACCTCTGATTTTTTCCATATGCCATCATTGCTCACCTCCGAGCTTGATTCCGTCGATTTCCATATTCGACCTCATGTGGGAGATAGAACGGTAGCTACCGCCCTTTGCCTTCCTGTAGTAGTAACGATATTCTGAAGGAGTCAGAGACTCATC
>DALV01000108.1:0-2281 GCA_002496905.1 Euryarchaeota archaeon UBA105 | reverse complement strand
CGTGGATGACGTGAATTTGAAGTTCCCTTTCTCGAACCTTGGCCTGTCCTGCGCCCCTTTGACTTCTGAGCAGAAGCCTTTCGAGCACGGGAACGGCTGGTTCCGACTAATGGACGTGCCTTGATGATCCCCTCATCGATAAGTCTGCGAACATCATCCTTCTGTACCGCATTTGCAACATCATCTAGGTAGTCTTTGTCAATCCAAATTCTATGAACCCCAACAACGCGGCCTTCTCGTTGGCTGAAAATTGCAGCCGCGAGTCTCTTTTGATTTGTAATCATCATCGCAAGTCCCCCTTCCGCGAGATGCGGCGGCGATTGAGAACCCTAAGGCCCAAATCATCTGCCCTATCGTGAATTGCTGATCGCTTTCGGTTTCCTACCGTCTTCGCGATTCTAACTGCTTGCGTCTCTGGGTCTAAACCATCGAGATCGCCACTCTTGTTGACTAGAACTTCTTCAAATCCAGAGGGGTGTAGTCCTCGTGCAGCAGCTATCTTTCCGTGACCTACTCGGACGAGAGCCGAACGGTACTTGCGATTCTTCCTTTGGCTGGAATCATCACCTCTAGGTTTCTTCCACCCAGTGCGAGAAAGACGCTTGTATCGGAACCATTCCTGTCTTCGGAAGGTTGGAGTCTTCTTCTTTTGAGCAGCACGGGTTGCTAATGCTTCCTTTGTTGCATCATCGAGTACAGGCTTTTGACGAGCGGTATGTAAGTCATCCCATTCGTCTTCGAAGAAATCGTCGGATTCGAACTCATCTTCCTCGATATCCATTTCTTCTTCGACCATTTCCTCTACTTGTTCTGATTCTTCAGGAGCGTCTGCGGCCTCTTGTAATCTGGCGATTAAGTCTGCCTTCTTACCTGAAACCGGCAATCCCGCATCGCGGAGTAAATCCTTGAGTTCAGCGACTGTCATGCTATTGTAATCCATTCAAATTCCTCCTCACTCTTTCCCCTTTGATACAATGTAAATTCCATCTTGGAAAACACGTCGATCTCTTTTCTTGATTCGGCAAGCTCTTTCGATATTGGCAGCAGTTTGGCCAACCTTCTCACGATCGGCTCCAATGACTGTAACATCTGTCTTATTTGCTACCTTTACTTCTACCTCAGCAGGTGACCATGGAAGCGCTGCGACTCTGGGTACCTTTTCTCCGAATAAATTGGTGATAGTCATCTCATTTCCTTGAACCTTAATCGTCATAGGGAAGTGAGAATAGACCGCCTTTAATTTGTATTCAAAGCCCGAATCAATGCCTCTGACCATGTTGTTGAGATGTGCAGCCCAAGTTCCAGCAAGTGCCTTCTCCTTGCGTCGTGGTAGGTTAACGAACACCTCCAACCCATCAGCAGAATCTCGAACTTCGATTCGAGGATGACGGAACTCACGAGTCAGTGACTTACCATCCTTTGCTACGGTAACGTTGTGACCGTCGATTGTAGAGGAAACTCCTTCTGGGAGTTTGATACTGTGTGAAATCATATCCAACTTCGGCATCCTTAATTCCTCCTCAGAAAATGTACGCGAGCAAACGCCCGCCGACACGCCCCTTCTTCGCATCGTGGTGATTCATGACACCTTGATTGGTAGTTAGAATTAGGAGGCCAAAATCCTGTGCAGGAAGGTATCTTGATTCCCACTTATCATAATCGGTCCTCTTTACGGAATGTCGTGGCTTGATTACACCGCAACGATTGATTGCTCCAATCAACTCTACTCGGAATCCGCCTCCACGGCCATCTTCGATCTTTTGGTATTCACCTACGTATCCTGACTGTTGCATAATTGAAAGCATACTTCCTAGAAGCTTGCTTGCTGGGTTAACAGTCACTTCGTAATGTCCTGCTTGCTCCGCGTTAAAGATGCGGACAAATGCGTCACTCAATGGGTCAAATTGCATCCTTCATCACCTCATGTATATTTCTTGAACCCGATTTGTGGTGCCACATCTCGGAAGCACTGACGACATAATCTCAGACCATGTCGTCGAATCATGCCGCGCTTGCGTCCGCAGCGGCGACATCCATCGCTTCTGCCAATTCTTTCTCCGTGATCTCTTGCCATACTTCACTCCTCCACAAGGGTTAGTCCGAAGTGTTCTTTGAACCACTCCATGGACTCGGTCTTGCCCACTCGGTGGGGTACCCCTACCTTTGCCGCACGGCGGCGGCGGCGAGATACCCTGTGACCTGGGCGTTCGAGTACGATGTTGATGTCCATGCCGAAGATACCTATGTCTGGGTCATACTTCTGCTCTGGGAAATCGGTATA
>DALV01000035.1:915-2558 GCA_002496905.1 Euryarchaeota archaeon UBA105 | reverse complement strand
CTATCAAGTTCTCTAGGATCCAAAGTTTCGGGTGGAGGGGTGTACGGTTCACCTCTCTTTAGAGCACGACTTGCGTATTTGGCATGTGTAAGTGGCTGGAGAATAACGTCATTATCATCCAGAAGCAAGACGTTTCCATCTCTAAATAACTCAATGACGAGTTTGTATTGACCTCCTCCGTGTTCCAAGGTCAAAATTACTACTCTATCGAAGCCAAGTTGCTCGACCTCGACTAAGCGTGAATTTCCTAGATGTTTCCTCAATTTCATTGCAAAAGGAGACGGATTGTTGGGCATTGGTCTATCTCTTCTGGACATATACAGCCTTTTTCCACGTACAATCACCAAATCAACCGAAGGTTCTCCCTTAGGATTTAGCCTCAAAACAACCTGTTCATAATGAGGCTGGTAGGCTTTGCGTACGCGGGTTCCAACCATCTCGCGTAGTTCTCTGACCATGCGGGCGACATCGAATGAGGAAGACTGCGCACGCATGGCTCTCATTACGAGGGCAAGCGCGCCCTTCATCAGACAATCGCTTGATATCTGACGGCTCAGGCCCGTTGACAATGACTGGCATGGGGGGGCTTAGGATGGGCGATGGTGTGCCATACGTCCATGGTCCGGAAACCATGGGCGAAGTCGACATTGGTCTCAGAGCCTTTTGGTATCGGCCAATGTTGCTTCGAAATACTCTCGATGTAGAAGTCGATCTTGATTGGGGTATTCATTGCAATGCGGACACTCTAGCCGAGCAGGCGGCAGTAATTGCTAATCGGATGAATGCGGAAGGGATTGAAGAAGCTGAAATGTTGGCTTTGGACTTAGCATTCATTTTCGGATTTGACCACGAGTACTTCCATCATCGCTTTGATTCGGGTGTGAGTTCTCATGTAATGCGAACTCATGCTCAAACCGGTTCATTACCGACTAATTTTGGTAATTATGAAGAATTACATGATTCCATCTCTACTCGTAGAGAAGGTCCTGAATGGTGGTTATTGACCGAAGAAACTCTCGCTAATGCGCATATTGCAATGGACCCCACTAGACTTGGCGGATTGAAGGACGCGTTCATCGAGCATGGATTACTGCCTGAATCGGGTGACCGTTCTAGAGGTCCATACGCCGCTTGGCGATTTGTAGCCTCAGACCCTTGGAAGTTCAATTGTCTAGCACATCACACCTGGTTACAGATTTTGACTGGAGAATTGGACCCACTGAACATAATTCCTTCAATTGAATCAATTACACACGAGGGAGGGACAGACGCTGCATTTGAGGCCCTTGTTGATTCTATTGTAGATGCCTGTGACCTACCTGCGGATGAAGACTCGGTGCCCGATCGGGTGTTAGGAAGAAATGGAACCGAGCACCTGTTTGCTATGGGCGGTGTGCCCGATGGCATGCTCCGCCGCCTCGAGGTTCCAATGCACTTCCACGGCGGCGAGGCCAATCGTATGGCTGAAAGATACGGCCCAACGAATCCCGATTGGCCATATGCAATTATTGAGAATCTCTACGATAATTTTGGACGATTTGATGACGGCCCAGTCGATCCATGGAGTGGCGATGATCCATTCACTTCCATGGCTTGAAAATCAAACAGTATTTTTCATGAAATCTTCGATTACAGGTATTGCG
>DALV01000035.1:607-738 GCA_002496905.1 Euryarchaeota archaeon UBA105 | reverse complement strand
TATTGAGAATCTCTACGATAATTTGGGACGATTTGATGACGGCCCAGTAGATCCATGGAGTGGTGATGACCCATTCACCTCCATGGCTTGAAAATCAAACTATATTGTTCATGAAATCTTCGATTACAGGT
>DALV01000035.1:0-532 GCA_002496905.1 Euryarchaeota archaeon UBA105 | reverse complement strand
TGCTTAGGTCGCCAGCATCAGAGTGGTCGTGTAGAGTATCTGAAGATGCTCTGAGAATCCCAACAGGGGCATTAGTCTTGGAGAAATCTAGATTCATCTTGTATTTTCTGAAAACCATCGAACAAAGCCTGAGTCTATCGATTGGAGCGGCTAATAGGGTTCGCCGATAACGAATTCTTTGTCCTTCTTCTTTCAGGCGCTTATCGAGATACCAAATTACGAATTTAACCAATGCGTTGTAGCAGAATAATGGTGCAGGAATTAGAGGCCTTGCCCAAATCGGAGGAACGAATGCTAGGTTTGGAGATAAGACCACTATACTTCGAAAAACCAATGTTTGTTCTCTAAGTCCTTCGAGTAAAAGTGTAGCACCTAATGACGAACCCATGGCGTCACAGTTTGAGGGGTCAAGCCCCATCCTTGCCAAAATGATTGGTAAATCGGATACAATATTTTGGATTTGGAACGACTGTTTGGAAATTTTCTTGTCAATTCGACAACTTCCTTTTTCTCGAGTTTCAATGTAAACCAC
>DALV01000039.1:3691-10761 GCA_002496905.1 Euryarchaeota archaeon UBA105 | reverse complement strand
GATAAAGGAGAAGTTCATGTCGAAATAGCCATGCAGTGGACCGATTCCTACTCAGAAAGTATCGACTGCTTCACCAATATCATCCACAATGCTGATGGAGGCACTCACATGTCTGGCCTACGCAGTTCTTTGACTAGAACAGTAAACTCCTACGCCCAGTCTAGAAATTTACTCAAAAATCTAAGCAGTCTCTCCGGAGATGATGTTCGTGAAGGCCTTGGGGCTGTTGTCTCGATTAAGCACCCCGACCCGTCATTCAATGCTCAAACCAAGGCTAAATTGGTGACTAGTGAAGTTGCTGGAATTGTTGAGCAGATTGTAAACGACAAGTTAGGGGAGCACTTTGAGGAGAATCCCTCGATTGCTCGAGCCATTGTGGACAAGGCAGTATTGGCCAGCAAAGCGAGAGAGGCTGCTCGTAAGGCAAGGGATTTAACCCGCAGAAAAGGGGTGCTGGAAGGTGGTGGCCTTCCAGGTCAATTAGCTGATTGTCAATCGCGCGATCCCAATGAATGCGAGATATATATCGTCGAGGGAGAATCTGCAGGCGGATCTGCAAAGACCGCTAGAGATAGGCGCACTCAAGCGGTACTGCCCCTTAGAGGAAAGATTCTGAATGTCGAAAGACAACGTGGTAATGATGCCAAGGTTTTCACTAATGAACAAATTCAGCGAATGATTAGAGCTTTTGGCGCTGGAGTAGGAAATGATGAAGGCGATGAAGGTGCTTTCGACCCTGAGAAACTAAGGTATGGTAAAATCATCATCATGTGTGACGCAGATATCGACGGCGCACACATTCGAACATTGATTATGACTTTTCTTTGGAGATATATGCGGCGAGCCATCACCAATGGCAATGTATACATCGCTATGCCCCCCTTATTCTCAGTAGGAAGAGGAAACAAGGTCGAATGGGTACATAGCGAAGAAGAGTTGGACGCTACGGTAAAGCATTTCAAGAAAGAAGCACCCTCGGCTAAAATTTCAGTTCAAAGATACAAGGGTCTGGGTGAAATGAACCCTGAGCAATTGTGGGAGACCACAATGGACCCAGAAGTCCGACGTATGATGCGTGTAACTATCAAAGAAAAAAATGGACATCCAGACATAGAAAGCGGCGACGAATTATTCACTATTCTGATGGGAGAAGATGTCCCTGATCGTCGTGCATTCATTGAACAAAATGCATCGGAGGTAACGTCATTAGACGTTTGAGGTGATAAAATGAGTGAAGAATTAGAGCGAAGATTTGTCTCCGATGAGATGAAAGAGAGTTACATCAATTATGCAATGAGTGTAATTATTGGCAGAGCGCTTCCAGACGTTAGGGACGGCTTGAAGCCTGTTCACAGACGTATTCTGTGGGGTATGCACCAAGCAGGCCACACTCACGACAAGAGTTACAGCAAGTCTGCGAGGTCTGTTGGAGAAGTGATGGGTAAGTATCACCCACACGGAGACCAGGCCCTATACGATACCATGGTCAGAATGGCGCAAGACTTCTCCTTGAGATACCCACTAGTCGATGGTCAAGGTAATTTCGGTTCAATAGATGGCGATCCACCTGCAGCTATGAGATACACCGAGAGTAGGCTAGATCGACTTTCATCTCACATGTTAGACGATATCAATAAGGACACTATCGACATGGTAGCAAACTTCGATGATAGTGAGACTGAACCTACTGTGTTGCCCTCAAGACTCCCTAATCTTCTGCTAAACGGAAGCGATGGTATCGCGGTTGGAATGGCAACAAAAATACCCCCTCATAACCTAAACGAAGTAGCCGCAGCAGTGCGATTCCATACCGAGAAGGTGATTGAAGAGGACCGGAAACGATCCTTGGACAAACCACCACAGATTGACGCAATGGAATACATGGAATATCTAAAAGGACCCGACTTCCCAACAGGAGCGACAATTCATGGAATAGATGGCATTCTAGATATGTATAGAACTGGGCAAGGGAGATTCCACATACGATCAGAAGCAGAGGTAAGAGATGATTCCTCAGGTAAGAAAATAGTCATCAATTCTATTCCATATCAAGTTAGAAAAGCAAGCATGTTGAAGGGTATTGCTGAGTTAGTAACGAAAGAGACTATCAAAGGCATTCGTGACATTCGTGATGAATCTAGTAAGGAAGGAATCCGTGTAGTAATTGAGGTCAAGAATAATGCAGACCCACACGCAATCCTCAACCAATTATACAAATCGAGTAGATTGCAAGAATCGTATTCCGCTAACATGATGGGGATTCTGAATGGAGCGCCTGTGCAATTAGATTTGTCCACAATTCTGCACACCTATGTTCGCCATAGGGAGACTGTTATTGAGAGGCGAACTCAATTTGAATTGAACAAAGCAGAGGCAAGAGCGCACATTCTTGAAGGTCTCATGGCGGCTCAAAAGAGAATGACTGAAATTATCGAAGTAGGAAGAAATTCAGACTCTAGAGATCAATTCGAATCGTACCTTAGAGGAGAAGAAAAATATCCAAAGATAAAGCGTTTCGACTTCTCAGAAAAGCAAGCAAAAGCGATAGCTGAACGGCGACTTTACCAACTTACCAAACTAAATGTAAAAGAGGTCGAAGAGGAGCTTGCAAAACTGCAAGTGGCGATCAAAGAATACCAATCAATTCTCGATAGTCGCAAGCGAAGATTGGAAATTCTAATTTCTGAACTCGAGGAGGTAGTAGAAAAGCACGGAGATGAAAGGCGTAGCCACATTGACCCGAGTCCACTTTCAATGGACAGAGAGGACCTAGTAGCAGAACGCGCTTTAGTCATCTCTCTAACTCAAGACAATTACATTCGCCACCTACCGGTAGAGGCCTTCCGTCTACAAAACAGAGGTGGGAAAGGCCTCAAAGGAGTTGCAACTAAGGACGAAGATGCGCCTGCGGCTATTGTTACCTGCTTCTCCAAAGACAGGTTACTGATTTTCACCGACCATGGGCGAGTTTACGGCTTACGAGCTTGGGAAACTCCTCTCGCTAGCAGGTATGGAAGAGGAACTCATATTCGCAATTTATTACAAGGAATTAGAGATGATGAAAAGGTCATCTCGATACTTCCAATGGATAGAGAGTTGATTGAAAATCCAGAAGGCCACTACCTGATTTTCGCGACAAGCCAAGGCCGAATTAAGAGAAGTAAACTTTCTGATTATGTTAGAATAAATCGAAATGGAAAGTATGCTTTGAAGTTTGCAAGCGAATCCGATTCATTGGTGCAGGTAAGGCCTGCAACTGATGCAGACCATGTTGTTTTGGTATCTTCAGGAGGTTATGCTTGCCGGTTCCTTCCTGCGGAAGTCAAGACTAGGACCGACCCTGCAAGTGGAGAGGTTCAGACAACTCATACAGTTAGAGTTCAAGGTAGAGTCAGCCAGGGTGTAAGTGGAATGAAATTACAATCCGGAGATAGTGTAATCGGAATGATTGTCACTGATGATTTCGACACGAGTGTACTTACAATTTCCAAATATGGTATGGCCAAGCGAAGCCGCTTAGGTTCTGGAAGTATGATTCAAGTTACAGGTGAAGATGGAACACAACTTGTCGATGATGAAGGTGAGCCTGTGATGGAAAGGGATGGCTACAGAAAGACCAATCGTGGTACTAAAGGAGTTCGAACGATGGCACTATCTGATGAAGATGCGATTGTTGGTCTGAGACAAATCCCTGATTTATCTGATCAATTATTCATGTTGACTGGAAGTGGAATGATGATTCGCATGCCTGCGACGCAAACCAAAGAAACATTGGGTAAGATGACAAAAGGTACGAGAATAATGGAATTGAGAGGGGCTGACAAAAAGTCCCACATCGATGAAATAATCTTCGTAGCGCGTCTTCCTGCTGAACTCATCGATGGGGATGAAGATGATTCCGACGGTGCGAACGAGGAAGAATGATTCCAACCGCTCGCCTTAAGCCACAATCTTAGGTCGCCGGAGCACTGCGGCAGTCGCATAGCCTGGCCATTGCGCTGGATTGCTAATCCAGTGGTGTTTCACCTCGGGAGTTCGAATCTCCCCTGCCGCGCCACCGAAAATAAGCAGAGGTTTCATGCTACGATAGGTCCCCTCGATGGTTGTGAGCGTAGCCAGTTGGTTGACTGCCGGCCTTGCCGGCTTGGCGATTATAGGGCTCCTCTCTCTACTCGCATTATGGATTAGAGTCCAGAGATTACGGCCTTCTAATGACCGTTCTTGGGTCAATGATAATTCACATAATGCGACTATAGAATTCGACGGAGATATTGCAAAAATCAAGAATATTCGTGATTTTGATTGGCGCTCTACCAAGGATTTTGACGAGAGATGGATCGACGATGAATTCGACCTAACTAAGGTAGATTCTATCTGGTTAACACTGGAATATTTTGACCCTAGACACAGACAAATGGCACACACAATTCTCTCATTTCAATTTGAAGATGGGCGGCGACTAGCCTGTTCGATTGAAGTCAGAAGAGAACAAGGCGAGAAATACCATCCCGTGAAAGGACTTTTTCGGGAATACGAATTAATCTATGTCTGGGCTACAGAAAGGGATGTTATTGGAGTTCGTACCCGCTGTAGAAAACACTCGGTAACTCATCTATTCAAGGCAGTAGTATTGGGACCTGGAAACGAACAAAGAATGCTTGAATCCTATCTAAAGAGAACTAACGATTTAGCGCGAAATCCTGAATGGTATAACACAATTACCAATACCTGTACAACAAATATCGTCAGACACGTAAACGAGGTCTATCCAAAACGAGTACCAAGAGCCATTTCCATACTGATGCCGGGACTTAGCCCGAAGATGTTAGAGCGTGCAAATTTGATTGAGATGAAAGGAACGCTTGAGGAAACATTGGCGGCCTGTGAAATCGATGAGAAAGCAAAGGCTTGGAATGGTGAGGATGATTTTGGAGATGTCATTCGAGCCTAGATTTGTTTGATGCAAATTCTCTATTGCACATCGTTGGGTTGAATTGTCTGGCCTCGATGAGAGGTTGTGCTGAGTATACCTGAGATGCATCTGTCTGGCTCTCATGAGTGGAGTTTGCCTCCCTCGAAAAGCCACATCATTCGGTGGTTAACGATGATTTCTCAAAGTAATTCTACCTGTTTAATCAAGTTAAAAAAATTACCTGGGGCTGATGTGAATTCGATGGCAGAATGCCTTCAGGAAATGGGAGTTAATGTCGAACGGAACAAAGATGGGTGGCTTGTTACACCTCCAAAACAGGGCCTTAGTGCCCCGAATATAGGACTTGATTGTGGCAACTCTGGGACCTCCGCGAGAGTCCTAAGTGCCCTTGTGGCAACAATGGGTGAAAAGATCAAATTGGATGGCGATGAATCATTGCAAGCGAGAAGTAGTAGTCTTGGAAAAATCCTAAGAGATTTGCAAGTGAATGTGGATAGTGATTCATTACCAGTTATTGTAAATGGAAAAATGAAAGGTGGAGCTACTGTAGATGTTAGCAAATCAAGCCAGCCACTTAGCGCCTTAATTCTGGCTTCTCCAAGCCTTGAGGAGGCGATTGAGATACACGTCGAAGGAGAAGCAGTGAGTAGAGGTTATCTCGGTATGACTTTTGATATTGCTCGAAGTTGTGGCTGCCCAATAGAAATGAGTTCTCAATTGATTCTTGAGCCTTGGAATGTAAATCCACCCCATGAAATCGATATCCCCCCTGAATTGAGTCTCTTTCCTATGGCAATTTTGCTAGAACTACTCCATCAGGGATTGCACTTACAAACTGAATTGGCAACATACGACCCACTGCTTTTGATGGCATTTGATGCGATTGATAGGGCTAATGGGAGTGAAGTCGATTTGAGGGATGCCAGCGATTTAGTCACCCCAGCCGCTGTTTGGATGGCCTTGGGTGAGGGAGGAAGTATAACCGGAATTCCACACGCACGCGGGAAGGAATCAGATAGGATTCTGCGAACTGTGGAATTATTGCAGACATTCGGAATGAATTCAGAAGAGACTGAAGAGGGCCTTGTTATACCTGGTGGACAGACTCCTAGTGCACCAAATGAGGCAGTTCAAACCCACATGGACCATCGATTGGCGATGGTTGCAATGATTCTTGCGAGCAAGGTTGGAGGAGAGATTGTTGATGCGGAAATTTGCGAGGTTTCACACCCTGGGTTTATTCAGCAATTATTTTCCCTATCTCAACCATGACGGCCGAAGTGACGATCTAGGTGCTTCATCGTTAATCGAAGCACTGTCGGCCTGCCATGAACACAAGCCCATGGATTCGGGACGGTTCTCATATCCTGTAATAATCGCCTCATTTGAGCGAGGTTCAATTTTTCATTTGCCTTAACCGCACCTCGACAAGATCTCATGAATGCAATATGATCTCGGAGGTTTGTGACAGCATCAAACTCCTCTGTTCCATCTGGAGTACTTACTAACTCGATAAGTAAATCTTGAAGGAATTTTTCTAACAATTCATCCCCTATCAAAACCTCCGGCACTCGTGAAATAAGTAGTGAGTCATTGTCTGCTTCGAATGCAATTCCCAAATTCTCTAATGTCGACTGTCGAGAAATAGCTGCAGCCTTCTGTCTTGCACCAATAGAGAGAGAAATTGGAGTCAGTAAATCTTGACCTTCCCAACTGACCATCTGTTCACGTAATCGCTCATAGCGAATTCGTTCATGGAGAGCGTGTTGATCTACTATGAATAACTCATCATCTCCCTCGGCTAATATGTAAGAATCGGACAGCTGCGCTAATGGATTCATCTCTGGAAGTTCCGGAATTACCGCTGATTTTGGAATTGGCTCGTCTAGTGGAGAAGTTGAACTACCAATCGCGTGTCTATGCAATTCTCTTTCCTCTGAAGACAGAGAAGGAGTTGTGGGTTCGGATTCCATCCCAGGTAGAGTATCTTGTTCAGTGATATATTCAGAAGTAGATTTGGATTGACTGCGAACGGGAGGTTCCACAGAATGACGAATGCTAGAAAATCGAGTCTGGACTGTTTGATTTTCACTAGCAGCGCTAGCCCATTCTGGTAGGTTTGTTACAGGTGGTGCAG
>DALV01000039.1:727-3357 GCA_002496905.1 Euryarchaeota archaeon UBA105 | reverse complement strand
AGGATTAGCCTCTGACCTCTCAGAGATACCCTCCAGAATAGTGTCTTCACTAGCTTCTGGCCTAGTTGCGATTTGCGAAAGTGTGTGTTTTATCGAACGTTCAAGTCGCTCCAAAACACGCCATGAATTCTTCAGGCGGACCTCTCTTTTTGTTGGGTGAACATTGACATCCACCTCGTCTGCAGGTAGGCGTAGTAATAGAACGCCGATTGGATGTCTGCCCACCATTAATCGAGTATGATAACCACGTCTGACGGATTGAAGGAATGGACCTGGTGCTACTGGTCTCCCGTTGACTAGGATGTGAACATCATCCGCTCTACTCCTAGTCAGTCCCGGTGGAGAAATCCAACCTGTCCATTTCTCATCACCTGGAGCATCATCATCAGCCTCAGAAGAAATAAGCGGAATCAATTCTGAAGATGTTGAACCGAACAAATCGTACAATCGGTCTTCTGCTGATTCTGCCGGAGGACAATCCAATACCTTCCTACCATCCACCTCGATGAAAATACCAGCATTAGGCTCGGCCAATGCCATTTGTACACCAACATCAACAATGGCTGCGGTTTCAGTTGAAGGACGGCGTTGAAAGGAAAGTCGCGCTGGAACTTTGGAAAATAGGTTGAGAACATCGATTTGAGTACCAGGGGCAATTCCTGCAGCCTCTACCTCTCCAACAATACCATTATCCACGCGAATTTGAACCCCATCACCCTCTCCAATTCTACTCGCAACGATTAGTTCGCTAACCGCTCCAATTGAAGCCAAAGCCTCTCCTCGAAACCCCTTTGTTTCAATATGGCTCAAGTCTTCTGGACCGGAGAGTTTGCTAGTTGCGTGACGTGTTATTGCCAATGGCAATTCGTCTTTTGGAATTCCATGACCATCATCGATAACAGTGATTCTGTCAAACCCGCCTCGTTCGATTTCGACTCTAACTCGATCTGCACCAGCATCGATTGAATTTTCAATGAGTTCCTTTACAACTTGAGCAGGCCTTTCAACAACTTCACCTGCTGCGATTTTTCCGATAGTCAACTCGTCGAGTTGCTTTATCGAAACTCTTTCTGGCTTCTCTAAAGATGCCATTATCACTCCTCCAAATGTTTTCCATCAAGGGTGTTATTGAGAGCTGCTCTCATCGCATAGAGAGCCTCCAATGCCTCGCGAGGAGTAAGGGTGTCTGGGTCAAGAGATTCTAGCCTCTCTGCTATTTCACGGAGTACTGGATCTTCTTGAACTACTATTTCCTTAGTCGGTTCTTGATTTGAAATAGGCTGATTAGGTTTTGCTGGTTTTTCTCCACTAGGTAGCATCCAACCGTAAAGACTGGACTGTCCTGATACCCTACTATCGGGCGTCCCGTCGCTACCAGCTCTAGCACCTTGTGCTTGACCTTCAAGGAATATTAGCAAGTCGCGTGCCCTTTCAACAACTGCAATAGGAAGACCGGCCAAGGCAGCGACTTGCACACCATATGAATCGTCACAAGGACCGTCGGCGACTGTATGTAAGAAACGAATTTCGCCCTTGACATCAGCAACTTGAACATGGATATTTACCAATCCTTCAATCTCATCAGCCAAGCCTACCAATTGGTGGTAATGAGTTGCGAATAGTGTTCTGGCGCCAACTCTGGTGGATATGTCTTCGGTAACTGACCAAGCGATTGCCAAGCCGTCGAAAGTTGAGGTACCTCTCCCTACCTCATCGAGCAGAATCAAACTTCGAGGTGTAGCTCTTCGTAGAATATGCGCGACCTCAATCATTTCCATCATGAATGTCGAACGGCCTCGGCGTAAATCATCATGCGCTCCAACTCTAGTGAATACTCTATCCACTATGCCAATTTTTGCTTTTTCCGCTGGCACAAATGAACCAGCCTGAGCGAGGATTGTGATTAGTGCAGTTTGTCTAAGGTATGTCGACTTACCACCCATATTTGGACCGGTTAAGAGGAGGAATTTTCGACGTTTATCGAAACTTATTCCATTCGGCACAAAGCGGCCATCGCCCTCCAATACCGGATGACGGCCTGCTACTATCTCCATCGTTGAGTCGTGTTTGATATCCGGTCGATTCCAAGAGTGTTTTCTAGCATGATTAGCGAAGGCTGAAAGGACGTCCGCGGATGCAATCTTTCGTCCTAATTCACTCAGTTTAGCCGCTTGTGATGCTACCTCTTGGCGGAGTTCTAGAAATAATTCATGTTCAAGCGCCTTTGCTCTATCATCGGCAGTCAAGATGACTTCTTCCCACTCCTTCAAATCCTCGGTAGTAAATCTCTCGGCATTGGTCATGGTTTGCCTTCTTCGATACTCTTCTGGTATCTTATCCAAATGAGATTTAGTGACTTCAATGAAAAAGCCAAACTGACGATTTTGTTTGACTTTGAGACTCGGAATATCGAGTCTTTCACGCTCCCTTGATTCGAATCCTTTCAGCCAATCTGTACCTTCTCCGGCCTTCTTACGTAGGTCATCCAGTTGCTCATTGACGCTATTTTGGAAAATGCCACCATCTCGGATAGTCATCGGAGGTTCTTCAACAACTCTAGATGCGATATGGTGCATTAGAGGATCGAGATCAGACAATCCTTCTGCACATTGGTGCAGTAACTCAGAGTC
>DALV01000039.1:0-404 GCA_002496905.1 Euryarchaeota archaeon UBA105 | reverse complement strand
CCTTCAGAAAGTAATCCCTGCAGTCGCGGCATTCTCTCCAAACAATCCGCGACTGCAACCAAGTCTCTCGCATTGGCCCTACCATAGGCCAAGCGAGTTGAAAGTCGCTCTAAGTCGCGCATCGACTTGAGTGTCTCACGAATGTTATCCAAGCGACGAGGTGCACGGATTAGACTTGCAACAGCAGACTGTCTTGCAGCAATTTTCTCTGAATCGGTTAACGGTCGTAGAATCCATTCTTTGAGTTGTCTTCGCCCCATCCAAGTACGAGTACAATCAATGGCTTGGACAAGCGAGCCGTCCTTCTCTCCGGCTAGTGTATGTGTCAACTCTAGGTTGCGCAGTGTTGTTTGGTCGAGTACAAGATGGCCATCATCAGCGTCGAAATGGACCTCGCGAAGAGG
>DALV01000011.1 GCA_002496905.1 Euryarchaeota archaeon UBA105 | reverse complement strand
TTCACCTCAAAATTTCAGTCATCAAGTGTAAACTCTGTTGCTCTCTTTCGTCGTCGGCGTTTTGGTCTGCTTTCGCTTTCTTCGGAGTTTGTTGCTTCTGCAGTTTCTGGCAATTCATCTTGTAATTCGGCGACGCCGTCGTTGAATTGTGTTGCTAGTTCAATGACTAATTTCTCTGTCTCGTCAAATTCTGATTTCAGGCTGTCCATAAGACGTAGTAATTCTTGGTTTCTTGTCAATAAAATCTCCAAGGCTTCCTCTCGCGTCTTCTCGGCTTGGATTCCGCTGCCAATATCGATCACGGCGCCCGCTTCGGAAGGGATGTCTGCGATGATTTGGACGCCTCCTCCCAGAGGGATCATTGCATCACTCGCCCCTGATTTAGGAATTGCTTCCAGTGCCATGATTGCGCGGGCTTGTTCTTGTCGAACTTCTTCCAAGCGAACCACTTGAGACTCAAGATTCTGAAGGCGCTCGCGATTGGCCTCGACTTGTTGCGCGATGCTCTGTAACTCTGCCCTGTCGGGGTTGCTCATTGGCTCGTCGAGTTGTCAGGGTGCAATGAAGCCGTCGATGAATCATCGTCGTGATTTGTTTATCTAAGATAAGTCAAGGCGATAGGGCATGAAGATTATCGCCCCTTGGATGATCTGCTTGATGTTCTTGGCATCATTTTCCGGTTGCATCGCAAGCGAGGAAGGCGATAATGAGGGAAGATATATCGACGATGAAGAGGATTTAATCGATTACATCGAAGAAGGAATATGTGGAGATATTGATGGGGACGGTATTCCTGATTGCCCACTGAGCGGGTATATCGAAGGAACCGATCCTTGGTGGTGCACCTCAAGTGGGATTGGTGGTCATCACGTTGATCGTGTGTATGAAAATTCAGAGAAGGGGGCTCTCAGCGACGAGATTTGTGAAGCGCTAACCTACGAGCTGAAGGCTGCGATTGAATGGTCTCAGGAATGGCCTACTTTGGGAGACGCTGAAGCCGCTGGATACAGTATGTCTGTGGAATATGTAGAAGGCATGGGAACGCATCATGTGATTTTGAATGATTTCTCTATGGAAGACCCTTCTTTTGATTCTGAAAATCCACTATTTCCAGGAACAAGAATAGATTCTGTATTTGAATTTGAAAGGCCTGAGTTCTTGATGTATGGAGGTGAAGATGCCGATGCACAGTTGGTTGGTTTTGCATGGTTTGTCCATGCTCCCGTGGATAATCCTCCTGATGGTTTCTCAGGCGATAACGACTGGTGGCACCGGCACGAAATCATGTGCATCCAACCTAGCGATTTTGTCTTCAGGGGGGAAGGTTTGAGTGATGAAGTCTGTGAAGAAAGAGGCGGTGAAAATATCAACCTAGAGGAATATTGGATGGTTCATGCTTGGATAGTTAGGCCTTGGTTGACTTTTGATGATGTATTTACCAACCATCACCCATGTCTGCATGAAGAAGGCCCTGAGGCAGATCCTGATGCTGAATGTTGGTCCGAGAGTACCGAACATGTCGGCCACGAAACCTGATTTTTGGCTTAATCGAGGGCCCCGTTGTAGTCAAATAGGGCTCGTCTGTCGCCGGACTGCTGGAAGGATATCCGATGGGCAGAGTAGTTTGGTTCACTGGCCTCTCCGGTGCGGGGAAAACCACCATTGCAATGGCGGCGGCAGAACGCTTTGGTTGCGAGGTACTAGATGGGGATACTATTCGTGATTTCTTTGCTAATCACGACTTCAGTCGAGAAGGTAGAGAAAGACACTTGCTGGGTATCGCGAAGATGGCGAAGATGATTTCCAAGCACACCGATGTTCTCTGTTCGTTCATCACCCCTTACGAAGATGTGCGAGAAAAAATCCTTGAGATTCTACCAGATGATGCAATTATGGTGCATGTCTCCACGTCCCTCGAAGTCTGCGAAGAGCGTGATGTGAAGGGATTGTACGCAAAGGCAAGAACTGGAGAGATTTCCAACTTTACTGGCATTTCCGACCCATTCGATGAGCCGAAATGCGCCGATATTACTCTCAACTCAACAGGCGAAGAAGGCGGCTCAGTTGATGATATGGTCGAACAATTAGCTCATCTATTTGAGAAGAAGAAGGCAGTTCTACTTCCTGGCCGCTGGCAACCTCTCCACGTTGGTCATGAATGGTTAATT
Organism: Euryarchaeota archaeon UBA105; assembly: GCA_002496905.1. GTDB lineage: Archaea > Thermoplasmatota > Poseidoniia > Poseidoniales > Thalassarchaeaceae > MGIIb-O1. Next base: position 1,771 of record DALV01000011.1, on the reverse strand, counting down.
CAAAGGGAGTTAGACCAAGGAAAGAGGGTTGTTGTAGGAATTCGCGACACGCCGGTGTCCGAATCTGACCCTTACTCTGCTGATATGCGCAAGAGGATGATTGAGCACCGCTACGACGGAGAGGATGTTGAGGCATGGATTATGCCTGATATCGAAGCAATTTCTTATGGACGAAAGGTAGGCTACGATCTTCGTGAAGCCGATGATATTCCTCCCGAAGTATTCGCTGTATCTGCGACTGGAGTTAGGGGTGGAAACAGAGCGAATGTGTCTCAGAAAGTCATGGAGTTCATGATTTCTGAGGGTATTTGGGATGGCGAATGATTCGGGATTGGTCGATTCATTTTTTCATTAATTGAGAAAGAAGCCGCGCTTATTATTAGCTTACGTCAATTGTAGTGGGTTGTTCTGTAGACATTTCTAATACCAACTGTTGAATATTAACTCTGATTCATGTGTTGTATGGCAGAGGTCGTTACAGTTCCGTTGTTCGTCTTGCCCATGGGTATTTTCCCAATGTGCCAAGAGCCATTGAGGGTGTTTGAGCCAAGGTACAAACAGATGCTTGACGATTGTGTCTTGAATAATTCTCAATTTGGTTATATCGCCGCAAATATCGACGGAGAATCAGAACATGGTTGGACTCTTCCTGCTGAATATGGTGTGCTTACCTCCGCGGAGAATCTCCAGGAACAAGGGGCGAATCTCATGTTTACTGCATATGGTGAAAAGAGATTTAGAGTGGTGAACGTAATCCCGGCAGCGCTTCCCGCAGAAGACTTTGGTGATGTCTTCCCATCCGTTGACGAGCTTGTGGAGCGATACATTGAGGGAAATCCAGAAGGGAAATTGTACATCAGAGCTGAAGTCGAAATTTTGCCTCCACTGGATGGCGTCATTGATGATGATGATTGGATAGATGTCTTGGAAATGTGGACGTGGCAGATTGTCGAGATGTCTAGTATGTTTAGAAACGAAGAATTGTCTAACTCAGAAGTCTTCTCGGTTCTGAAATCTGAGTTTTCACCTTACTCAGAGTACTCTCTATGGTTCGCTTGCCATTCACTGTTGGATTCGACTGAGGATCGGCAGGCCGCACTGGCTTCTACATCAGCAAACGATATTATGGATTTACTGAAGATGAGTGTTGTAGAGAAAAATACACAGTTGAAGGCTGTTCGTTCCGTTATGGAAAACGACTCTGATTAAGTGTCTCGGAGTCTGTATGCTCATAACTGCGTAGTTTGGGCGGACATTATGCCTGAAGTACCTGAAGTAGGTGCTTTCTTACTCGGCGCACCTAAGTGTGGCACTACTTGGTTGGCTGAAGTGTTGACGCAGCACCCCGAAATCTGTGTCTCAGACCCTAAGGAGCCGAATATTGTCGCTAGTCACAAAGGAACGTTTGGACGAGATGAATCAGAGCCCGATTGGGTAGAATATGCGGATTGCTTCAATGGGGATGGTTTGCGAATTGATTGTTCGGTTCATGCAATGGCTTGTCCTATTGCTCCTTTGCGTGTAGCAAATAATTGGCCTAATGCGCGTCTTATCATTTGTCTGCGAGAGCCCGTTAGTCGAACGGTTTCTCACTGGAATATGATTCTAGATACAAAGGAAGATCATGAAAATGGTGCTGATTGGACTGATTTTGAGTCGGCTTGGTCTGACTCTCGTCTTTCTGATGATACCTTGTATGGAGCTGCGGTTGCAAGATGGTTGGAACACTTTGAGAGGGATTCGATTCTGTTGATTGAGGCAAATCGTATGC
>DALV01000061.1 GCA_002496905.1 Euryarchaeota archaeon UBA105 | reverse complement strand
ATTTCTGAGAATCGCCGCCTCAGTCAATAATGTCGAGTGTTCCATCTCAGAGAATTGAACATGTAATGGTCGTCTATCCTCAGCAATTTTTGAAGCGATAGAAGGCCGAACTCTCGCAAGTAATGGATGAGCCCTTTGTGGGTCAGCGGGTATCGCTAGTAAATCCCCAGAGCCTAGCGTTTTCTCTAATTCAAAGAATAAATCAGCAGTCACCCAAGGTACATCCACTGGACAGAGTTGAATTGAATCAGTATCAGCGACTAATGGATCGGTTAAGGCCTCGATAAGTGCCTCAATGGGCCCAGCATGGGTGACTGCATCCAGCACCCATTCAACATCTAACCCATCTGGCATAACCGCACCATATCTCTCAACATCTTCTGGCTGAGCAACAGCGATTCGAATCGGCTCACAGCCTGCTGCCGCCAAAGCCGAAGTGACCCTTGCGATACAGGCGACTCCACCAACCTCAATCAGAGCCTTATCTCGCCCCATTCGGCTGCTTCGTCCACCGGCGAGAAGTAGAGATCTCATACATTCACCGTAAATCGTCGAGTCTCTGCATAGCGTAGCGAATCTCTTCCATAAGCTCAGCAGCACGAGCCAAGAGAGTCAACCTCTCCTTTCTTCCATCGCTTCTCTCGACCCATTGCATCAATTGTCGAATATCTGCCGAGTCGCGTTGGATTGTCCATTCCAGAACCTGTTCAGCAACAGGGTCATCGGATGGTAGCAATCGCTCGCTCATGGACAGCGGGCTACCCAGAAGCGCTTGAACTTGGCTCAACCTGTTACAATACGAGCCTTGATTCGGCCTAGTAGCGAGTCGCCCGGAGGAACGGACACCAATTGAATGGCCTCAGCAACTTCCGAGCTCACTCGCTCACCCCTCATAGTTGCGGCATGGATTACCAACACAGCCAGATGACCATCGATTGTTCGACCCTTGCACCAAGTCAGTAATAGTTCATCAGAAGGAATAGATTTACCCGCTCTTAGGACTTCTTCAATAGTCAATAATAGAGCCTCAGCAGGCTCTTTTCGAGAAATATTTGCAGCCAGCATTGTCCATGAATCGGTTCCCAGACTTTTGTGGTCAAGATTTGCCAAAAGTAGTGCCGAAAGTGCGATGTCTTCTCTACCATGTCTTTTCCATAGACGACTAACCAACTTGACCAGAACATTCTGCTCACCTCCAGCATTGGTTAGCAACCAAGAGGCAATCCTTCTGAGATTCTCGTCAGGAGTTCCAAGATGGAATGAGTAACCTGCCGCCTCTCCGAAACGATCCGTGCTGGATTTCATGATTAGAGCAGGAACTCCGATTGGATATGCCGCTCGTACAACTTTAGCCAACTTACGCGGCGAAGAATGAACTCGACGAGAGGTTGAATCGAAGTATTCGTCAAGAGGGTCTTTGGCCATACCGCGCCCTCAATTCTTGACTCTAAACTCGTCGAAGATGGAACTAATTCTTTCCATTGAATCATCTAATCTCATTCTGATATCTTCTGTTACTGTGCGATGGACTACTTGCTCCAGATTCCTATCCAAACTTCTCGCAATCGCGCGATGCTCTGAATCATCAATACCGAATGCATGTCGCAGGTAAGCAACCAGAATCACTTCTCCTTCAGAGCGATCGGTGTGCAGCAGAAATGCCTCCAACATCTGTTCGTAAATCCGACGAGTTTCCTCCAGAGCCAAGACTTCGCCTTGACCTATCTCCGTGCCCGAAATTACTGCGTCGTAAACCGCCTTTGGCTCATCCTCATCCAGTCGAAGTGTATGGGATAACTTGACCAACATGCGCTTCTCTCCATTGGTCAGGAAACCATCTTGCAAAGCAAGGCTAACCGCCCCTTTGAACACACCAACCTTGCCAACACTGACCTGAGTCACATTGCCCAACTAACGCCCCCCTCCTTAATCGGTTCGTGGGGATGTTTGCGGGAGGATAAATCAAGGCCTATTGGTAAATCAGCGGATTGAGGAATTGTATGAATGAAGAGAACTCCAAGCGAATTTGGAACTATATGCAGGAGGCGGGTGACAAACTCGTCGGCAAACTTCCACCATCATGGCAGCACCCGAAGGGCAGAAACCCCTACGCTCACGTAGCAATTTGTGTAAAGGGACATTTTGGACAATCGTACAAGCATATTCCAGACGAAAAGTTGCAGGAAGTGCTCGATTACATCGATTTTTTGGTAGAAAACCCATCATAGCCTATATCCTGTACATCGATTCACTGAATGCCAAATTCCTGCAAAGCCTTCAAAGGGAGTCGCAAAGTCGGAAGGTTTGCAGGAACCCTGTCACACTCGCGGGTGCTAAGCACCCATTACTGACCGCCAATAGGCGAAATTAATGCGAGGCCCCATGAGTGGGGCCGGCTAACTGCAGGAGAGAAAGCAAAATGACAAAAGAAGGAAAATATGTGATTCACGCGACCATCAAGGCAGACGGAACCGTCGCCCGAAAGGACGTCGTCGGAGCCATCTTTGGGCAGACAGAAGGTCTGCTCGGAGAGGATTTACAGCTGCGCAAGTTGCAGCGTACCGGACGCATCGGACACGTCGATGTGAATCTGAATAACAACAAGGGACGAGTCAAGGGTGAGATCATCATGACCTCGTCAATCGACCAGGTCAGCACCGCAGTTATCGGAGCG
>DALV01000092.1:672-5912 GCA_002496905.1 Euryarchaeota archaeon UBA105 | reverse complement strand
TCATGGCTCAGACTGTGGAACTGCAAGCTACATCAACACAATGAGCCGCTATGCCACAATCAAGGAAGAAGAAGCTCAAAAGTGCAAGGACGAATTATTGGTACTTTGGACTGATTACTTCAAGCCTCAACACCTAGAATCAATCCCTGACCTACACGACACTTTCTGGCAGGCAGCAAAACTCTGCTCAGCATGTAAGGTAGAAGTCTCAGAGCAACATGCTCAGGAATTGATGGATGCGGTTGAATCAATCCACCACATGTTCTGGGGTACCAAGGGCCGTGAAGACCCATGGATTCGCGCTTCCTGAATGTCGTCGTAAACGGCGACTCAATGTGGCCTACACTCAAGCAGGGTAGCACTGCTAAGTTTGAGAGAATCGACTCAAACCTAGTGGAAGTAGGGCAAATAGTATTGTTAGATCATCCGTTCAGACCTAATCTAAGGATAATCAAACGAATCCAATCTATGGAAGATGGTCGATTATTCCTTGTTGGCGACAATCCAGACCCCACGGCTAGTGAGGATAGTCACAACTTTGGGGAAGTAGACATATCCTCAGTCATCGCTGTTTTAGTCCCACAATAGGCTCAGAATTGGATGACATTAGCACCCCATGCTAAACCACCACCAAATGCAGCGGTAACCACTAGAGATCCTGGGCCAATCAACCCCTCATCCATCGCTTCACGCATGGCGATTGGTACACTTGCACCGGCAGTGTTTCCGTACTTGTGCAAATTTGTGAATGTCTTTTCCATCGGCAGGCTAAGTTTTTCCATTCCTGTTTTGATGATATTGATATTGGCCTGATGAGGGATTACTAAGTCGACTTCATCCAGACTTTTCCCAACCCGTTCTAGTGCGCTAAGTACGGCCTGTGGAAAAGCCTCGATGGCGAAGTTCCAGACTGCTCTTCCATCCATGTGGAAGTATTGCATTCCTTCCTCGAAATTATCACTCGGAATTGGAACTCTAACTCCACCTGCTGGAATTTCGATTACACCCGAGCCGCTACCATCACTGGTTAGCCAAGAACCCAAGACTCCTTTTCCATCTTCTACCTCACCTAGAACTGCCGCTCCCGCTCCGTCACCAAATAGGACGCAAGTGGTTCTGTCTTGCCAATTTAGAATGCGTGAATAAATTTCAGAGCCGACCACTAGAACCTTGTCGTAGCCGGGAGTTCCAGCAAATCGAGCACCTACATCTAGGGCGTAAACCCATCCTGCACAAACCGCATTGATGTCGAAGGCCCCACAATCCGAACAACCCAATTTTTCCTGAATAATTCCCGCTGTTGAGGAAAGGGGAACATCAGGGGATGAGGTTGCGAGTATTACCAAATCTATGTCGTCAGGAGTTAGTCCAGCATCATCCAGAGCCCTCTTGCATGCTTCTACAGCTAGATCTGAAGTGTGTGTATCTTTGTCAGCGATTCGTCGCCTTTTCATGCCAGTTTTGGTGGTTATCCACTCATCGCTGGTCTCAACGATTTCCGCCCAATCCTCATTACTCATTTCGTCAGGAGGCACGTATGAACCGAGTCCAATAATTCCCACAGAGGCCATATTCTAATGCGTCACGCGAGCGAACTCACATTTCACAGTTGATGTTTTCAATCATGCTTGAGGCAGATGTTCATTGGTTCTGAGAAAAAGCCGAGACTCCAACGCCCACCTTCTCTTCCTACTCCACTATCCTTGACTCCACCAAATGGAACTCTCAAATCTCGATGTAGCCAAGTATTGACCCAAACCATGCCAGTGTCGATATTTTCCGCAACTCTTTGTCCCCTTTCTAAGTCGCTAGTCCAAACGCTTCCCGCCAAACCATAGCGGGTGTTATTTGCAATCGCAATCGCTTCTTCTTCACTCTCAAATCGATGTATGGTTACAACAGGCCCGAAGATTTCCTCAGTTGTGCATCTAGCATCTGTTGCTACACCTGAAATGACAGTAGGTGCTAGCCAATTGCCGTGCTCGAACTCTTTTGGAAGACAGGGATATCCTCCCGTGAGTATCTCACCTCCTTCCTCCTTAGCCAAGTCGACATAACTTTCCACTTTCGCGAGATGGTCTGCTGAAATCAATGCGCCTAATTGGGTAGATTCGTCTGAAGGATCACCGATTTTCATTGATTCAACTGAATTGACAAAAGCCTCGACAAATTCATCGAAAATTCCAGATTGGACAAGAATTCTTGAGCCGCATAGACACACTTGTCCTTGATTTAGGAACGCGGCTCTAGTCACTCCTTCAACGGTTTTCTCCATATCACAGTCGTCGAATACTATGCTTGCATTCTTGCCGCCTAATTCTAGACTGAGTTTCTTGAACATTGGACTGGCGGCGGCAGCGACTTTGGCTCCGGTAGCCGTGCCTCCTGTGAATGAGACAAGGTCGACATTGGGATGAGAGGTAAGTGGGCCACCTGCACCTATTCCATCTCCATGAACTAGGTTGACTACCCCTTTTGGAAGACCGATTTCGTGAATAGTTTCCATTAGTAAATCGGCGGTCATTGGAGTTAATTCACTGGGCTTACAGACGACTGTATTACCCATCCCGATGGCTGGGGCGACCTTCCAACTTAGAAGGTACAATGGAAGGTTCCATGGAGTAATTAATGCACCAACGCCTACAGGTTTTGGAACAACGATATTTGTTGCATCCTCCATCTCAAAGCGTTCTCTCTGACCGCCGTGAGTTTCTCGAATTAATCCTGCAAAGAATCGGAAATTAGCCACTGAACGGTAAGCATCTACTGCGCGTGCTAAGGATATTGGTTTACCAGTATCTTTGCTCTCAAGTGCGGCGATATCTTCGTATTTTGCTTCTAAGGCATTGGCGATTTTATCCAACCAATCGGCTCTTTCTGCATGGCTAAGACGACCCCATGCTGGTTGAGCCTTTTTCGCCGCCGAAACTGCATGATCAACATCCGCTTTTGTTGAAAGTGGAACTCTTCCAAATCTCTCACCAGTTGCTGGTTTCAGAACGTTCATCCATTCATCGCTAGAGTGACAGACAAACTCACCGTCAATGTAGTTGCAAAGGTCGCGAGGTTCACTGCCAACAGGGTCTCTTTCACAAGGGGTGCAACCGGATTCACAGCACTTCTCAGGGTCCAAAATCAACCCTCCTGACTTCCCTCATTGGCGAATGGATCTGAACGGGTCATGGCTTCTGAGTACTCTTTCCAGTCGAGTGAGAATCGATCTCTATCTGGATCCCATTCATCCCACGTTACAACTTCCTCAAGGGCCTCTCGATATTTGTCAGGAACAATTCCGGGTACGATGAATGCTTTCTGTCTATGTAGGGGATACGGGTTTCGAAGTTGTATCCCCAAAACACCCAATACCGCACGGGAGACATACCAGGTTGCCTGAGAATTCCAACCATGAGCGATTTTGATTACTACACCAAGGCCATTAGGCCAATCAGGGTGTTCCACAGATAAACCGAGTAATCCATCAGCGCCTTCTTTTGCGATTAGTTTTCCTTCTCCGGCCTTAATACAAGTTGAGTCCAGTCTGTTGAATCCGCCTATTAGATCGGGGTGCCTATTCATTGCCTCCCAAATCCAATCCTCGTCCCTATTTTTTGCTAGATTGGCGAACATCACGGCTAATTCATCAACAGTATTTGAAGTCGTAGGGAAACCACAGCCATCCTTCGCAACTCGCAATGGTTCCCAATCTGGATTATTCATATATTCACGCAAAACATCAAGGTATTCGGGAAACCATGGCGAACTAGGCAAAGTATATCCTGCTCTATTCATCCCTCTTTTCCTCATCCCTTTGAGTATTGCAGCGTGTTCTCCAGAGCATGTGTGAAACCATCTTCTTGGCCTTCTAACCTGACGTCCGAATTGAATTAATGGCACGTCCAATGGGCATTGCATCAAGCCCCACTCTGATTCTGTAAGTAGGGACTGAGCAGCTGCAACGTGCTCTGTGTCTCCATTGTGTGAGGAACATGAAATGGCTTTTTGTTTCCAATCTAAGTCTTCCAAAACCTCAGTAAAAGGCTTCATCATTAACGGCTTCATCATTGAGCGGCCATAGACCAAAACATTTCCACCGAATGAATGTATAATTTCGTCACCATGCGCCCAAGCAATAGCTCCATGAATGGTATTTTCCGAGACATCCATGCGCCTGAAATCAACTAATGGTTCCCACTCTACATCACGTCCGGTTGCGATACCTTCGTGTTGTTCTCCTAGAGGGTTCGTTGGGAATACCGCAGATCCGGGTCGACCTGGTGCTACGCTGGATGGCTGCTCGGTTTTGCGTGCGCTCATTCGCTCCCTCCATTTATCGCCGGGGCGACTTTCGTCATGAATGCCTCCATGTTGCGTTGAACCCGTTGAGAATCGTGATTAAAGAAATCGAACCAACACATTAGGCGGTCTTCGGGGTGGAATCTTTCTTTGATTTGTTCAGCAACTTCATGGACATTTCCAATTACTGCATTATCGGTGGCACGCTCTACTTTGGTAGGATCAATAGTGCCCTCTAAAGCATGCCAATAGGTTGTCAAAGCGGCTCTAGCTTCTTCTTTTGCCGCCGCGCTTCGCTCATCATCAGTCAAACCATCCTCGTCATTAACGAAGACCATGATTGTACGAGGCATCATATCACGGGTCCATACACCACCTGAAGAGTGGTAGTATTCTGCCATTCTTTCATGAGTTTGTTCAATAATATGAGGAGGTGTTATCGAGAGGTTGAACACCTGAACAGGTGCCCACTTGTTTACCTCAATCTGTAGATTTACATCATGACTTCCAAGGACTAAGTTGAGTAATTCACGACGCCATTCCTGAGGAATAGTTTTGATTTCCTCGAAGTCATACCTTGATGGAATGGTGATTGATTCCGGCGCCTGTGATAGGCTATGCATTTTCATGGCAGCATCCTGAACATTCTGCCAATCTTCATCGGAGCGGAAATTATCTCTAGTAAGGATGGTCTTTCGAATCATTTCACTAGAAATCACTTCACCATTCAATAGCCTGAGGAAAATCTCAGATGCCTCCGCGAAAATCTGACCTCTTAGAGCCGGCCAAGCAGCCTCCTCAACTTCATCACGAGGCACGATTCCGTACGGCCGAGCCATAAATTCGAAGCGGCCGGCTGAAAAACCGATATGCAATCTTCTCTTTTCTTCAGGATTCATTCCATGCAATGCAAGAAATGACCCTACTCGTTCTGCCTGTGGAATTGG
>DALV01000092.1:0-289 GCA_002496905.1 Euryarchaeota archaeon UBA105 | reverse complement strand
AACATTGCCGTTGCTACCTGGAAAAAATCCGTACAAAGGCCAACTTCCCCTGGATAATGTGGGACAACAGGCTTCGAGTTTTGCTTCTGAACTTCGGTTGAAAGATGTGCCTGAGCAACCCAACCAACGCCAAATCCTAGTTCGTCGGCTTTCTCAGCTTGGTCGAGAAAGTTAGCAAACATCTCCGTTTCACTTGGTATATGTCCGGAGGTGTCTGGAGTTTGTGAAATCGAGAAGAAGATGTCGAATTTCATGCAAACCAACCCACTAAATGGAGCGCATTCTGCCA
>DALV01000079.1:20741-37161 GCA_002496905.1 Euryarchaeota archaeon UBA105 | reverse complement strand
TTCTTATTCATCGGCCAACATTTCAATAGACAACATCGAAAAGCTGCTAGTTGGTTTGCAGTTCAATTTCCACTAATCCTTACCGTTGTATTATGGCCAGTACTCTATATTTGGTCTATTGGCGATGCGTGGTGGGTTTCAAGCGGAATAGTCGCACGAGCTGAATCGAGTTAGGTGATTGAATGACTGGTGAAATCGTCAATATTGCAGGATATCGCTTCGTTGACCTTCCCGATCGAGACAAGCTTCGCACTCCCTTCAAATCAACTTGTGATGAATTAGGATTACTAGGTACAATTTTGTTAAGTTATGAAGGAATAAATTTCTTTCTTTCTGGAAAACAATCTTCGATTGACCATTTTTTGAAATACCTAGAATCGGATAACAGGTTCAAGGAAATTCCAATTAAGATATCCTACAGTGAAAGAATGTCATTTAGAAGGATGAATGTTAGATTGAAGAACGAAATTATTTCCCTCGGGCTAGATTCTATTAGGCCTGCAGAATCAACTGGTGAATCAATTACACCTCATGAATTCAAAACATGGTTAGACCAAGGGAGAGAAATTGTTGTTCTGGATACTAGAAATGATTATGAGGTTCGATTAGGTACATTTGAAGGAGCAATTGATCTCAATTTATCCTCTTTCAGGGCATTTCCGGATGCTGTTACAGAGTCTGAAATTGACAAAAATCAGACTGTGGTAATGTTCTGTACAGGCGGCATCCGTTGTGAAAAAGCTAGTGCAGTTATGATGCAACAAGGATGGTCAGACGTCAGACAATTGCAGGGAGGTGTACTCGGTTACTTCGAAGAGGTTGGTGGGGACCATTGGAATGGAGATTGTTTCGTATTTGATAGAAGGGTCGCTGTAGATCCAGCATTAGAGGAGACCACAACTGAGATGTGTTGGGCTTGCAGAGAACCTCTAACTGAAGAAGAAATGCAAAGCGAACAATATGTTGTTACCAAATCATGCCCGTATTGTATTGTGGAAAACTAGAATCCTTCTGGTAACTCCATCGGGCTAAAGAGATGACCTGGGCTTGTCGCTTCCGCCATTTGAATTCTCAATCTCATTTCCCAATCTCGAAGTAATGTCAGAGCAGAAGAAAATGGAATCTCTGCACCATTGATGATTACTCTCATCATAGTATCCAAGATGTCCATTCTATCTTCATCTAGTGTCCCAAGCAGTTTATCCAACGGAAAAGAATCTATCGTGGGCGCAGTCAAATCGGCATCAATCTCCCACGCTTTAGAGATATTTTCAGGGATTTCTTCCCCACTTGCAGATGCAGCCCGTTCAAGTGATTCTAGTAGTGCTCGAATGTATTTTGAGACTACTAGGGATACTTCAATCACAGGTAGGCTATATTGTTTGACGAAATTTACCATGTTTTCTTGCAGAAATAACAATCTTTCCTCGATTGGGGCATCAACCCCTGGTATCTTGGCATTCTCGTCCACAGTCAATCCTCGCAAACCTTACTGATGAAACAACCGAATGGGTTGTCCTCAATTTGTTGTTCGGTCATCATATCGAATTGGTGAGCCTGAATTTCCACGAACTCCATCTAACATATCGTCTTCAATTTCAAAGAAATCGTTGGCCCAATCGCCATCTGTATCCCAATTGGTTGGGTCGGTTCCATCGGCAATTTGGTCTCCATCAATATCAATTATCCACCATCCCCATACAAATTCCCCCAATCCAGTGTTGGGGTAGTGATATCGATCTCCAGCAAAGCGTTGGTAGTTATCGGTCCATGCACCATTAACATGTACTTCGTCGTCAGATTCGTCTAGGTATTGATAATCCAGATCATTGTCATTTACAATGTATGCATAGAGTAAATCGTCATTATTTATCTTGTACATCCTCATGTAATTGCTCTGTAACGCAGCAGCACCTCCACAAGTTCCAAGCAGAGATTCCCTTAGTTGCCACCACTCCTGAACAATATTTCCTGAACAATCGTATAGATTGGCCTGCCTTACCAAAGTTGGAGATGATAGTGTTGCATTTACTACTCCGTAGTATTCTTGGAAATTATTGTAGGGCACGTATACACAATTCCCTCCCGTACAATCCCACCCTCCATCGTTATCTGCGTCTTGTCCTGCATCGTTAGGGTCAGTCGCATCATGAGTGAACCATGTATACTCTAAATCAGGCCTAGCAATGGTACCTCCATTTACCTTCACAGGTTTCAGAACATTAGGAGTTACTTGATACCAGACTACAGAGATTTCAAGATAGGACGACCAATTATCGTTGGTCTCATTCCAACCTCGATAGTACTCGTAAAAGTCAGGCATCATATCTCCATCGGTATCATTGTCAAGGGGATTTGTTCCATATTTGAATACCTCGCGACCATCTGAAAGATTTAGATTCTGTACATAATCAACCACAATACCTCCACTAAATACCGGCTCCATTACCATTGAATCCTGATCACTATCCAATTCCAATGGATGAGTTCCGTTGTTGTATTCCATTAGGTTCGTGAAGTATAATTCAGAGTTAGAAGGAATGATTTGTTGATTAGCGCGAGCGGGAGTAAATTCTCTATTTTCCCAAACTCCTTGTTCTGCTGGGATGTCGAAAATTGTCCTGTCATACCAACCATCAGCATCTGGGTCGTAATCAATATCTAACGGATTGAGTGGATTCAATGACCAACGATAGTCGTTGACTGGTAACCATTCCCCGTATATTGAGTAGCAAAATTCCCAACCGTCAGGTAAACCGTCGCTATCTGAATCTGAATTTGTTGGGTCGGAAACACCTGCGAGACTGAAATTAAAATTATCAGAATCTATTGCGTTAATCAGACCAGCCCTATCACTAGATTCGATGTCCTTGGTCGAGAATAGAATCCACAATTGATCTGCCGCAGCCTGCTCGGACATACCTCTTTCTTGCATGTATGCGGTGACGGTGTCCTGACCATACGACACCAACCCTGTTCCATTTGGAATGGTGTCGATAGCCGAGCGCTTACCGTATACACGAGCATCATACTCAGCTAGGTTATCGAAAGATTCTGAATCTGAAATATACCCATCCCCATTACAATCGAATGAGTCATCATCACTATCGACATTGATATCGGTGTCTGTGAGTGGATTCATCGTCCAAATGTTATCCTCTAAATCCCATTCCGTGAACCAATACTCATATCCATCACTCATACCATCTCTATCGGTGTCGTCAGAATTAGGATCGGTGATACCAAGTAAAGCAAGAAGAAGTGGTTTGGCGGGACCTCCATTTTGCCAATCATCGAATTGCTCTAGCGCAATTTCCGCTCTACCTTCCTTGTTGAATAGAATACGGTATACTCGATTTACGGCTTCATCTGGGTCTAGAGATTCTGCCTCTTCCCATAATCTAGGTGCGTCAGGAGGAGAGAGACCTCCGTTCTGTGGATTTTTGTTTGTAAGGTTCAATTCTACTAAATCAGTGATGCCATCTCGATCTGAATCATAGTTACCATCACCTGCGATAAGCGGGTTAAGAGTCCATGTTTCATCCGTTGCATTCCATCTTGTGAACATCAATTCAATCCCATCGAGTAAACCATCTCCATCGGTATCTGGCTCATTGGGATCTGCAGTGTATCCCCTGAGTTGTATGTCTTCTTCACTGAGGAAAGTTCCGAACGAGAGCGTCGATTCCGCCGACAGCCAAGGGGTAGCAAGTAATTCTCCTCCGACATGAAGTAAGTAAAATTGAGGGACTGTTGTAAGATCGTCTATTTCACTTAAATTACCGTCAATTACATTATACTCTTCCCAATTATTCATCCCATCTCCATCGGGGTCACCGACTTGATCACCTTCGTTGACAGGATTTAATGTCCAGGTTTCATCGAATAAACTCCATCGCGCGTGATAGAATTCCCATCCATCTGGAATGCCATCCCTATCAGAATCAGAATCAAGTGGGTTAGCTGCGCCGACATCCTCACTCGTCGTACCATTTACCAGGCTACGATATGCAGTACTAGTTTGGTCACCGAATGAATCACCTGCAAATCCTATCCAGGATTCATGAGTAAGTAAAGTTGTGAAGTTTTCAGGGAAAGCAAGCCCCGAATCAGTAGAATCTGAATAGATGATTTGGTCCTTAAGGTGGTATTCGAGCCAATTTACAAAACTCTCGTTGAGATCAAGTACTCCGTCGTGGTTAACATCAAATCCATCTCCATCTGGATTATTTAGGGCGTCCGAGCCATTTAGTGGATTAATACCACGATTATTTCTACCCCATGAACATTGATAGCGAGCTTCCCAGCCATCCGGTAGAGAATCGCCATCTGAATCAGGATTATTCGGATCCGTCTTCGTCCATGTCAAGGCAGCACTAGCATTTTCTCCATGAGTTGGTAATCCCTCTAATGCAACACTTTCTACGTAAAGACCCCACTTGTATTCACAGACATTATCCAAGCCATCTCCATCAGCGTCCATAGTTGCATCAGATGGGTCTCTAGGGTCTAATGTCCATAGGTTTCCACCTGTATACACATCGCCAATCCAGCGGCGGTGTTCGATTTCCCAGCCATCCGGCATTCCATCTCCGTCGCTGTCTAAACTGGTTGGATCGGTAGGCCCGTCAGTGCCTCCTCCTGCACCAGAATTCAACCAACCAGATAGGTGTACATCTAAAGCGGCCTCTCCAACTTCATCATCACAAATATACTCATCATTTAGGTAATGACAAGAGAAGTCTGTAGAATCTGCATACCATCCCCAATATTCCTGTCCATCAGTCAGGCCATCGCCATCGGTATCGATATTTCTTGGATCTGTTCCATTGAACCCTGCTTCACTTGTATTGACGAATCTATACTCGTCAAGGTTCGACCATTCTCGGTTAAAATTGATTCCGTCAGTATCAAAGAATACCCCATCAGCATCTGCATCCCTAAATCGGTCGTAGGGGTCGGTAGGGTCCAGTCCGTAAACAAACTCCCAGCCATCCGGCATTCCATCTAAATCCGAATCCATAGATTGGGGATTTATTGGCATAATGTTCATGTATTCGCCCGGCGAAACTCCAGCGAACAAATACTGCTTTCCATCATGAATAAAAGTTGTAAGGGAAGTCACAAGACCTGGCATCCTCGTTTGGTTTTCATCAATTCCTAGAACTCCCTGTGAACCTCCTTCTAGGCACCATGTTCCATCCCTTGAGCCCAACAATATCTGTCCATCTATTGCATGGATTGAGTGGATGTCGTTAGCCCCTTCTTCCCAACGATCTATGTTGAACATTCTGTCTGTGTTGAATGCCTGTTTGGGAAGTCCAACAAACAAATCTAGGTCAATCAGATGAAGCCCTCCGGGAGTTCCTAACCAAACCCCAGTCACTTCCTCTAATGAGCCGTCAGTGGCTACTGGACCGGCTAACTCCATGACATTGACCACAGCCGACTTTGATTGATTCAGCAAGTCAGCGAATTGCACGTATTCTTCTGCATCCTCTGTTGTGTATATCCAGAATGGTTCACCTATGGATGAGGTGCCATCTGTTGTATCCCATCGAATCATTCCACTATCGGTTCCGACAATCAACATTGGTCCCCTGCCGGGCATTGGAACGTGAATGACTTCGGTGAATGATGCGCCAACCGGGTCCAACATTTGGGTTAGTTCTTGTATCGCAAACGCTTCACTAAAGTCGGGGTTACCAGATCCCGAAGATGGTTCGGATATTGTAATTCTCCAGGCATTTGAACCGTGTCCGAGTAAAATTAAATCCAAATCCCCACTATCTGTTTCTAAATGTTCTATCACTTGAATAGACCCTAAGTTTGAATCTGACAATGTATCCATCTGTGGTAATCCATTTTCTAGGATTAGAGAATGTACTCCATGATTAGTCCCCAAAATAAGGTAATCCTCGGAGGATGGATTCCAACGAATCATAGTGAATAATTCCATGCCAATCGGCAAATCAAAGGTCGAAGAAATACCCTCAAAAGGATCTATCGCTGTTATTCCATATGCTGAACCTACGAGTAGACGATCTCGTGGATTATCCGTTAGAACGGTATGTACCCTTCCATCAACCAACGTTGGATTTGTTCCTTGGTCGAATAGCATTACTTCATCCAATTGGTGTGTCAACATGGTCCCCCTTAATCCAGGACGAACCCAGTGGCCGCTGTCCATGTGAATCAAATATTCTTCATAATTGCTGAATGCCTCGCCCCAACGAGCTGTCGCAATTGAGGAATCAGGAATAATAAATCCGTCTCTATCGATATCCCAGCCGTCTGAATCAGAATCTAGGGTCGCATCACTTGCATTTCTTGGATCAAGCCCATAGTATGCCTCCCAACCATCAGGGATACCATCTCCGGGCACTGCTAGACTGGTTGGAAATAATTCACTCCAAGTATAATGATCGGAGTCCATACGACGAGGGTCGCTTCCCAACCATCCATCGTCTCCGGTAGGTCTCTGAATCTCATCCTGACAGGCATCAGGGTGTAGGTTAGGCATTATTCCAGCACACCACAGACCATCCCTTTCTGTTAGCCAATCCGAAGGTGCGCCAAACCAATATTCTTCAGAATTGGTGTATCTTTCATCTAGGTCGATTTCCCCGTCTCGATTTACGTCAAATCCGTCCCCACAACCCCATTCACTAGCCTGTTCAATACAGAGGTCTGCATCTTCAATTGCATCTGAATCATCTAAGGGGTCAAAGTATAGACAAGTCCATTCACTAGTTGATGGATTTTGGTAACCAGCACCTCCTTCGGTACACATGTAAATTTCATACCCATCTGGAAGACCATCTCCGTCTGTATCAGATTCACGTGGATCCAGATATTCTCTAAATCCAGATTCTGTTTCATCCGGAGATTTACCTGTTAGTGAAAGACGCTCTGTAAAGCAGGTTTCCAATGTCCATGGCCAACAATATTCCATCAATGCGCTAGCGCCATCTCTATCAAAATCGGTGATATTATCCGAACCATTCATTGGGTCTAGACCTTCAACCACTACAACTCCAAAGGGTGTATCGATGTGTCTAGGTTCACTAAAAATCACTTCATGGATATCAGGGATTAGGTCTTCGTCTTGGTCAACGGCCATAGGCCCTGAACCTGGTACATCTGGTGGGTCGACCGATGATACTGGTGCCTGTGGCCTAGTTTGGGAAACGAAGACAAGGCTACTCAAAATCAACAATGTAACGAGAAATGCAGTTTGCTTCCGTCGCATGGTATGACCTCTGGTGGACATACATGAGCGCTCTTGTTTGACTTATGACGGTGATGGAGCGTCGTTCGGACATACTACACATATAGTTGTCCGACGGCTACGCCGTCGCGTACGTGAGAGGCCTAGAGAATTAGTGAATTTTTTTTCCCATCTTGGGTTGCATTGAAGACCTTACAGCCACGCCCCGTTTATTGATTCAATGACCTTAGACATAACTCACCTTGGGAGTGGTAGCCGTGGTAATGCCACACTACTTTCTACAGGTGACACAAGGGTGGTTGTTGATTGTGGATTTTCGCTAAAAAAAATGGAAGAACGATTGAATTTAGCAGGAGTAAAAGCGAGTTCCATTGATGCAATAATTGTAAGTCACCATCACTCTGATCATTCCAATTCAGCTGCTAGGGCCTCAAAAAAGTGGGGTGCACGGTTGTACGCCAATTTAGAGACAACCATGAGATTGGGGCTAGAACCTATTTCACAGGTTAGAACTTTTGAAGGGCTAGAAAGATTGCATATCTCAGACGATTTGAGTTTACTTCCGGTTCCTGTACCTCATGATGATGCAGATAATGTTGCAATAATTGCCAGTAATGGCGATGGAAGACGAGCGGCTATTGTCACTGATTTAGGTGAGCCCACTATTGAATTAATGAAGCATTTATCGGGATGTGAACACATCTCTATTGAGGCGAATTATGATTTGAATAGGCTGATTTCAGGACCATATCCACCGTCTTTAAAAAAACGCATTTCAGGAAGAGGAGGTCACCTTTCAAATCAACAAACTGCTGATATTTTAGCTGAAATTTTACATCCAAAATTGACCAGTATAGTACTTTGCCATTTGTCTGAGAAAAATAACGCACCTCATTTAGCAGAATCTGAGGTTTTGCACCAAATAGGTGAGAAATTCAACGGAGTTCTTTCTATTTCTAAACAAGAAGGACCAGAGTTTTCCAATAGGCTCGGACAGAGTGAGTTAACAAAAATCAATTCTATTCTTTGAACAACAAATCAATGACCCATGATTGCTCGATGTACTGCAGTTTGGACATCTCTCATTCGGTCAACGGCACCTAACTCACGGAATACTGTAAGGGAGCGTTGGAGGTAATTCATTCGAGCAGAGCGGTCGCTTTCTACCTCACCTAACCTTGCAAGTAATTCACCTTGTAATAATCTGAAATCATTGGCTTCAGCGACCGCAAGACCATCCAAGTAACGTTCTGCGGCCTCCGATTTCCTGCCCGCATCGCTTAGGACTTGACCTAGCAACATTTCAACCTCTACAGCACTGTGAGGATCTGTTGCCTCAGATAATATTTCCAACGCCGCAGAATAGTGAAGTAAAGCCAAATCATTATCTTTCATCCTAGCATAATATCTACCTAAAACTGCCCTACTGCGAGCATGTAGCGCGTCTAATCCCTTGTCTTTTGTTCCGTCGTGAGCTGCCATCGCATGATCCCTAGCACGATCTAATTCATCCATCTCTAGGAAGGCTGATGCTAGCCTTACTCTGGCATCCATCAAACTCGGATCGGTTTCTGCGTCTAGCAATTCCTCCACATTCCCGTATACTTCTAGAGCGTGTCTAGTGTCTTTGCGGCGGCGGAAAATGTATCCCATGTTGATGTAGGATCTTGATGCGCCAACAGCATCTCTTTTTGCTATCTGAATTTCTAATGCTTGACGATGCAATTCTAGGGCGTCATCCATAGCACCTCGCTTTATTGCAATGTCAGCACGAGCGGAAAGTAACCGGGCAAGTATCTCAGCCTCCTTGTGTTTCTTGGCGGTTGGAATAGCCGCAGCGTATTCTTCTTCTGCCTCATCCCATCGGCCTTGAATGGAGAGAATATCTCCTCTAAGTTCTCTTATCAAACCCCATTGAATAGCGCTAAACCCATCCGATTCTAAGCCTCTTAGAATACCTAGTAGTTCAATATGACCAGACTTAACCAATTCTCTGCCATCTCGTTGCAATACCTCGGCAAGCGTATCCATATTTCCAGATTCATTTAGATGATGAATGAATTCTATCTTCTCAACAGCAGTTTCGGTTCGTGTTCTGTACCATTCTACTGCATTATTGTGTAATTCTGCTTTCAATGTTTCATCCATGGACCGAACAAGGAATTCTCTTACTAAATCGTGAACATCATAGTTGTCCGAATCAATCCTTCTGGCTAATCCTTTCTCCACTAAGTCGTCTAGTAAATCTAAGTCAGCGTCTAATGTACTCAGTGAGGCCAATGGCATTGGCTCACGGAATACTGCAATGGCCCCTAGAAGGCGCTTTTGAGGTCCTGATAATTTACTGAAAATTTCCTTCTCCACAAAGGCCTCTAAGGTTGAGTGGAAGGTTTCTCCAACACTACCTCGATTAATCAATTCAAGAACCAAAGGGTGCCCTCTTGAAAGAGTATAGATGTGAAGGAATTGTTGCAAATCAATATCTGGCATCGCCGTTAGAATTTGTCTGCTAGAATCTTGGTCTAGGCCCTCTAGTGGTAGAAAATGTGCTACTGTACCGCCACTAGAATCATTTTCAGGAACCACCATTCTGAATGATCTAGAGAACATAACAAGACCTAATTCATCGGCCTCTGGTATGCGAAGGGTAAGCCCTCGAAGAATTGCTACAAAGTTCTCATCGGCTACCTTGTGTAAGTCATCTACAACAATTAGGGCGGGGGAATTTTTCAGCCCATCAATAATTATGTTGACTGCCATTGTTACTTGTGGGACTGGGGTTGAGGAAACGTAATCGCTCAAGTCGTTGTTTCCAATCATTGCAAGCCATTCAGAACAAGCCTCTAGAAATGCTCTCGAACCTTCCCAGTCTTGACACCGGTGATAGAGTAGATTTCTTCGATGAGTAAAACGCTCGAGTAATTTAGCCGCTAAAGCGGTTTTACCGATTCCTGCAATTCCTGGCACTAGTAGTGTTGTAGATTCAGATTCTAAGATATTAGCCATTTTGGTAATTTCATCATCTCGTCCAAAGAATCGGCGTAATCTAGGTAAATCATTTAGGGAATTTACCAATTGCTTCTCTATGTGTTTGGAGAGATCTCTTTCAATTAAATCGGGAGATAATGTTGACAAGTCGAGAGTGCCGGAATCATCTAGATATCTCAGAATATCTACGTGTCTCAGTGGTAGTTCGGTTTTCTCTAAGGCGGTTTGTAGATCGAGATTTTCAGCTCGTCCGTCTGAGTGAATTAATCGAACTGGTTGTTCACACGCCTTATCCCAGATACTGTCTGCAAGACTAACTCCTTCTGTAGTTAGGAAGTATGCTTTCCTTTTTCTCGAAACACCCGTAACGTGAGCTTGTCGTTCAATAAGATGACCTGATTCCTTCATCCCAGAAATTGCACGGGGCACATTTGACCTCGCTATTGATACAGCATTTGCAATACCCATTTGAGAAATCGCAAAAGGCACCTCTACCTTTTCAGCGTAGTCAACATAATCACGGAGATGAAGTAAAATGCGTTCTTGAACGCCAGGACGTGTACTAGCCATGGACGCCATTATGTTGAGTGCGATTTCTATTACTCAAGAAATTAACCGTATGTTGGGCTTTATTGCTTCACTCACCAATATGGTCGGGATCAGGCACCCATTCTTCCTTTTCAGGGTCCCAAAGCCAACCTGGGTGGTCCTCACTTCTAAGTCCCTTTGAATCGTTTATTTCTGCTTCATCATATTCTTCGTCATCTTCTTCGAAAGCGATTACACCGCTGAAGAAAAGTGTACCAGCCAGTAGTGCAATAATAGCGAATACAATTGCAATAATCATCACAGCACTAATTCCTCCGCCGCTAGATGGTGGGGAAATCTCTTCTCCTTGAATTGATTCTGAACCGCTTATGGAAAATACCGGTATTACGGGTTTACTTAGCATGGCTCCAGGGATACCGAGTTCCCATGTAGAATCCTCAAGTACTACGGTAGAGTTTACTTGAATACCGCCCAATGTCACTCTAACTGTTTTTCCTGGTAAGCCAGACCCACTGAAGAAGATTAACTCATCATCGCTTGCTGTGGTTTGGTCAGGCGGGCCTACATAGAATTCAATCGGAACCACATTGAAAGACACAGGGGTGGAAATCTCCTTTGAACCGAATTGATCTGTCGCCACGAATATGACATTACTTAGTGACCAGGTATCCATGTCTTCATTGTAGAATCCCATTGACTTAGGGTCGTAGTAGGCGACACCGTCAATGCCTATGTTGATGACCAATCCGAATTCATCATCTGAACTTCTAGCAGGATCATCATAAACTGAAAGAATCAATGAATTAACTCCATCTACATCATCAAAGAACTCTAACAAATCAATTTCTACTGTTGTGCAGGGGTTTTGTGATGTAGTATCAAATTCGCAATATAGAGTAATCTCTGTCTGCCAATTTGTTGCATCAAAAGTTGGTCTGCTATTGTCTGCATCTGGTGGGTTATCCGCAATCACCTGCACCTCCATCCAATCGCTGGACTCGTATCCATCATAGGATCTTGCTTTGATTAGATATTGCATGTTGTGAGTCAATATTCTTGAATCCCATTCTAGTTCCCAATAGCCATTAGATTCTATCTCGGTGACTGCACCTGTGAAGACGTTCAAAAATCCATTTGATACATCAAAGATTTCTACATCAACACGGGTAATATCTCCATCATTATCTCTGGCGACTCCGCTGATAATTGATTTTTCATCAACTGCATATATCTGTCCGCTCTGAGGAGAAGTTAGGCTGACAAATGGGCGGGAATTTTGGTTGTCAATTTGCAAATCGATAACTACGGCTTCACACTCATCAATTTCTCCCTTGCAGAAATTGGAATCTGATGCCCAAATGGTAAATGTGTATGTAGCTAAATCGCGGGGAAGTCCACTGAAATCCCATGTCCATGACCAATCTGTACCGCCATCAGTGGAAGTAATTACATTGTAGTTCGGTCCTTCTATTTGGAAATATATCTGGTCGATATCTGTCCCACAATCGATAGGGCAGCCATATGAGTCATGTGCAGTTCCTTCGAAAGTCACAGTTCCATCAGTGTGAGTCGATTGTGTGCTCGGAGAAGTAACCGAGATAGTAGGAGCCTCTGTATTTACCTTAATTGTCCTAGTTAGAATCGGAGAATACTCCAGACCATCAAAGGCTCTGAATTCGAAAGTATAGTCTCCTTCTTGTCTACCTGACATGTCATATTCGTAATACCAACTACTGAATGGATGGTTGTTACGAGAAACGTAACCTGGTTCCGCCCCAGAAGAATCTGTAGCATATCCAGCAGCGGCCCAGTCGCTTGTGAATGGGTCTTTGATTTCCACAGCATGGACAAAACCTTTCTGATCCCATTGGGCTAACTCGTCAGTTTCGTAAATTCCTGCCCATGTCCCATCATGCGCAGAACCGGTCAAATTGACCACTCTTCTGAAAGATTCGCCATCGTTTTGTATTACAGAAACACTGGGAGGGTCATTATCGAGGAATAGAGTATCTTGATAGGTTGTATCTGAAAGAGTAAACTCCCCACTATCTATACCATAACCAAATCTGTATGCGGTGTATCTGTAGAGAGATAATTCTCTTGTTCCAGCAGAATAATCGCAGTCTGGGTCATCTGTATCAAGAAGTAAATCACCATCATTGTCCTCGCCATCTGAGCATGAATCTTCGAATTCATCATCTGCAAAACCATCTGGATTATCACCTCCGGCTAAACCTCTGAAATCAAGATGGAAATTAGATGCAAGAGAGAACCATGGTGTGTAGCCATCGGAGTCAGTTTCGAGGCTGTATAGATCATTTCCTAGTGCGTCTTCGATCAATACATTCGCATTTTCGACCCTTTGGCCGTTTACCAGAGTTTGGAATCTTACTAGTTCAGCTCTCTGAACCTGGACTGCATATTTTGTTGGTTGAGTTTCGATTTTTACCTTTGATAAATCCAAGTTTGAAAGATTAGAGAAGGTAAAAACAGTGGAGTTGTTATCCATATTTATTGCTAGAGGGAAATTGTAGGGAGTGAAATCGTCACAGGTATCACAAGCCCTAACTTCGTGTGGAATAACTCCGTTTTGCCATCCGTTCTGCACCCAAGCTTCTTGATCAGACCAGCTGAGTAGAACAGGATGTTCATCGGGTGGAGGGCTTGGTATGTATTCTGATTGAACGGTTACTGAGGACTTAGATACATTGTAGGTCACACTGACTCCATTCCATTCATTATTGCTAAAGAATGCCAGCGTTCCATATTGTTGAGAATCTGCGAATCCGCTATCATAATGTTGCATTATTGCACCGGTTCCTTGAACATTGAAGATATTTCTGCGAACATCTAGCAAGGCTCCAGTTGCCCTAATTCCATCTGCACTTCCACCCGCATTAATTTCATTGTCTACAATTGTAACTCCTGATCTATGCGCCATTATAGCAGGGCAAGTGAAAGAACCGCCCCACCACTTTTGTGAAGAGCATTCCCCGCTCCCTGAGGTAGATATTGAATTGTTAGCTAAGTAAAGTCTTGCGGGCGTAGGAGATGGAGCTTGAGTGCCATATTCTCCTGCCAGAATTGGTTCCCTTGCTGTATCTGAAATAGAATTGTTTTCTGCCCTTACATCGAAACTTCCCAATAGCCATAGCCCATTCCAACCACCAATGGGTCCAATGTCGTTATTGTGTATTTCAGCCTTGGATGAATATACTGCTATTCCAGAACCTTCCCCAGCTCCGGCTAGTTCGTTATTGTGAATTCGAACGTCGGCTCCAGCGTAAGCAGTAATTGGAGTTCGTTCAGTAGTTGTGATTACATTATTTGCAATTTCAACATCATATTCAGTATTTCCAATTGCCTTTAGGCTATTTACATCAATACCATTGCAAGTGACTGTAATTGTAGAATCAGTCACCTTTCCAGCTGAATTCCTGATACTAATCCCGAAATCACCACCGGCAAAATCTGAGTTTTCAACTCGAATGAATGTCTGAGAGGCCCAAATAGCAGACCTTCCTCCGTCTCTATTTCCACAACCCTTGTTTGTTGATTGGAAAGTAGCATCTTGGAAAACCATAGGGGAAATTGGTGTACCTCCGCCATAAATTTGCACTGCCTGGCCTGTAACTCCACTCTCATCGTCATTTCCAGCAACATATTCTCCACCAATGAAATTTGGTTGAGCTAAATTCGCTGCAAGTACGCTAGTAGTATTGATATCCTGAAATCTCATATCTCGTAGAGTAGGACTTGCTCCGTCTAGAATCAAGGCACCATACCGATATTCGTATTCCAATTGAACATAGAATGGTACACCCCATGCGCCTTCGAAATGCATACTCCTCATCCCCGATTGAGACAAATCCATTGTATCTCGAAGAATGACTCCTTCACCACAGGAGGGATCTTCAATCCATATTTGTGAACTCCCAGTACCTAATCCGTAACATTCTCCTGTTGCATTAGAATTACCTGGTTCTGACCATGTTAGAGTAATTGGGTTGCCTGAAGCTGCATTGCCACTAGAACCACAGGATGCAACTCCGGCACATAGGTTACCACGGACGTCGAGCATAGTCCCATTTGGGAATAAAATATCAGTTCCGGGGTCGATTATCAATTTTGCACCGGCGGCAATTGTAACATCTCCCGTAAGTTGATGTGTTCCACTCCATCTCTCGAGTCCAGTAATGGTTCCACTTGTAGTTTCATTATCCGCAGATACTGGTGAGGCAGGGCCAACTAAGGCCAACATAGTGCTAGTCAGCATCAAGAATACTAGGAACTGGCTTCTTACTCGGGTGCCGGTCATATTATCGCGGCATCTAGAAGTGATTTAATCATAGGGTTTCATCGAGCCGTAGGCTCGGTTGAGGAAAATCGGGAAAATGATATTCATGAATTTAGATTAAACTCAGTTCTAATCTCTTCTAACCATGCTTCTGCATTCAATTCACCATATCCTGATTTGTTTGAATGAATTGAATCAATATCTTGTGCCTTTAGGGATGAATTTGCGAGCGCCCCCTTCACCATATTCATCTCTTCAGAATCAAATTTATTGTCTTCCCCTCTCATTTCATTTCCATGAATTTGTAGAATCAAAGCAAGGGCGCCAACAACGATGACGGTTGAATCGGAGGTTCCTGTTGAATATGCATAGGGCGATACGAGTTCTGTTGATGCTGTAGAGAACATTCTGACTCCTGGTGCGGTAACTTCTGGCTTTTGATTAGGGAACTTTCGCTCTTCACTTGAATAAGGATCTATGTCGGAACCCATGGAACTATTCGCCCAAATTTTACCATCCACTGTGGAGGCACCAACCGCAATTACACCCGGGATATTCGCTGGAATTGATACATCGTTAATGTTCGTTTTTTGGCCATTATTTCCAGCAGCGGCCACAACAAAAATACCTGCATCCAATGCCTCATTTACCGCCTGTACAGTTTCAGATTGTAGATTGCTCATTCCCCTTCCTGGGTCGCCACCTAAACTTAGGCTAATGATATCAACATCTTGAGAAATTCTACACCACCTTATCGCCAATGAGACTCTGTCCGACTGACCCGCTTCTCCTTCAGGACCAAGGGCCAAGGCTACGGAGAGTGAAACACTAGGGGCTGCCCCGATATAGGTGCCATTGGCAATTAATAATCCGGCCATCAAAGTACCGTGATAATTACCACCTATGTCGCGGATATTATCGTGCTCTCCGGAGTAAAAATCTCGAAATCCGACTAGTTTGCTATTTTCGAAATCAGGGTGAGAATAATCAATTCCTGTATCCACTATGCAGACATGGATTCCACCCCCAAAGTAGCCCTGGTCTTGTAATTCCCTTATTCCTGAAGATTGATAGGCCCACTCTGAATCAGGAAGGTAAGATATCAATAGAGGTTGAATCGATGACCAAGTCATTAACAATAGCACAGTTCCAATAGCAAAACTAGCAGCACCCCATGGCCATAGAAACTCCTTCATCGGACCTAATGGCCAACGAAGCTCTCGTGCTTCTTGATCGGTCAGACCATAGTCGGAGCCGGGATACCCCGGTGCCTGAGGGTCGACAGCGGTCAGCAACCTGCTATCTTCTGGTTCAGGCATTAACTCAAGGTCCTCAAGAGTCATTGGCCAATCACC
>DALV01000079.1:7398-20372 GCA_002496905.1 Euryarchaeota archaeon UBA105 | reverse complement strand
CAAAAGGGGGTTATTTAGGTCAGAATGGTGCACCGGGTCTTCTCGATCCAGATCTTGTAAAGTACCAAACCACAAACACTAGGATAATTGCTAGAACTATTCCAATAACTGTGGTTGGTGTTGAATCATCTACTGCTTGGGCCTTGAGTGAGTATCTCTTGCTTACAGTTTCAGGTTCTTCACCAAACTCTTGACCTTCTGTTGAAATTTCAAAGTCAAACCATTCCTGTGAAGGCCCATCGAAATCTGTCAAATTTATGTCTATTAGATAGGTTACCGAATCTCCGGACAGTACATCTTGAGTAACGCTTGAACTTACATTCTTTCCACGAACTGTTCCAACCAACTTGACCTTCTCAGCGTCAACTAGTCCAGTATTTTCTATAACCACAGTAAATGTGTGGATTGTTCCGAATAATGGATCGCCGTTGGAATAAACATTGGAAATCTCAGGGACTGGAAGTGATGTCTTCACTCTTATGACTAAAGGAGGATAAGTTCCATTATTCTTGTCTGTTACTGAAATTGTAATGATGAAATCTTCACTTCCTGTTGCATTCTCTGGTGCAATCACCTTGATTGTGTGAGTTGTGTCTACAAATGCACCCACAGTGTGTGATGTGGCGCCTGTTCGTTCCCAATCTGGTGGGAGTTGAGTGTCATCGAATACAAATTCGAATCTCTCATCACCATTACCACTATTGGTGAATAATAGAGGTATTGACAATTCCTCACCAGGACGGATACCGTAGATATCCAAGAGTGGCTCTCTTAATTCGAAATCATGGAATTGAGGAATTCTAACAATTACTTCTTGTTCCAACTGATATCCATCTGCTGAAGTGAATCTAATATCTACAGTGTGACCATTGGTCAATGACTGAGCAGTAGATTGATTGGCCGGAGTTATTCGAAGCAGTAGATTGTCGTAGGTTGTGCTATTGTTGCTATCTAAACCAAACTCAAAGGTGAAAGGAGAAGTCCAATTTTCAACAGACTGATCCCATACCTCTACACTCCAATACTGGCCATCGGTACCTGCAACATTTCCTGATACAGTGTAACTAGACACAGTCTCATGTCCAAGATAATCAAGTGACATTGTAAACTCGATTGAATCATATTCACCTTCATCTCCGAGGGTGGCTTGAACATCGTCAAACTCACCTTCATCAATTAGTTCTCCACCCGTTACTGATACTATTGTGGCACTAATTGTATGATTGGAAATTCTGTCGAAGAGTATGTCCTGAGTCACCGAAGCGGTCAAATCCGTTCCAGAACCTGGCACATTGATTGACTTGCTTGTGGAATATTCCATTACACGCTCCATTTGATCGACAGAGAAGCTTCCTTCGACCCCAATCATTCCAGTAGGCATCAGGATTGATATTTCACCAGTCTCAGTCAACATTGCATCCCATCGGACACCTGCTCCGGAAGACAGAATGAATTCCGCCTCATCAATAATCACTGCACCTTGTATTTCGGATTCAGAAGCATGATGCTGTGTTCCATTAAAGTCTAGCCATTGAGTTGAAAGATATAGCCAACCACCATATAATAAATCGATGTCAACATTTCCACCATCACTAATGTCTGCATCAATACTGGCCATTCCTACAAGATTTGATGCTTCCAACGTTGCTCTAATTATCCAACGACCTGGTTCTACAGAAGCGGTCCATTGACCGTTCCAGACTCCATCCTCGAATACCTTGTCAGGAACTACTCTATCTCGAACCATGCCATGTGAAGGAATCAAGATTAATTCGACTTGCTCACCAATGTTTGACAAGTCAGAGTGACTTACGTTTCCAAAAATGTTCACATATCCAGCGGTTAGCTCTACTTCTACCGAGTTTGGAGCGTTCATAGCAATTGATTCCATTTCTTGGTCAAATCCTTCTCTAAATGTTGAGACTTGCCAAGTTGTGTCTGCAGGAACAAATACACTCCATTCGCCAGCGGCGTTAGTAATTTGGGAGATATTATCATGGCCTTCGCTAGTCATTAGAATTTCCACATCTGGAACGCCCTCTCCAACGTCGGCATCATCATCGTCATCATGATCCCAGAATATTGTTCCAGACAACTCATAGTGTGTTGATGCGATAATTTCGATTAATTCATTCTCACCAGCAACTAAACCTCCATCTAACAATTCGTTCGAATCGATGACGTAGCGAGTTCTATCTACGGTTTGGTTTAGTTCAATATTCCATGAACCAGAAGAAATAACTCCTGATGTTTGTCCAGATCCATCGGTACTGTCAAGATACACAGTTCCTAAACCATCATTAGAAGTTAGTTTCAAGTCCATATCTTGAAGGTAAACTCCATTTGAGTCAGAAATTCTAACTGAGAATGAAGCAAGTTCACTGGTTGAAATGGTTTCAGCATTGTTCGCGTTTTGCTCGGATACGGTAATCGTTGTTCGGACTCCTTCAATAACTCCGGTGTCAGTCTCTACAGAATCGATAACAACAATCCACTCTCCATCTGCCAGATGGTCAATTAGTGTACCATTCATATCGGTCTTTCTAGTGATAACTTCTCCACTGTTTTCTGGATTGATGAATCTAACTAATTGATCTACTAGTGGCCCACCACTTTCATTGGTAAATGTCAGATCTACCTTCCATTCTGGGTCAAAACCAATACTTCTGCTAATTACTTCTCCACCGAAGCCGACCTCAAAGTAGGCATCTCCTGTCATTATTCGAGTTCCGAAAATATCTCCGGCACGAGCATTTGAAAGTTCTACATTGATTCGGTATGAACCCGCTTCCACAGGTACTCTTGCAAATCCTTGTGAAATCCATTCTTCACCATCTTCTTCTACATTAATCGTTAATCCTGCACTATTCTCGAGTGGGACAATGGAGAATTGGTAATTGACTAGTGTGCCATTGGCAACACTATTGTCGTCGGTGTTATCCAAGAAGAAATCTATCTCAAGGAAGGACATAGCAGGGTAAAGGTACATCTCTACCGTATCATTTTCACCATCAACCATCAGAGTTGCTTCACTTGCATTTAGCCAATCTAAATCGGTTGTAAATGTCCAGTTACCTTCGGGCAATATTGTGTTAAAAGTACCAAACTGAGTGACGTCAATATGCCACACAGCATCAATATCATCATTGGTCGCAAATACAGTAACCTGCTCCCATCCTTCTAGATTTGACGAGTAATAATTTCCTAAACGATTTAGATTTAGGTTTCCATTAACATCGTAACCTGGACGTGCGACCATTGTGATATTTTCCATACCCTCTTCGACTGTGAATCGGGTGCCATTAACCACATTCAAGACATTACCAAACACCGCAGCGTCAACTACTGAACCAATCGGTAATACAACGTTGAATACACCATTCGCGTCGGTATTTTCGGTCGTAGTGAAATTCTCCCAATGGAAAATCACCTGAGTAAAGTCAACAACCTCGGCTTGGATCGTGGAATTGGTGACTTCTGTGTTGGTATCGTAGTAAACTGTTCCAATTACATTCATTGATTCCCTAAATGTAAAGGAAGTCGATATGTCTGAATCAAGGTAAATTTGTTCCCATAATTGCTCGGAATCACTCAAGTCATGACTGAGAATCCATTGACCTTGGGATAATTCTGCTAGGTATTCTCCACTGACGTTATCGAATACAGCAACAACTGGTGCTGCTGAATTATCACTCTTTGCCAGAGTCAAATTGTCAAGATTCTCAACAGGTGTTTGTAAACCATCAACAATTTGACTTAATGAGAATCTCAAATCGAATACAGTAGGTATTGGGTTTGGGAATTCAATTTGCGAATCCATTTCTACATCGAATTCATGTCTCAACTCTACTTCATTAAAGCCGTCTTCATCCATATCCAAAGCAAAGGTATACTCTCCTGGCATGATAGGACCGAACTCGAAAGAACCGTTTTCATCAGCGCTTAACCGACATGGCGCGTACATTACTTCAGTACATTCTCCGAGATTAGTATCATAATCTGATTCGGAGTGAACCATGGTTACAGAACCAGACAAAGTATCGCCATTTTCATCAGTTAATGTTCCGGAAATTGATCCACCAGCAACATCGATTTGACGAAGTGACGGCACCCCTCTGAAAGGAACGTTAAATCCATCATTAATTTCGATTCTAGTGCCATCGTTGAAGATAACTGCTACATTGTAATTTCCAGGTATAGCATCGATTAGGTGGAATGTTCCGGCTTGGACCATAGGTCCACTGAACTCACCTTCTCCACTGAAAGTGCCTGTGCCGTTTAGGGTTCCATAGGATTCTAGTTCCTCATTACTGGCGTCTACGGTAAATACACCTGCTCCAATTAGAGACGAACCATTGTGTTCTTGTGAGAATGAGGAGGTACCATTTGATGTAAATCTACCAGTTGCATTAATTGCACCCTCAATCAAGAAGTCTCCATCTGATAGGGAACAAACCGAGTAGTTCTCTGGCATTGTTCCATTTTCACTACAATCTCCATCGACAATGTCCTCTCCATCAATTACTCCGGAGAGGGTTCCGCGACCGGTAAATTCACCGGAACCGGCGAGACTGTGCCCGTGGAGAATAGTCTGTGTGTGTGTCCCTACGAAATCGTTGACCGTCATCAGACCATTGCTGATGACTTCTCCTTCACCACTGAATGTCACTTGACCGATTCCTTGGAAAGCAAGGTCAGGGCCATTTACGCTACCTGTAGAAGTTTCCAACATTATTGGTTGCATCTCAATTTGATCCCAAGCAGGAGACAATTCAACAACAGCGTCGGTGATTGCTTGACCACTAAAGGAACCGGCGCCATTCCAAATTAATCGACCTGTAGAGAATGACGGTTCTACGATGATATCCCCGTCAATTATAGCTCGACCATTGGAATGGCCATCTTCTCCGGAGACATTAATGATAGTCTCGGATAACCACTGAGAGCCGGAAACATTACCCAATATTCCAGTGATAAGGTTGACATTTCTTTCACCAATTGTTGATTCGGTTGCTACATCTTGTAGCATACCGCCACCACCGCTTGTTAATTCATCACGAGCCGCCCTAAGATCAGACTCGCCAAAGAAGGCTGAAACTCTTATCTTTCCTGCTGGAACAGTGAAGGAATAATCTCCGTTTTCATCTGCATCTACTGTACCAATAGGGATCCAATAAGTGCGAGGGTCTTGGTCAGTTACAGTACCATTTTCATCAGCGACCTCTTCGCCACTAAAGGCATCCCTTTCTATTAGTATTCTAGCATTAGGGACAGGACCTATGCCGTCTAATTCAACTGTACCTTCTATAGTTGCACCACTGTAGTATTTGACAACCTTAACATTTGAATTTGCTCTACCGATTGCAGCATAGCCACCATCGAAAATATCTGGGACGCTGTTGTTGTCTTCATCAGGTGAGTCTGAGCCGTCATCGTACCAATTGGCAATGACGAAGTGATTCATCATTGCACCAGGAAGCGGGAAAGCGTTCTCTAGTGGGGAACCTGGGGTCCCGCTGATAGCCCATGTTGGCCCTGGTTGCGACGGGTCAACTGTTAGTCCCAAGCTTGAAGTTCCATATCCAACATAGATTCTTGCAACCATAGTTTCGAAGAAAGATTCGGTTTGCTGATACTGTATATCGACAAGTTGAATCATATCTGTGGAATCTTCCATTGCTCCAGATTGCTGCTTGACAACATCCGACATATACTCCTGTTCATAGCGCTCAGCAGTCATGAAGACTGTCGGTCTATCACCTCGCTGAGTCTCATAGACCGATTCAATGTAATGATTCGGATCTAGACCAGAAAGGGTAGTTGGCGCGTAGAAGATTCCAGTTGTTTGCCCTCTGTGGTAACTTTGGTCAGCGTAATAAGCTCCACCAAGTGGATACAATCTATCGTCTATTGCGAAGTAGCGAATCTCATTATTTCGTTCGATAGTTTCTCCCAAACTACCTTCATAATCCTGAACCTCATAGACAACTTGAGAAGAAATATCATGGTACATTTCCACTAATTCATCTAAGGTAAGTGCCGTGGTTAGGAAAGCACGCGATAGGCCTAACTTAGCATTAGCACGGTGTAGGTTTGTTGAAACGTCATCATAACTTTCGATTAAGTCAGCAGTGTATCTGTAACCACCAATTTCGTAATGGGTTGTATGCTCCTCATAAGGTTGGCTAGATCCCCGTGCTTGGTCGAAAATCGATTTAGCCTCTGTCTCATTTGTAGTTGCATTTCCAACTTGCTTTCCATCCTTGAAGACAAACCACATTGGTTCAGTCGGAAGTCCATTTTCATCAAGTATGGTACCGTGCATCAAATCTGTAGTGATTTCCAGGTTTCCTGCTGTAAAGGAAGAATCTTGTACCTCCTGTACGTTTTGATAGATTAGAACCAAAGAACGATCTATTACGAATTGCTTTTGACCAGGTCCGAGTGATAGAATATCATGGAACTCTTCAATTTGTTCTGTTGTTAGATGGTTTTGAATGGTTTGAGTGAATTCCTCACCAAATTCTCCGTTTGCAGAATATTGCCTATCTCCTTGAGCTAGTGTGGCAATAAACATAGCAAGTGTATCTTCTTGACCAGAGGAAAGTAACATTCCACCACTGTGAGGAATACCGGACTGGAAGTTATCAGCAACGGTAGGATGTTCTCCGGAATCCAATGCTTGGAATCCATAATCCCACCAAGAGACAAAAGCAGGTCTTTGGCCAAAGTCCTCATCAGAATCTTGTTCTGAAAGCCACTCATAGGCCATATTCCAGCCTCCACCATTGAATCCAGGGCCAAATGTTCCCATGTACCAACAACCATTTCCGCAGTTCGCTGTTGGATTGTATGAACTGCTGTCCAGAAGTGACAGCCCTCCGATATCGAATCTCATTACATCTGGAGTAATGTCGTAAATTACCTGATCAACATCCCCCGAGGCAGTCTCGCCCCTTGGTATACCTGAGTCGATACCGTAGGTTGCATGTTGAGTTGCCACTAGCATGAATACTAGCACTAGGGCTGGAATCATCGGTTTCTTTACGCTAGCCGTTCTAGCAGAGCGGAAGCGAGCTCTTGGAGTTCCAATTCCCGCGCGACGCCATTCTTTGATGAAGCCAGAGAAATCAGCCATATTCCAAAGTGCGGCGATTCCGATAGCCCCAACAACGGCCATTGCAGGAGTTGCATTGAGAATGAACCTACCAGCGGTCCAAGCCATGTATGAAGCAATTAGAACCCACAAACCAACTAGCGAAAGGCCTTGCTTTTCTTCTCGGGCACCTCTCCAAAGTAGGATGAATGCGTAACCTAAAGCAATCAGTGTAACAATCGGACCGAAAGAAGCGAATAGTACTCCTCTACTCGGGGCCTGAGCCTCACCGATTGTTCCGAATATCTTGTTCTTTGAGAAATAGAATCCACCAGTGAATAAGATATCCCAGCCGTCGTAATATTCAGCAGTTTGTAGAATCCACAATGCCGATAGAATTCCGCCAAATAGTAAGCCACCGCTACCTAATACCAACAGCCAAGGTTTGTCGCGGAAGCTAGATGCCACCCAACCTAGTGCAAATGTAAATCCAACAATGTAGAACATAGGTTGGAATCCACTGGGAGCCCAAAGTAGGTTAAGGCCAGGCCATATGTAGAATGGCAACGGGATTAGGAAAGTTGTGAACATCATCTGCAAAGCGGCCGAGGTAAGCGGTAGGCTGTCGCGTCGGCGGAACATATTGAGAACTATTTGGAAAGCAAATGCTAGGAAAAGAATCCCTGGCCCGTAAACGAATCCTTTCCAACCTAGCGCTACTGTTGAGAAACTAATACCTGCTAGTGTTGCATAGGACATCATAACTGGATTTCGATTCCACATCTCTCGAATTCCGGCGACCAAGTAAAGTGGATTGGCACTTGGGTTGCGGAATACCCTCTCACTGCCGATTTCTCCTAATGCTCTAACCCAGAAGTAGATGGCTAGAGTTAGGAAAAGAAGTGCAAAGGAGTCGTGGTCTGCTAGACCAAACGTTGAGTGGCTAATGTGCCCAGGCATCAATGCCATGAGCCATGCAGCAAATATTCCTGCCTTTGCGCTGTGAAGGCGGTTTGCAATTCCAGCAACTGGTAGAACAATCAAAGCTCCGAAGATGGCTGGCATACCTGCAACAGACCACCAAACGACTTCTTCGGCTGCAATGCCAGTTAGCCATTCGAGAGCGAGGCCACCTAATGCTAGACACCACGAAAACAGTGGGGGACGAGGATTGATTCCTCCACTAGGGTAGGAACGATCAGCATCGAAAATGAAGTGTGCATGCTCTGCTACAATGTAATCTACAACCCTCTTCATGTACCAAGGGTCTGAACCTCCTGTCATATCCCAAAGTCCTGTTATGTTTGCATTCATCGCAGGAAGGACGTTCCAACCGGTTCTAATTAAGAGACCAACAATTACTGCAGAGCCGACCAGGATGGAATAGGAATTATCTCTCCACCATAAGCGGAACTGACTAGGTTCACGACGAGGAGCGATATCTCCGAACCTTCCACTAGATGCAAGCATGATTGCAAGTACATTCAACCAGAATGTAATGAAGAACCAAGAGAATGCACCACCGAAATCATTACCGGCTAAGAATTCTAGTTGTTCAGGGAGGCTAGTTCCGATCTCAACCAAGTGAGATAGAGTGTAAATTAACCAATTTACGGCAACTACTGCCCCTAGAACGTGCCATCTCTCTGCACGACAGAAGGCTACAAACATCACTACTACTGAAGTTACTAGAGCCCATATCCCTCCAAGATAATGGTGTTCCTCAAAGGTAGCAGCATCTGAAATAGTTGCCAATGAATAGAGTGGAATCATGTTAACAATCAAGAGAATGAATGAACTGATTAGTATATCACGATGCTCTGAGAAATCTATTTTCTTTGGTAACCTATCAAACAAAGACCCATTTCCACCATCATACAAAACTCCCCTGAACAATACTGCAAAAATAGTCCCAAGCATCAACGATGCAGCATAGAAAGAAAAGAAATTAGCAGCTATACCGGCCCTCTGGACATCGATGAGTAGATTCTGTAAACTATCTCCTTCAGATAGTGCCAATTCCGGCATGGATGCAGCATAGGCGACAGAAACGTGGAATCCAGCGACCATTGTGAATAGGATAGTTGCTTCCTCATTTCTATTCGATTTTACAAGAATGAGTGTAGACACAGCCATGAATGCAAAAGTAGTTGCTAGTATGGCGTCAATAAATCCGAGGATTTCAAGCGCTATCGGTCCGACTGCAAAGAGTAGTACGAATAGCGAGTTTCGGTTTAATGGTGATTCTTCTGGAAGGGCAGATACCCAAAACCTTCCCATTACAGCCGCTAACGCGGCTGCGACGGGAAGGATAACCAACTTTCCTGTGTCAATCATCGCATCATCAGAGAGGGATGTGGCAGCGAAGAGTAACAGAAGTAATCCTGCTAACACCGCTGGTGCCGAAACCAGCCCGTTGTACTGGCCGACGTCCCTCGTTTTCCCGTTTTCATAAGACATTATTTCATCACCGTCTATTTGCAGCCTAAAGGCTCAGCGTCGCGGCCACCCAAACTTCTGTTATAACCGTTCTCGGAGTTTACGCTACGTAGTAGCGGGCCTAGGTTTCCCAAAACACCCTCAAAGCGCCCTGTATGCTATATCTCTGCGATAATGTGAGCCAGCCAAATTGATTTCTTCGATAATGGCGTAGGCTGCGTTTACTGCAGTTGGAAGATCAGATGCCACAGCGGTTGCGGATAGGACTCTTCCCCCACTGGAAAGAAGTTTTTCTTCATCATCCCGAAGGGTGCCGGCTTGGTGTACAAAAGCGACAATTTCACCTTCTTCGATTCGAGAATTTTCGCCGGTTATTTCTCTACCGGTCTTTGAAGGGCCTGGGTATCCCTCAGAGGCTAAAACCACAGTGACTACGGACTTGTTTGAAAATATTGGATGATAACTCTCAACCCTACCTTCAGCAGCTGCTAGAAGCATTTCACCAAGGTCACTTTCAATCAATGGAATTGTGACTTGAGTTTCTGGGTCTCCGAACCTAACATTGTATTCGACTACGCTTGGTGCACCTTCATCATCAATCATAAGCCCAACATAGAGAACTCCTCGATATGGAATTGGTTGATTACGCAAATGATGATGCATTGGATTGACTATTTCCTGAATCACCCTTTGCCTCACTGATTCGGTTACAACAGGAGCTGGAGCATATGCACCCATGCCGCCAGTATTTGGCCCAGTATCTCCATCTCCGACTCTTTTGTGATCTTGACTGGCTGGTAGGCAAATGTATCCGGATTCATCCATAATTACCAACATAGAAGCTTCCTCTCCTGAGAGGAATTCTTCTAGGAGTACAAAACCATCAGTAGAAATCGATTCTCGGATGAAAACGCTAGCCTCCATAAAATCCTCAGTTACTACCACACCCTTTCCAGCAGCTAGCACATCTCGCTTGATTACCCAGGGCGGTGAGTATCGAGATAGGGCTGAATCGATATCGGAATCTGACTTCAAAATTTGCACGCCTGCTGTCGGTATTCCTAATTCTTCCATTACCTGCTTTGCATAAATTTTGGAACCTTCTAATTCTGCACCTTCTGAATGAGGCCCAAAACTCGGTATTCCCTTTTCCCTTAATGAGTCTGAGAGTCCAGAAACCAATGGGGCTTCCGGGCCAACTACAACTAGGTCAACCGATAATTCAATTGCAAGTTCAACTACTGCGTTTACATCGGTAGCAGAAACATCGTGATTGACCCCTAACATTGAGGTCCCTGCGTTACCAGGACATGTATGAATTGAGTCGACTGAGGGGCTTTCCGAGAGCCCGATTGCGAGGGCGTGCTCTCTTCCTCCGCTTCCAACTATCAGCACCCTCAATCCGGCCATATTGCATTCGCAATCGACTAACAAATTAATCCATTGCAATAGTAAATCTCTTGCAACTTGGCAGGGATAATCATCAATATGGAACAGACTTCAATCCGAGTCTGTAGCCCAATATATTGAACGAGCGATGAATTATTGGAGTCAAAACAATGATTGCAATAATTGGTGGAGTTAAATCAGAATGCATCATTATTTGGTCTCTGAATAAAATTGCAGCGACTAGAAATATGAAAATTGCAAAGGGAAGAGTGTCTAAGAGAGGGGCTTTTGAACTAACTTCTCCTTCCCTTTTCAGACCCTGTCTGCGTTTTACAAAAGAACCTGCCATATCGCCCAACATACAGGCAAACCCTAGGGTGAATCCAAGCACAAATGCAGCGCTCCATTCATTCCCAATCCAAAACCAATTCGTAGGTTCAGAGATTAACAATGGGTCGATGAAAGGCCGGTCTGAGGAAGGGGTATTTCCATCCCAAATGTAATGCGAAATCACAACCAGTATTCCAGAAAAGACCCCTCCTCCAATAAGTCCCTCCCAAGACTTACCATCACCTAGTAGCCTATTCCCATCAGAATGAATTTTACCTGCATCAATCTTGTGGTTTTCAAAGCCAAATTTATCAGGAATCCATTTGCCAAAAAGCATTGCTCCTGTATTTGCTAAATATGCAGGCCCGTATAGAATCAATACGGTTAGCAAGTTAATCGCAAAATCTCCCACAGTAGCATCGGCGAAAGCAAGGTCGGCCATGCTGGACATTAGTCCCGCCATACCCTCATGCGAGAAGAACTCTCGGTTTCTTGCACATGCCGCCGATTCCTTCATTGATTACTTATTACACGCGTCATCGATGAGTAAGTCGAAGACTATGCTATTGGCGACGTTATTGCTAACCGCTTTAGCCACAACAACCTCTCTTAGCGTCGTAGCACAACCATCGGAAATTATCATTGATTCAAGGGTTGAATGGATTGAAGATCGCTCACTAGAGGTCGATTTACGAATCGTTTCCGGAGGTGATTTAACGCTTGACGGACTTACCCTGGACATAAACGACAGAGTGAATATTTACGTGGAGTCTGGCGGTATGTTAAACGTCCAAAACTCCCAAATCCAGGACAATAATCCACCAACTGGATTAGCAGGTTACGGATATTGGGATGAAGACAATCGTTCGGCTGTATTAATCCCGGGTTCAAACTACGATGGGGCGTTTGATGCTACATTTTATTCTGGAGAAACTAGCTCATTTTACGGTGGTCAGGCTATCATTGAAGGGCAAGACCCCATTGATCTGAACGGTAGTGAATTTACCCTCTCATTCGATTCCAATACGGACGATGTTTGGGTCGGTTTAGTTGGATATGGACATCAATCAGTTCATCTTGCTACAGTGACTATGACCCCTGATGCAGGATCGGCCATTACCTACAACGCTATTGAATTAGAACATCGCAATATGATGGGCTTAGATCAGGATAGTGATACCTGTGCGCTAAATGTTGCTGGGACTGCTGATTTTGATGAGGCTTCAATTCTAGGGTGCATGGTGGTTGTTGATGGAATTATGACCTTGCATTCAACCACAATAGACAGAACTGGACCAATCATTTCCAACAAGGATGCTGAACTAATTATCAGTGGTCAAACTACATTCTCTATGAGTAAAGATGACCATGATGTGCGTGCACATGCCAATTCAAGGTTACATTGGGGGGAAAACGTGGTAGGAAGTGGTGGTCATACAGACCGCTGGGAGAAAATCATGGATTCTCAAGAAGTTCACTTTGATGCTACTGGAGTTTTGTTTAGGATACTGAATTTTGGTCAATACGAAATAACTTCATCAACATATTTCAGCGATGAAAACGGAGTGGGTCTTATTGACTCAGGTGATTCTCGAACTGTTGAGATAGGTTGGGCAGATGGAAGTGTTTGGACTGAATCCGCGAGTATAGAAATCCTAGAATATCGGACCGGCTGGAATATGGATGAAACACTGGAGGATTATGGTGGTGGAATAATTCC
>DALV01000079.1:0-7020 GCA_002496905.1 Euryarchaeota archaeon UBA105 | reverse complement strand
GATTATCAAGAACCGACCGAGAGCGTTTCAAGAGGAAGTAGTGGCGTTGGCTTGATGGCAACAATAGCAAATCGTGGAACTGCTCCTGCCATTGTATACTTCACATGTGATGTTACTGAAACTGGAGCCGCGGCACAAATGACAAGTTATCCAGGTGGTTTGATGGAAGCGGGAGAGGAAGTCACAATTCAATTCTCTTGGATGAATAGTGATGTGGATAATGCAAGCTTGACCTGCGAGATACTTACACCTACTCAATTGGTAGATGAAAATGCATTTGGTGGTGGTACTGCTTCAAGCGAGCAAATTACCTGGGTTGATTCAGAAGATTCTGAAGACGGTTCGATTCTACCTGTTGTTGTTGCGTTTGCAATCGCGGTTGTAGCAATGGCTGCTTTCTTCTTCAGGATGACAAAATCATCTGAAGAGGATGAAGAAGAATTGTACTAGCATGCAACCGTAGACTCAGTCCAGGTTTCAGATTCCCCGTTTGCCTGATCTCCAGTCTTTTCGTAAAGATAGAAGGATTCGAACATCACAGGTGTACTATCGCTCCAAGGTGATAATTGAGTGATTTCTATTTTTACAGTATAGCAACCGTAATCATTCTCCTCCCACGCACTGATTGGAATAATTTCTGCTTGAATATCAGAGGCATACTCTGATCCTCCAAGTGGTAATGAAGAACCCGCGTCTCCAATTATACCGGTTCCAGAGCCCCATTCGCCACCGTTAGCATCCCATGTTGCGCTGGTGCTGTCTACTGTAATCGTAGGATAACTTACTGCTACATTATCCCCCTCGTAATACATCGTGACTTGCATCGAATAATCGGCATATGGAAGTCCTGCAGGTGGATAGCCTACTGCCCCTGCCAAACCGGCAGAACCGGTTAAAGCAACTCCTTTGACACATCTTTCCTTATCTCCACAATCGTCCGCATTCTCGCTAAGTGAGGCTGTAGCTGATGATTCTGCTCCTGTGATCGTTCTTGTAAGTAAATTAGAATCAAGATTTTCAGTAAATGTATTCCCTCCAACTAAGACACTGATAACATATCTATTAGCATCTAAAGGAAGAGCGTTTGATGAATAGAAATCTTCCACATTAATTGTAATCTCTCCATAATCACCTCGACTATCTTCTTTGTTGATTTTGAAAGATTGAACGACATTCAGGACTTCACTACCAGACTGACTGATGCTGATTGTTGCATCGTGTGAACCTGAGCCCCCATTTTGCCTGATTTTAATTGTCATTTCAGAGCCATCTTCCTCGAACTCTATCTCGCCTAGAGTCATGTCACCAGTCAGCACAATGGATAGTAATGCTGGAGTTCCTAATAGAAGGATAAGCGCCATAAAAATCGAGCCGGCTACAGTTCTATCTATCCCGGCTCCGCCAGCCATCGATGGAAGTCCCCCCTCCAATCTCCACCATACGAATGAAACCGAGACGAGAATTACAATCAGTGAAAGTAAACTGGAGGGAATTACAGGAATTACCCCCCCGAACCACATCAAAAAGAAGAATGGTAAAACCATGCCCAATGCAATAGTTCCGAGAATGTTACCAAAACTGGGGGAATCGTTTGATTCATTGGGTGTGGATGCCGCTACAGCGACTATCTCATCTGCTGGTTGTTGAACGTCCATAGCCTTCTTCAGCAAACCGCCATCACTCATGTCAGTAACCTCTCAATTGAGCAAGGCGTCCCTAGCGTCGGTTATCAACCCAATGCCACCATAGGTGGCAGAGCACAGATTATCGATGATTAGAACAAACGTGCATCTAGAGGTTCTAGTTCGTCAGATTCCTCATCATTAGTTAGCCTTGAGGATCTACCTGCAAATGCTGCTGCTGCTAGAGCGGAAATCATCAATGTACCAATCAATTCGAAGCCTGGAAGGTAAACACCTCTGATGTAAATCGTCATGGTTTGAATTTGGTAATTCGGGATACCTTCCGTTCTCACCGAATATTCAGACGTAGCTTTGAATTGTAAGGAGAAATAAGTATCCGTCCAACCTTGGTTCTTTGGAGTTCTCATCTGAACTCTAATCTTCTCTGGAGGCGCCATAGATTCTATTTCCACACTTACCAACGGAATGCTTAGTTGGAATCCGTCATCATTCAATTGATCATAATTTTCAATTTCAATATTGAATCGATCTAGAGCATTGCCGTCGTTGTAGACATCGAATACTAAGTTGTAATCAACCTTCGGACGTAATTGCAAGAAAGCGACTTCGGATGCTACTCGAAGTCGACTGAACTGACGAATAATCGCCATGACGTTAGCAGCTGATGGTTCGCTAGTAACCGGGACTCCATTAGCCATTGTCACCTCGGCACTGACCGTTACTTGGTGCTGTCCTTCAGGCGCCCGGAGTTCAGCTCTGACTAGAACCTGGAAGGATACTTCAGAGCCTCCTCCAATAGACATAGTAGCGGGGCCGGAGAAGGCCAATACACCTGCTTGAATCTGGATTCTTACCTTTTCTTGATGAACGGTTGGATTCTCAATTCGACAATTGATAATACTCGATCTGGTTGCACCAGGATAGACGTCAATTGGTTGCGGTTGGTCACATGTCAAGGTGATGTCAGGAACCGCACCTTGAGCCTGGACAGGTGTTGCCGCAGCCCACGTGCTTAGGAAGTACACGAGCAGTATCATTAGGGCAGGTCGAACCTTGCTTGCAGTGCTCATCATCTGGGGGCCGACTTAGGCCGTATTTAGGGGTTAGCACCGTCGGCTTCGCTGTATTCCATTTTCTAACCACTAATTCTTGTTTGAAATTACTCTTTGGTTCAGAGATTTCCTGAACGTGATTAACCAACAAAATTAGGATAATTTGGTGGACCCGACCGGATTTGAACCGATGGCCACTCGGTTATGAGCCGAGCGCTCTAACCAACTGAGCTACGGGTCCTGAATGACTCTCGACAGCATCAGCGAGATGAACCTTATTCTCCTTCGGCAAGAAAATTCAGTCAAAAAAGTCCTAAGTTTATTCATAAATATTGTCGAATATCTCTGTTTCTAAATAGTGAAGATTCAAGCATTGGAAACCTGGCCGCAAATCATGGCGAAGCTTTGGGTGATGTTCTTCACATCTCTTTTGCTAGTATCGACAATGAACTTCTATGCAGTAATCAGAGAACCCGATTTGATTGAAATTGATGAGATTCATGAATATCCTAGGGAATCTGTGAAGATCAAGGGAGTGCTAACTAGTTTCGTCGTAGACCCATATGGTGAACAAGCGGACAGAATAGACTTGCAAGTTCGAGAAGTGGATGGCCACTCTGTAGTCGAGGTCCGATGGTTTGTAGACCGAGATAATGAAATCCCTCCCATTGGAACCATAATCACTGTCGAAGGAGAAGTGACTGAATGGAATGGTCGAATTTGGTTGTCATCAAATGGATACGGCGCAATAGTGTGTGCTGATTCCGATTGCGACTCTGTAGAATACACTGCTATGCAATTGGTCGAAGTTGCAATGAATCCTCAGAACTTCGCTAACATGTCGGTAAAAGTAGACGGTTATTTGTCTGAATCTCTCGAACCAGATGTAACATATCATTCATTGAGCCTTATGGATAACCCCTCCTATGGAAATGCAGACCATTTATTGTACATGCAAGTCGAAGGGAGAGTAATCGATTGGATAGAAGCAGGAAGTCATGTGGAAATTTCTGGGTGGCTACAATATGATCAGCGTTCCCTTCGCTGGAGATTACTAGTACAAGCAACCGCAATTGAAGTCCTAAACGAAGGATCGGTTGTTGACTTGTCATGGGAATTAGAACCCTACACACTTACCTATGAAGTTGGTAAGAATGTATCAATTGAAGGAACCGCAACCCAATCAACCGGCACTTGGTGGTTAATCGGGGATTCTCCAACTGACCGGCTCTGTTTACTGCCGTCACAAGAAGATGTAGATGCAGGATTGGAAGGTGTCGAAAGAAAATGGTATGGCCGGTTGGTCTGGTCAACAGATGAGGCAACCATCTGTCTAAGAGCAGACGGATATACTGAGCAAAATAACGCAGGTAACTTTGGAGAAGATGTAACTCCTCTACTAGATGTTGCTGAGAATCCGTTTGATTATCTTAATCAGAACCATACATTCGAAGGATGGATTACCGACCCTATATCTCCGGATTACGACAAAGGATACGTAGGGGACGGAGCAGATTACTTCGCCCGCCAAACCAAACTTAGAATTCACCTAATTGGTGAGCATGCAGAATATATCGAAGGTGGTCAATCAATACGATTCAACGCGACAATAATCTGGTCCGAAAGTGAAGGGCGTGTCATTCTTGAAGCCCGTTCTTGGACTCTAGGTCAGCCACCATCGCCAAACACTCTGAACTGGGGAGATGGTTACAACTCGTGGAAATGGGACATTGGTAAGCTGGTAGTAATTAACGGAGAGGCGATTATGGACGAGGATGGCAACCAATGGATTCAGAGATCTGGGTCTGAAGAAAGAGTCTGTTTACTTGGAGACGGTACAGAGGCAAGTCAAACTGAAGGGGAAGGACCTCTTGATTGGACTGGAAGATTATCTACCACAGAAGATTCTGTTGGGAATACAATGCAATTCTGTATAGATGTCAGATGAGGTGTTGAAATGGACCCTTGGTTAATCGATTTTGGTTGGTTAATTGGGTCATTTATTTTTGGAATATTCCTTGGTTGTTTAACCGGCTTAATTCCTGGTTTTCACGTAAATAACGTCGCTCTGATTGCTTTGTCGCTATCGCCTGTTGCTGTCGGCATTGGCATCCCTTTAGACGCAGTAGCGGGAATTATCGTTGCCTGTGGAACTGTTCACACATTCCTCAACTACATCCCAAGTGCATTGGTAGGAGCACCTGATGACAATATGGCACTCGCCCTGCTTCCTGGACATAGGATGTTGATTTCTGGCCAAGCCGCTCAAGGTGT
Source organism: Euryarchaeota archaeon UBA105 (assembly GCA_002496905.1). Classification (GTDB taxonomy): domain Archaea; phylum Thermoplasmatota; class Poseidoniia; order Poseidoniales; family Thalassarchaeaceae; genus MGIIb-O1. The sequence continues at coordinate 2,051 of DALV01000079.1, read as the reverse complement.
TGCATATTCCGCTCGCGGTTCGCAGATGGGTATGCTGATGTCAATCCCTCTACTTATCGTTGCGCGCTTACTTTTCGGAGACAATCCAGGATTAGGGTTGTATGAAGCTAGCCGTGAGCAATTACCATGGATTTTATTATTCATCTCCGTATTCCTAATTTTGACTGAAACAACTCGATTGCCATGGCCGGTTTGGTCGCAAAAAATTACTCAGAAACTAAAATGGCCATTGAAAAAACCATTAGAATTTACGATACCAATGGGTAGACTCAGCATTCGAAGACGATATGATGCGATTGATTTCCGACTTGGAGAAAGTTCAAGGGTTGCCGGAATACTTGTTGCAACATCTTATTTCTTACTTACCGGATTCTATGGATGGGCGGTATTCGAATTACCCGCTAGATCACCGGTTGGCATCCCATCTGCTTCCTTGCTATTCCCAAGTTTAGCAGGATTATTTGGGATTGCAAACCTAATTGATATCTACGTAACAACAAGCGAAATCCCACCCCAAGAACAAAATTGGGAAATGCCAGACCCTAAACCCCTAGCAGTTCCAACATTCCTTTCGGCCGTGGTTTCGTCTGTTATGGCAATCCTTCCAGGAATGACTGCGGCACAGGCAACTGTCGTAGTTATGAGTGCTCGAAACTTTTGGGGCAAACTTACCGACCCAAATTACATTCCAGCAGATTTCGAGCATGGAACTCAACCCGGATTTGAACAGATGCCGCAGATGATGGTGTTTGAGGGCATGGAAGATCTAGCAGAAGATGACCGTTTGTTATTCCAAGAGGCACTCTCCGAAGCGGGTGCCACACCAGACTTGGATTTGGTAAATAATAATCAACAAAGAGACCTAGAGATTATTGCGATTCTTTCTTCTGTCAACACCGCTGTTACAGTGATGGTTCTGGGTTTCCTATACATGGTAGGGAGGCCACGTTCTGGAGCCGCTCTAGCATTGAACATGATGTATCCAATCGATATCTGGAATGCTGTTGAGCCGCCTGCCGATTTCGTTAGGCTGCTGGCTATTACGGTAGCATCTGGATTATTTGCTGTCCCAGTAATGATTGAGGTCGGAAAAGGTATGTTGAAAATGCACGAATTAGTACCTCTCAGAAACCTAGTGATTTCTGTTAGTGCTTTCATTACAATTCTAGTTTGGATTTCCACGGATTGGATTGGAGTCGGAACTTTAGTAATTGGAACAATGATTGGTCTTATGGCACCTAGAATTGGTATCCGAAGGTCACATGGAATGGGTGTTATTCTAGTGCCAATAATGATGTATACCTTCGCAAGGGAATTAGATGCTTTCGGCTTTGCTTGAATCCGGAAAAAAACTTGATTATGGCCGGTGTGCTCTGCAACACTAGGTAACACTAGAGTCGAATCGCTTATTTCCCTCGTGCATGCGAGAGGGGCTAGAGTGATACCATGGACAACCAACAGAAGGCAAGCGCATTACTAGTAACTGGACTTGTGTTAATAGGAATTAATTTTCTAGCATTAGCACCGTTTGTAGCAGGGCAAGTTGAGGCAGGAGTTCAGGATGTTGTAGCCGATGGCTATGATGGCTATGATGACGACGGAAACAAAAACTACACTGCAGATTATGACGACGAATGGCTTGTTTCGACCTCTGAGAGAGTTTACTTTGCATACTCTCTAGATAACCCAGATGGGGTAGATGCAGGCGAGGCACATGAATTTACGAAAATGGGGCCCTTCATCTACGAAGTCACTACAACCAGAGAAATCTTAGGTTTTGATTATGATGCTGGAGAAATTACTTATTCAGAATTTGATAGTTTTGAATGGTGTGAGAATTGTACCTGGACAGATGACAACGGAGATTCACACAACTCTGTACCGGGTTCAACTGAAATAACCCAAGTCAATATCCTATGGAATACTCAGAGAATCGCTGGAATTTCAACAGGTATCCTCTATGGTGAAGTGTTTGCTAAGGCGGGATTCGCTAACAACATGATTGCCAATGATTTACAGAATCGAGCCCCCTCAATTTGGGCCTCAGAGGA
>DALV01000083.1:27482-28008 GCA_002496905.1 Euryarchaeota archaeon UBA105 | reverse complement strand
CCAGGGCATCCTCTGGATGGCGTGCCAATTGAAGATACAATCCTAATCTATCCGAAAGGTTCTGGCTCCACAGTTGCTCCATTCGTGCTCATGGGTTTGATTTACACAGGTAAAGGTCCGAAGGGAATAATCAATCGAGACGTTTGTCCACTTACTCTTCCAGCTGCGAGCCTCTTGGCCCTTCCTTATGCTCATGGATTTGATGATGATCCAACTCTAGCAATCAATGATGGCGACTCGGTTGAAATGAGTCTTGAGAATGGTCAAGTGCAACTTTCGGTCATCTCTCGCGCGAGCGAGGTTTGATGACCGAAGCGCTTCGCAGCAGGGTTGTGAGTAAGAGGCCAGATCCAGAACCCTGTCGCGATCAGGACCTCGGTAAGTTCGAGGTTACTGTAAGGGATGGGGCCGCTAGGCTGGGTAAGTTATTCACAAGACACGGAGTTTTAGAAACTCCAATGTTACTGCCTGTAATCAACCCCAATATTCGTACCATTGAACCTCGAGAGATGTGGGAAAAATATCG
>DALV01000083.1:0-27143 GCA_002496905.1 Euryarchaeota archaeon UBA105 | reverse complement strand
AACTCCTACGTTACTTGGAAACACGACAAGTTGCGTGAACCTGCACTCGAAAATGGAATACATTCCTTGCTAGATTTCCCAGGAGTGATTGTAACAGATTCGGGGACTTTCCAATCCTATGTTTATGGCGATGTAGAGGTAGGAGTCGAGGAAATAGTCGATTTCCAAAAGAAAATCGGGGTAGATATCGGCACCATGCTAGATGTATTTGGCCGACCCGATATGTCGCGAGAAGAACTTGAGCATGCGGTAGAGGAAACTGCAAATCGTGCATTGATTTCACTAAATACCGCTGGTGAAGATATGCTCCTGAATGGACCTGTTCAAGGGGGTCTTCACGATGACCTAAGGGCTCATGCTGGCGCTTTAATGGGAGAAGTTTCAGGTGAGCATAGAGGCTTTGCAGTACATCCAATTGGAGGCATAGTTCCCCTAATGGAAAAACAAAGGTATCTAGAATTATTTCGCATCCTACTATCTGCTCGGTCTACAATTCCGCCAAATAGACCAATTCACATGTTTGGTTGCGGTCATCCAATTCTATTCCCTATGTGCATTGCTCTAGGTGTAGACCTCTTCGATTCCGCAGCCTACGCTCTATTTGCCAGAGATGACAGATTATTGACTCCAAATGGAACAGTCAAGTTGGGAGATTTAACTGAATGGCCTCATAGTTCCTCAGCACTATTCCCATACACTCCAAATGAAGTTCGTGAGATGGAAAGGAATGAGCGCTCCACTCTCTTGGCTCACCACAACCTAGAGGTCACTCAAGCAGAACTAGCAAGATGTAGGGAGGCTGTAAGAAACGGAACAATTTGGCAATTGGCCGAGCAACGAAGTCACGCAAATTCTAGACTTCGAGAGGCCTTCGAATGGGTCCTAGAACAATTGCAAGAACCAGACGAAGGAGCTGTTGCTGAAAGCGCTCTCAGAACCATAGCCTCTACCAACCCGGTCCGAGGTTCTGCTGAGCAATTTTCCGACGATATTGATAGTCGTCCACATCTACTTCATTTGAATGCCTTATTAGCGATGAGATGGAGACGCCCGGGTTCGTGGTGGGATGGCTCAAATGATAATGCTGAACGAGTAGTAATTCTATCTGGAGCAGCGCCTCCATGGCGCGATTCTGCATTAGGTTCAGCGATTTCAGCGCTAGCAGAAGAACCGCGTTCAATCGTACTAATTTCGACTCCCGTTGGCCTGATTCCATTCACTCTCGAGGATGTATCTCCATGGTGTCATATTGAGTGTTCAGAGTATCTATGGGATATGATTCTTGATGAAGATGAAATCGATGCTTGGTTGGAAGATTTTGGTGTTGAGGATTTACCTCTTGATATCCATGTTTGTCAACCCGATCCGGAGCAAGAGGCAGGGGCGGAAAACCGAGCAATAATCCGTGACTGGATTGACCGGTGCACGATCGTGGACAAATTGTCATTATTTTGCGGAATTTCACCCACAGATTCTTGCGATTTATCCAAGGAAATGACCTCTCGTCGGTCTCGTACTGACCGTATGGTGAACATCAATTTCAATGGAATTCACTGTCTTTCCCCAAGATTACCTGACGGTGCTTTATCGCTTACTTTGGAAGGTGCAGAAAGATTACATCAACTGAATCCAACTGCACCACCTAGATTTGACGAAGGTGCAACATCTAGCGAGTTGGACCATCCGGGCCTCCCTCGTGTTTTGTTAATGGATGATGCGATTCCATTTGTTGGAAAAGGACGCAATGTGATTCATGGTTTTGTTCTTGGTGCTGATTCCCACCTAATTGTAGGGCAACCATGTTTGGTTGTTAGCACCAAAGGTGAATTGGTAGCACATGGAGTGGCTAATGCAACTGCCGATGATATGGCATTCTTCAACAAGGGTATTGCAGTAAAGGTTCGCGATGGGGCATTGAAGTAATCCTACGGTGCAATTGCAATTGCGACGGGGATTCATTCAAGTGATTCAGGCGCTCACATCTAGCCGACTCCCCTAGGGAGTCGTCAGCAGGAGTTGATTTGTTGAGTGAGGGATTCATCATCGAAACGCGTGATTTACGCAAGATGTACGGCCCACACCTTGCCCTCGAAGATGTGGATGTCCAGATTCCACAAGGTGCGATCGGAATCCTAGGTCCAAACGGCGCAGGTAAGTCGACTTTCTTCAAGTGCATTCTAGGATTGATTACGACCACATCTGGAGAAGGTAGTGTTCTCGGCTATGACATCAAAACCCAGGGGGATATTATTCGATCGAGGATTGGCTATATGCCCGAATATGACTCATTAGATCCTGACTTGAACGCAATTGATCAGGTACGATACGCTGGTGAACTTTTGGGAATGAATCCAGCTGCAGCAATGCAGAGAGCCCATGAGGTATTGGAATACGTTGGGCTCAGAGATCAAAGATACAGGAAGATTGAATCGTTTAGTACTGGAATGAAACAAGCGACCAAACTAGCTTGTGCGATTGTTCACGACCCAGAGATTTTAATCTGTGATGAACCAACCAACGGACTTGATCAACGCTCTAGGGAATTCATGCTAAAGACACTCAGAAGGACTGTTGATGAGGGAGGTGGTACCGTTCTGATGTCCAGCCACGTGATGGATGATGTTCAGGAGGTATGCGACCGTGTTGTTATGATTCACAAGGGTCAAATCGTAGTCAATAGGCCGATTGCAGACCTTGCAAATCAGATTGAGAAAGAGGTCGAGGCAGTAATTTGGGGCGGGGCCTCAAAAATGGAACAAGCCTTGATTTCAAATGACCTGAGAGTTAGACGAATGGGCAGGGTCATGAGAGTAACCATCGAGGATGAGAATACAATTGAAAGAATCATTTCTATTGCTGCTAAATCTGAAGTTCAAATTCGGGAGTTACGGGAATATGAGCCAGATTTGGAAGATATTTTCCTCTTGATAATGGATAAATTAGGTGCTAGAGTAAAAGGTTCTTCAGAATTGATGACTTCTGAACATGTTGGAGGTGAGTAAGATGTCCGAAGAGGATTCCAACATAGATAATTTGGCTAATCAGGAGCCATTAGAAAACCAATCTGCAGATTCAACTGAGGCCGAATTAGGTCAGACTCGTATGGAGGTTGCTTACGGTGCTGGCGATGGCGATGATGATGCACAGGCAGTTGTCGCCCGCAAAGCCTCAATGGGCGTCTTATATGAGCAAATTTACCGACCATGGAATGGGGAATTAGGTCCTCGTTGGATTCGCAATTATGCTATTTTTAGACATCACGTATATGGTTTATTCAGAGGTAAAGGCCATCGCCACTACAATCCATTTGTTCGACTTTCCATCCTAGTAATATTCCTAACATCACTCACTCCGATTGCAATGATTTTCCTTTCTGTGACAATTTCTGGAGGAGAGGGTTCTGATTGGCTAAATCGTATGTGGGGTGTGAATCGATACAACCTTTGGGGTCAAGTTCTCGGTTACTTCCCAAGAAATCTCTGCATGTGGCCGCTTCTAACTGCATTGGTAGTCGGTGGAATGATTTCTGATGATAGGAAGAATGGAACGAGTGCGATTTACTTCTCACGCCCTGTTACTAGAATTGATTATACCGCGATGAAATATCTTTCATCTGCAGTAGTTCTTGGATTTGTAATTGTATTTTCATACATGCTCTACTACACTTCTGCAATCGTTTTCAATGGAGAAGGATGGGCTTACCTAATCGATACACTTCCAATATTCCTAGGGGGATTACTTGCTGGTATTCTATTGGTAATTACCTATACTTCAATTGGCATGGCTCTATCAAGCGTTAGTCAGAGCCGCTTCTTTGCTGCAATAGGTTTCCTTGCGATTATTTTCGGAACCAAACTAGTCGCACTGATGATTGAACTAATCTTTGAAACTACAGTGTTTTACATTCTGAGTCCGTATGATTCCCTTGCCCACCTTGGTCAATGGCTTGTGGGTATTCCTGCAAATTATGAGCACTCCTTGGCTCTTTCAATAATCTCGATTTTACTTTACAACGCCGCCTCCATTGGTTTGCTTGTTGCTAGAGTCCGTTCACTGGAGGTGACTCGTGAATGAGTACCAAAAACACTCCCGCTGTTGTGATTGACAAATGCTCAAAATGGTATGGGCAGGTGATAGGAATCAATGAAGTATCATTGGCAATAGATGGTGGAGTTACCGGAATTCTAGGACCGAATGGTGCTGGCAAATCAACTCTTTTCAAATTACTAATGGGGCGGTTAAAGCCGAGTAGTGGGAATGTTCGTTTATTTGGCGTAGATCCTTGGGAAAGTACCTCTCCCTATCGCAGAGTTGGTTATGTTGCTGAGACTGAGAAATTGTATGATTGGATGACTGGGCATGACTTTGTTTCTACCTTAGCTCGTCTCCATGGTATGACTAGAGAAGAGGCCAGCGAAAGAGCATCACACGTACTTGATTTCGTAGGTCTCGCAGACGTTCAAAATAAGGAAATCGGCAAGTATAGTAAAGGCATGAGACAGAGAGTAAAAATCGCTCATGCCTTGGTTCATGACCCTGATTTGATAATCCTAGATGAACCGCTACACGGTTGCGATCCAATAGCTAGAACTAGCATAATGAGTGTTATCCGAGATTTGGGCGCGCAAGGAAAAACGGTGTTAGTGTCAAGCCACATTTTGGATGAAATTGAAAGAATCACAGAGCAAATTGTTATTCTCCATAATGGAAGATTACTGGCCTTAGGGAACCTACATGCAATTCGTGATTTGCTCGACAAGCATCCACATAGAATATTGATTCGAACTGAAAACCCAAGAAAACTTGCAGAATATTTTGTGCCTGAAGATCCAGTATATGGAGTTAGGTTCGCAGAAGAGGGTGCTTTGGAGGTATTGACCAATGACCTCTCCGCAGCACATGATGTATTACCAAGGGTGATAGTAGATTCAGGGTTGAAAATCACCTCGATTGAGAATCCTGATGATAATCTTGAGGCTTTACTTGGGTATCTTGTAGGTGATGCTTCATGATGGATAGACAAGGTAGAGGTCTTGCTGAGACTGTATGGACTAGGCTTGATAGAAAGGCTGGAGCGATTACAGAACTAACCATACGTCAATTGAGAAATCGCCTATCTACCTGGGTGGTCTTGGCCGTTAGTTTCCTACTGCTAATTTGTTTACTTGCATTGTTTGTTGGAGGAGTAAGAGATGGTTGGGAACCTATCGATAACGATAATGATTCTCATGATTGGGATGAGGATGGTTATCCTGCGGGCCAGGAATACAAGTATGGTAGTGATGCAAACGATCCATTCTCATTCCCTGGTTCTGGATATTTTGTCCAAGAAGGTTACTTTGAGTGGGGGGGCGTAGGGCAACATTCGGGAAACCACACTTGGAGATACGTAACTGGTACATTTACTTACAATTGGATAGAAAATAGCCTGATTGATGGAGAGGTATTTCTCGATGTTTCCAATTTGGATGTTTGTCCGGATGGCGAGTTATTCGAAGATTTCTGGCTAGATTGGGGGGATGGTTGCTTATTGGCAGAAAATTCCATATTAGTCTATGAAGCATCATTCACAGGTAATGGAACATTGAGGGTCGAAGAAGGATGGGGAGGAGCTTGGGGTTACATGGAGGATGTTTTCCATGTTGACCCAGAACCAGCATCGAATTACATCGATGAGGATGATATAGATTGGACTGGAGATCCAAATAAAATAAATGGATTCGATGATGATGGAGACTGTTTACGAATTGGTTGGCCTGGAGACCCAGAGCCACAATGGTGGTGGGAAGATAGACATGAGCCTGATCGTAATCGAAATGGTATTGATTGCGATGTCGAATGGATTCTTGATTCAGATGGAAATGTAATAGCGATATATCCGGATGATAATGTTGATGAGGACCCAAGTGAAGAAAATCTAGCGTACGAAGATGCACATCGTGCATTCATTATTGGGACCGGGAAAATTGCCTTTGTGATGATTCTAGGTATTTTCTTACCACTCTTCCTAGCATTGGGATTGGTTAGAGATGAAACAGAGAATGGAACTCTACATTATCTTCTTTCTAAACCGATTCACCGTGGAGAATTCATCACTTACAGAATACTTGGTTATCTCATCGTAGCGGGTGGATTCGTACTAGTTATGTCATTATTGATGGGTTTGGTTACAGCCTCCCTAGGTCCTGGAGATTCAATATTTAGATTAAAAGATGTAATTGTATGGTTTGGTATAGCCTTCGCGACGATATTAGCCCTAGCTGCATATGGGGCGATATTCAACACCCTAGGTTTACTTTCCTCAAGATATGGAGTTTACATCGCATTGGTAATTGGAGTTTATGAATTTGTTATGGCAGTACTTACTCTTGGTGGGGCTGAGCTTATTCCCGTTCTTTCGGTCTCTCATTGGACGTTACAATTAATCGACTCAATTGTGCTTATAGTATGGCCAAATACCATAGAAATGCATCTAATTGCAACCGCTTTCGAACTTCCCTCAGGAATAACGGCTTTCTGGAATCCTCCTGTGCATACACTTGGAACTGAAAGTCCATTTGTATCTGGTTTGATATCGGTAATTGTATTGATGTTGATTACATCATTGATGATTCTGTTTGGTCAGCGTCAATTCAAACGTCGAGAGATAATGTGATGTTAGGAGGTGACCTCTATATGGAAAGAATAGAGGGTGATTTTAGTAAATTTTGGCGCTTTGACGTATTACCTCCTATCAATCGACTTTCTTGGTGGTGGTGGTGGGTATTGGTTCTGGTTCCTGACCCAATCCATCCAGAACGTTCTAGGCAATTGATGGTACTTTGGTCCTCAAAGGAAACTCCTGCAGTTAGAGTAAGTGGCCACTGGTGGATACCTAAGGCAAGAATGCTGGTTGACGAAGAGGGAGGCACCGTGATGTCTGGCATGGTTTGTGCATGGTGGTATGACGGCAACAAAATGTTTGAGCCGCTACTAATGAAAGAGTGTAGAATGGCCTCTGTAGATGATAATCACCCACTTTGGCCGGATGAGGCGCAAGAGACAGGAATGGGTGCTGGGGCAGTAGTTCCTCTGACATCTGAAGATCTATCCTTTGGATTGCGACCGGGTCGGCGTTCATTTTGGCTAAATCTGACCAGTGATCCAGAAAAAGTCAAGGAAGGTTCTCCCAAAGATTTCAGCGTAGAAATGACTCCTTGGTGGGAGCGACCAAGTACTGCGAAATACAAGAATAATGTATTCGGTTTGAATTTGGGTTATGATATCCAAAGAGTGCATGGGATGAAAGCGAAATTGAATATTGATGGAGAAGAAGTTGAGGGCTCAGCATATATCCAGAAGGTTGGGGTTCAGGCCCCGAGTTTACCTTGGTTTTGGGGGATGTTGCATTTTGACGATGGCTCATATCTTGATTGGTTCATGCCTCACGTTTCTCCTTCATTTACAATGAAAGATGACACACCTTGGTCAATGCGTGATTTCTTCCGAACACCAAATGCTGGCTCGGGGTTATTTCATGATGCTAACAGAAATCGAACTGAGAAATTCAAGCGATGTACTGTTGAATTAGAACGACAAGAAGGAGAAAATGCACTTAGAGATGAACAGGGGAATTTACTTCCTAGATTCAAGATAAAGGTCTGGAATGGGCGAACTCAAGTTTCTATTCATGTACGGGCAACATCACGTGCAAGATGGGTTTTCGATCAACCTACTCGAGCCGGTTTTGTTAGCCATTTGACCTACAATGAATATCCTCTTGAGATAGAGAAAATTGCAATACTAGACGAGAAAGGTTTGCGTACTATTGACGATTATGAGTGGATTAGGGGCAATGCAGAACATGCCTGGGGCATACTGAATTAATCGCCGATGATTTGGGGCGGTTTACGCCGCACCGTTCATAACAGGTATTGCAGTGAGAGTTACCCGAGGGATAGAGATGAGTGCAGACGAGGTAGTTACACAGGCGGCTCAACTGATTACTAGCGGAGACTTTGCAGGCGCTATGGCGGTATTCGAGGGCTATATCGATTCTAACCCAGATGACCCTGCTGGTTACCACGGATGGGCGGAAGCCGCTCTATTTGATATTCAAGAAAATGGCAACTTAGATGACAAGGGAAATGACCGAATTAACGAAGGTCAAATCAATGCATATTTCCGAAGAGCAGCGAGTATGGCTCCTGAAAATGCAGACTACAATGCTGCATATGCTAACGCTTTAGTAGAATTCGATCGTATTCCTATGGCAGTTAGGCAATTACACAAGTTGGTTGAAATTGGAAAAGCCTCAGATGAAACCGATGTTTCTTTCCATCTCTATGAGGCTGCAAGAGGATTAATCGAGGCAATAGATCTCAAAACTAACTTCGATAGAAGTGCACCGATTGCAAGACAATATATCTCTGAGGCAGTGACCTTTGCACTTCTAGGCCTAGGTTTTTCATCCGCTGAAGAGGCAATTGAGTACCTCGGACTCGAAGAGTGAAGAGGGTTCGGCGTGGATAGCGACCTAATGATGGTCGCCTTGGGCTACCATGGCGCTAAGTTCCACGGTTCCCAAATCCAACCAGATGTCCGAACTGTCCAAGGTGAGTTAAAACAAGCCATCGAAAGATTAGGGTGGTGGACCGAATCCTGTCTTGAGATGTCAAGTAGAACGGACTCAGGAGTAAGCGTTAGGATGAATTTGGCAACAATATCTCTTCCAAGGGATATTGCTAATGTTATTGACGAGTCCTCCTTAGTTTCTGCATTAAATGATCATCTGCCCGAAGATCTTGTGGTCTGGAAGGCTTGTAGAGTTCCTGAGGGCACAAGGTCAAGAACCGCAGAAAAAAGGCTCTATATCTATCGTTTAGAAATGATTCCAGGTTGGCCTTCTGATGTAGAATATGAGAGATTTAGTAATGCTTGCAACCTGTTCATTGGCCAGCATGATTTCACAAATTTCTGCAGGCTCGATTCCGTTAGAAGCCCAATTCGAAATATTGACTCCTGCCAACCATGGCAGGATAGTTCAGGACGCATCGTTGGATTCACTGTGGTTGGAGATTCATTCTTGTGGAATCAAATTCGTCGAATGGCTTCTTCCCTTCATAAATTTGCAAAGAAAGATATTGAATTAGATGAAATAGCATTGGCTTTAGAAAAACCAGAGGAAACATTAGATCTTGGTCTAGCGCCAGCTGACGGCCTTATTCTTTGGTCGCTAGGTCATCGTGATTTTTCTCACAAGTTTGAGGTTCCAAATATCATAGAGGGAATCAGTATACCCCCTAAGGGAAAAAGAGTTCACAAACGATGGTTGAACCTAGCCAGGATGGAAAATAGCTCGATCTTAGAGAGAGAATGGTTGAGACTCATCCAAGACGTAAAGTAACCATATCTTCATCAGAACAAGGTAATCTTTCGCGTAGGAAAGAACTCGAAATCACCTCGGCTGTTTTAGTATGTCGAGTTAAATCAGGGATTAGAATTGCACATTTTATCCAGTTCTCTCCATCGGATGAAATACTTGCAGGGAAAGCAGTAGCTCCACCGAAAGACCGACCTTCCCGTTCAAATCCTGCGATTCTAATAGATTCTATATCTGCGAAAATTTCACCTTGCTCTAGACCTGCTATGGTTCTCAGTTCTTGATAGGTGCTAATTCCATCCTCTAGAATATCTACATTGAGAGTACCCGGCCATGCACCAGATCCTAGGACCGTTTTGAACTGCTCTTGATAGTGACTCTGAGCCATGAAAACATGAGCCCGTCCAAGTCCACTTGTGACTGTCCCAGACAGTTCCATGACCGTGCGTTGGACCCATTACAAATAAGCATCAGTATTTTGCCTTACAATTCTATGGTCAAGCCTCTCCGACCAATACTATGACCAGCGTCTTCAACCATGCGAGATTGATGGCTATTCGGATTATTGAGTGGATTGGTGTGGTTAAGGTGAATCAAAATTATTTCAGGGCCACCTATACCACCTTCCTGAAGTCTTGCAAGAGAGTCTTCAACGGTGGGGTGAGGTACATCTTTCATATCTCGACCTGATAGTTCTTCTCCATTCCAAAAGGTTGCATCTAGTAACACATGAGTGGCTCCAAGAGACTGAAACCACTCATTTGGATTTGTATATCCTACGGATTTCAAAGTCTGCTCCCAATCATCATGATCTGGAAGAAATAATACTCTTTTATTTTCTCCTGAAATTAAAATCGCGTGGGTGTCAGAAGTATCGTCTCTGTGAGGAACGGGTATGAAATCAAACACTACTCCTCCTTGCTGGAATTTAGGCAGATTCTGTGAGCCAAAATCTGCTACAACAAATGGAGTCATTAGCTTCTTCTCCTGAAGAATTGAAGCCACAGATTCACTAGCCACAAGTGTAAGATTACGGCACCCCATCGCTTCTTTACCGAATTGACCGATTCCTTCGATATGACCTAAATGGGCGTGGGTTAGTAATACCGAGTTAGGTCTTATTGGGCAGTCATATCGACAAGCATCCGCCCATATTTTCAACTGTTCTGGTAAAGCCCTAGTTGCTTCGATTAAGTGCATCCCACCTTGGTTATCCATAACTCCTAGAGATACAGGAAATCGAACTCTTTCCGGGTTTTCGAATGCTGCATTGCAATTTGAGCACCCACATCCTGCTTGAGGGACTCCCCCATCTTGGGCAGTTCCAAGAATTGTCAAGGTGGGGACTACGCCTTCCATACACCGTGAAGCCCGCTAGTGCTGAAAGAGTCGTCGACGAAGTTAGTCTGCCGTTCCGATGAAATCATCAAGGCAGTCGACCTGTCAGGGCCGTGAGCGGCGACATCTCGTGGATGAAGGAGCGCTTCGAGGCGCTAAAAGAACAGGGTTTGGAATGGAATCCCCCTACTCTCCAATCTGCTAATCAGCCAAGAGTTACAATGGATGGTAAATCAACCATCATGCTCTCGGCAAACAATTATCTGAATCTTACAAACCATCCAAAAATAGTCCAAGCAATGATTGATGCCACCACAAAATACGGTGCAGGAAGTGGATCTGTTCGAGCTATAGCCGGGACCATGGATATTCATTTAGAAGCAGAAAAAAAGGTAGCTGAATTCAAGGGTGTTGAGGCTTCTTTAATTTACTCCGCTGGGTACACAGCAAATGTTGGATTAATCCCAACATTAGTGCAGGGAAATCAGGATGTAATTATCAGTGACGAACTTAATCACGGCTCAATCATCGATGGAGTCCGATTAACAAAAGCCCAACGCGCGGTTTACTCTCACAATGATATGGGAGCATTGGAGGCGGTTCTAAATGAGCATTCGACCGCTGATAGAAAATTGATTATCACAGATGGTGTATTCTCAATGGATGGAGATATTGCACCATTAGATGAGATTTCGTCTCTCGCCGAAGAACATGGTGCAATGGTATTCGTTGATGATTGTCATGGAGAGGGCGTTCTAGGTGAAGGTGGAGCAGGAATTGTTGACCACTTCAAGTTACAAGGAAAAGTAGATTTTGAGGTTGGCTCGTTTTCCAAAGCTTTGGGGGTACAAGGAGGAATTGTCGCAGGTTCTGAGGATGTTCGAACACATGCACTGAATCATTCTCGTTCCTGGTTACTATCAGGTAGCCAGCCACCCGGTGTTGCAGCGGCTCAGAAGGCGGCTGTTGAGGTTTTAATGGCAGAACCTGAACATCATGCAAGGCTTTGGGAAAATACAAATTATTTCAGAGATGAATTACAATCATTAGGTTTTGACACAGGTCTATCCGAGACTCCAATTATTCCAGTAATGTGTGGGGAATCTGCAAATGCGAAGTCGCTTTCTCAATCTTTAGCAAAAGAAGGCGTAATGGCTGGTGCAATCACATTCCCGATGGTAGCCAGAGATAAGGCTAGAGTGAGAACGCAAATGTCTGCAGGATTAACTAGAGAAGACTTAGACCAAGTTCTCAGAATCTTCGAGCATGTAGGAAAAAATCTCGGTTTAATCTAAGGTGGTAAGATGGTTGAAACGTCTAGTTTGTCCGAAAATCAAATCGATGCGATGATGAAGAGAATACACTCAGTACCGATTATTGAAACGTTACAAATGGAAATACTTCGACTCGATAAGGGTGAATGCGAAGGCCATGTTCCTCGGGCTAAGAAGTGGGATGGAATTTACGAGACCTTCCACGGAGGCTTACTAGGAACAATTGCTGACACCGTAACTTGTTGGGCAATTCTGACAGTAATCGGCTCGGAAGCAAAGGTTGCTACTACTGATTTCAACATAAGATTCCTAAGGCCTTGTAATACTGATGTTCGATGTATTGCAAGGGTGATTAAGGCTGGGAGAACTATGAGCCTCTCAGAAGCGGAACTCTACGATTCAGAAAATAACCTTGTAGCAGTCGCTCAGGTGAATTACATTAAACTTGACTAAATTGTCATCAAGGTCTATGCTTCTGAGACGACTTCGTCGAGGTCATCATCATCTAATTCTTCAGGCTCTAAGGAATTATCCGGAGCGATTGTTATTTTCATTCCATCAAATGGATCTAAACCACGGTCTATGCGGTCTAGCATTCTCCATCTTGGAGCATAGGACAGATGAATGTACAGAGGGCCAGGTAAAATTGCTAGGAACCATCCAATACTACTTGCAAATTCAGGTGCATCTCCAATCATGGCCCAAGTCAATAGTAGTAAACCAATGAAAGGTACTGGGAAGAGATACCTTCTGCGATTTTCAAGCCTAACAGGTGGGCGCTTGAACAAACTAGAAATTAGTAAAGAGAAGCCTCCCAAGGTAGCGGTCATTGCACAAAACATTAGACTGATTGTGCCCCAGTCAATCACCATATCTTGCAAACTAGTAGAATCTTCCCAACCGGCGTAAGCAAATGGGGCAATTAGAGTCATACTAGCTAGAATTCCATACACCATTCCAACAAAAATAGGGTGGCAAATCGTCAATGGATACCTTAGGAATAACTGACTAAGTGAACCACCTTCTAACATGATCCGGTGGTCTTCGTCGAGACCCTCCAGTACCTCACGCCAGCCAGCCATCGTGCGCTGGCAAGAATTGGATTCTAATACCGTTCCTATGAAAAAACGAGTCATCTGAGCAGATATTGATTATTTTTCCAAACCGATATGTACTGAAGTAGTTTCTAGATTCCATTTGGGGCTATTTTCAGATGCATCTCTGATGAACGGGATTAATGATACACGTAAACCAGCCACATCTACGCCCCAAATACCATGTTCAACAGCTGATAATCGAGTGAGTAGTTTAGAGGCCATATTCACCACTCCCCTAATTTTCTTTCTTTCATAATTGTACAATAATGCTGCAATTTGGATAATCCCCTGAACCGCATCCGTTTCTATTGGTTTCCCTAGAGGCTTGAGCGATTTCCATAGGTCTTCCCAAGATTCATGAGCGTGCCAAAATCCCCCCTCATCAAATAATTCACACCCCTCAATAAACAGATTTTTTTGTTCTTCATCTAGTTCATCCCAAGCCATTAATTTTGAATCGTGAGGTATTGGTTGTTGACCATTCATCGCCTCTCACTCCCTTACTCCTATGGACGCAGACATTATGACCGGTTCCCTGCCGAGTACAACCGATAAGAGGGGTATGGGATGACCGAAGACGATTCGTTATTCACGATTACAGAGGGACATCTAGATAGTGGAATGCGTGGGATTCCAGTAGGAACTTGCAAAACTTCGTTTGTAGATCCAATAGAAGGAGTCCACTACGTAGGTTATCCAGTTGAGGACCTTGCAAATCTCGAAGAAGAGGATGTAATCTATCTCCTAATGCACAAGAGATTGCCTACCGAAGAGGAATCTGAAGCATTCCGAACAGAACTCGCCCACAGAGCCATGGAAATGCCAACAGGCGCTCTCCGTGTACTAGAGTCTCTAACTCCAGGAAGTGGTCACCCGATGGATTGGCTATCAATGGGGATAATGGCTTTGGGAGCAGCAGATACTACCGGCGATGTACGTACAGATTCCATGAATCTCATCGCTCGAATGCCTGAATTAATGGCGCGAATTTTCCTCTTGAGGGGTGGCAAGAAAGAAAACCTCCAGCCGAGTAAACCGGAACTAGGTTTAGTCGAGAATTTCACCCACATGTTGGGAATGACCGGTGAAGAAGCCGAGAGGATGAATAGAGTTCTGAGATTCTTCTTCATTCTCCATCTTGACCATGGTGGAGGTAACCTCTCCACATTTACAGGAAAGGCAGTTGCTAGCGGTCGGGCTACAGTATACGCCTCTATCGCTTCCGCAATGAATGCGCTGTCTGGCCCACTTCACGGTCGTGCTAACCAAGCATGTCTAGAATTTGTACAAAGAATTGGGACGGATGATCCTGATGAAATTGAATCCTTCGTACGGGCCGAATTAGCTGCAAAGAGGCCCATATTCGGTTTTGGACATGGTGTTCTAAGAGCAGAAGACCCGAGAGCAAGATTACTCATCGGACTTGGTGCAGAAGTTTGCCCTGAAGATGAGAATTATCGCATTGTCAAAAACCTAAGAGAGGTCGTCCCCCCTATCCTAAAAGAGCACCCCAAAATCAAGAATCCATACCCCAATGTCGATTTGGGTAGTGGTTCTTTACTGCATGCTATTGGATTCCGTAAACCTGAGTATTACACCACATTCTTTGGATGGGCAAGAGTTGCTGGTATATGCGCACAAATAATGGATGAGCGCAATGCAAGAGATGGTCGGGGGACTCCGATTTACCGCCCTAAATATATTCCAATAAATCAGCCTCATAGAAGACTGGAATAATCCGTTCAGTGATTTTCACCTGAACCTCTATGGCCAATTATTCTGGCACAACCCCAAGGCCGTCCCTCGTGTAAATCATTAGTCCAAGATTCAGGTCGTCTAGACCAATTCCATTTTTCTGCGTCGTAAATAATTGCACTTTTCCTAACATTTTCATTTATTTCATGCCACATTGGTAGAGAATTTGTAGCCTCTAAGATAAGGTCAGGCCTTTCCAATTCATCCGCATTATTTAGTCGGTCTCGCCATTCTTCATCTAAGGGTTGACTAGCTGGTCTTGGCCAGCGTACGTCGCCATTAGGTAAACTATGGATTGTTGGATCGATGAAATCTGAAATCAATGTTATTCCAGCCTCCAACATAATTGTCTCAAGTTTTAACGGAGCGGGCCAAACGTGCAAACCCATCTCTTGACTAACTCTGAATAAACGGTTGAGTCCTTTGCCTGTTAGTGATACAGGAGCACCCGGGTGAATGAATCTCTCCCAACCATGCAGGTAATGTAGAGCCATACCTACCACAGGCATACCCTTTCGCCTGCGATCTCTAATTAATCCAGATACAGTGTTTGAAATGAAATTAGGAGAACCAATCAATCGCTTTATTTTCCCTTTACCCCATGATCTCAGATGTGGTGATAACTGGGTATTTGGAATTGAAACTCCACTAATTTTTACTGCTTCGGGTATTTTTGGAGAGAACCCGTAAATCATAGTAGACCGTTTAGGTAAATCTAGGCCATCCAGAGATTCCTCAACCTTAGTCATCATCTTAGCAAGATGATTTGTATGATCCGAAATTTTGGACACGGGATGAGGGACCTTCAATTCGATATTGACTGTCTTGGAAGAAGTCCGCCAAAGTTCTGTAAAATCTGAGCTGCCGAGCAAATCTTCGAAACTTTCAACGCCCATTTTCCGAATTTCTTGGCTTTCCATTAGTTCAGGGCATCTGTTCCTTTTGGACAAATTTCCGGGAAATAATTCATCATGCCAGAGCATCAATTCTCCATCAGCACTGAGCCTCAAGTCGAGTTCAACACCATCTACATGACTCATTCCATGCTCTAAGGCCTCAACTGAATTTTCAGTTGGATGAACCCATGTCGAGTCTGTTGACACATGTTGTCGAGTGCTCGGAGGGTATTGAATAAGCCCTCTTTACCGCTAGTAATGCCGCCCCAATGCTCATACCCCTATACTTCGCCGCGAAAGTAGGTGAAGATGTGTCAGAGACAGTAGAATTGGATAAACAATCAGACCCTCAAGCAGTTAGAGGATATGCCTTCTATGATTGGGGTAAGTCGGCTTTCGAGACCTCAGTAACCGTTGCTGTATTGCCGGCTTGGTATGCTTATCTTTTCTTGAAAGCAAATGGTCTGACAACTGAAATTGGTTCAATAGAAATGACTGGCGATGCTGTTTGGTCATTTTCTGTGGCTTTCGGGACATTATTTGTTGCAATGATCAGCCCTTCTCTAGGTGTCATAGCCGATCGCCGGGCAATCAAAATGTGGTGGTTGAGGGTTTTGACATATGTCGGAGCCGGGTCGACTTTCTTACTAGCATTTGCACCGGTTTTACCAGTAGATACTCAATGGCTATGGCTGATGGTCTTCTTCATGCTTGCAAATGTAGGGCTTAACGGTGCAGGTGTTTTCTATAACGCATTACTACCACACATAGGTTCGGATGATGAAATGGACAGAATTTCTAATCTGGCCTTTGCATATGGATATCTTGGAGGGGGAATTTTACTCCTCATACACATTGCAATGACTTTGACTTTAGTAGATGAGTCCGGTTCAATGTATGACTGGGTTATCCCATCGATAATGGCGTCTTCTGGAGCTTGGTGGTTTGGTTTTGCATTATTGACGTTTAAGTGGGTGCCCGAGCCACCAATTGAAAACGAAATGCCTGCAATGGGATTTGTAGAATCAGCGAAATTAGCTTTAACTGAAATTCGAAAGACGATATCTGAAGTTCATAAATTCCGCACCTTATTCATTTACATGTTAGCATATTTCTTCTTCATTGATGGAATAAATAGCGTAACGGCTCTTGGTGGAATATTCGGTACAACGGTCCTAGGTGTGACTACCTTTTGGCTAATGATTACCATATTATTCATCCAATTTGTTGGAGCCCCATCAGCCATTGGATTCACAAAATTAGCAAAGAAAATCGGTACTAAAAGAGCACTAAATGTTTCTCTAGTAGGGTGGGTAATACTTTGTTTCGCTGCTCTTTCATTTGCCCCTCTAGAATACACTCAACATTCAGATTACCAAATTCAGTTGGAAGAAAATGATGGGGAATGGCATTACATTCCACATGCAGATCTAGTAGATGCAGAAATAGCAGTAAAGGAAGGAGGGTTTGAGCAAGATTGGGCTAAAAACTCCTTAGCACCATCAGGCATTGCAGTTCTAAACGATGATTATGTTGATTCAGAAATCTATCAGTGGGCCGGATTTGATGACAAGGATAAACCTGTTTCTGTTAATTTAGGCCAGCAATCTTCTGATAACATCAGTGCATTAATTGCGTCCTTTGAAGACACTCGATACTCAGTGAGCATAATTGAAGGCGATAAGGTGGTCGGCATTGATCACCCCACAAATCTAGGTGACGGCGCTCTCGACTTCATTCCAAAAACAGTCCGAACGTATGTATGGGAACCTCTTGGACTGTTTATTGGACTTCAATTCTTAATCCTGGGAGGCGCTATGGGTACTCTATTGGGTGGCTCTCAAGGGTTGGCAAGAAGTATGTTCGGACAGATGGTACCCGAGACCAGAAGTGCGGAATTTTTCGGTTTCTTTGGTTTCTTTGGAAAGGTAGCTGCATTCATCGGTCCTTTACTATACGGGCTTATGACCGTGATGTTTGACAGCAGAGTAGGTATCCTTTCCATTGCGATGCTCATCCTAATTGGCGCAGTCATGATGAGATGGGTGGACGTAGATGCAGGCCGAAAGGACGCCATGGAAGAAGATGCACGAAACCGTGGAATCGACCTTTGAGCTAATCATTACTTGTGATTCGCTCTAGCAATAGAGCAATCTCTAGAATAACCAGCATCGGCCCTCCGATAAGGAACATAGAGAGCGGGTCTGGGGGGGAAACGAAGGCTCCAAAGACAGCCGCTGCGAACCACAGAAATGAACGGTTATCCGTTACGGTATTCCTATCCAATAATCCGGCTCTAATCAGAATAACCAGAACCAATGGAATCTGAAAACTTACTATCGAACCGATGTACAACCCTATGATGAACCCTATCCAAGAGCGTAGTTGCCAGGTTGAATCTAATCCGGCACTGCTTGCGTCCTTTGCTAAATAATCTAACAAGAATGGAATTAGTATCTCGTGTGCGTAAACAAAACCTAGTAATCCTAGAAATATTATAGAAAAAATTGCGAAAACAAGTCTCGAATATCCTCCAGCGCTAGATTCTACAGATACACGTTTTCCGTCAGCGATAATTTTCCTTCCATTCATCGCAAGGTCACAGACAAGGGTGGTGATGAATGCTGCCAGAGCTATTTGGCTAGCGATTCTAAGTTTAAGGAGAATAATTTCCATTGGTTGTAGCACAATTATCTCAACACCAACCGGTCTATATCCATCAGCATCAAGTAGAATTTCAATCATCCATTCAGCCATTGGATATCCGACTATAAATGACAAGAAGAATACTGAAATTAGAATTACAGCCCTACTTCTCAAGTGAGCGAATATTGCTCGCAACTCAGCACGAGGGAGGAGGTCAGCGGACTCTTCCACGATTGGCGGTAGCGACTCATGTAGGTGAATGATTCGCAAGGCAAGAAGTGATGTTTTATGCTGAATAATTACTTTCTAACGATAATTGTTAGCAAATCTTCATCCATCAATAAATGGTCTAATCCAACCCTTTGCCAGTCAAACTTTGCACTTGGTCCTTTTACTCTAGCATAACGGAATTTTCTCTCAAAATCCCTGTGTAATTTTACGCATACATCCCTAACAGTTGAGGTATTTTTCACGATTAGAGGTTCTATAAGGTCTGCTTCTTGACCCTGCGGTTTTAGGTAAATTGACATGAAGTTTAGATTATCGAAAATGAAGTCTTTCATCTCCTCAATCCCTTGACCAGTTTTTGCCGAAACTGGCAATACAGGCCAACCTTCAGGCAACATTGATTTCGCTTTCTGTAAATCTTTTTCACTAGCCAAATCGACTTTATTGAGAACCACAACTGCTTCTGAGTAGATTCTATTTCCGGCAAGAGTGTCAACTATGTGGTCATCTGTGACGTCAGTTCTAAGTGTTACATTTGCAGATACCATTCCAAAGCTTCGAATAATCGATTGAATCTCTTCATCAGAAAGATTAGTTTGTTCCAGTGTAGACCTTACTACGATACCTCCTCGGTCTGTTCTGGTGATGAAAACTTGGGGTTTCGCTTGATTCAGCCTCATCCCTGATTTCCATAATTCCATATCTAAAATATTGAAATGAGAATCTTGGAATGGGTCCACAACATACAGGACCATGTCGCAACTACGGATTACGTTGAGAATTTCTCTACCTCTTCCTTTTCCTTCCGCTGCTCCTTTGATTAAACCTGGAAGATCAAGAATTTGGATAGTAGCGCCTCTGTGATGAAGTACTCCTGGTATGCAAGTTAAAGTGGTGAATGCAAAATTCCCAGCCTCCGATTCGACATCGGTTAACTGGCATATCAGACTTGATTTTCCAACACTTGGAAAACCAACTAAAGCAACTGAAGCATCTCCGGACTTCTTGACTTCAAATCCAGGACCACCGCCACTTGATTTTGCATGAGCCTGTGCCTTGTCTTTCTTTTCCCTAAGGGCGGCAATCTTTGCCTTCAATTTCCCAATATGCCCTTGAGTGGCTTTGTTGTATTTTGTTTTGGAAATCTCTTCCTCGAGGGACTTGATTTGCTCATCAA
The DNA here is from genome assembly GCA_002496905.1 of Euryarchaeota archaeon UBA105. Taxonomy (GTDB): domain Archaea; phylum Thermoplasmatota; class Poseidoniia; order Poseidoniales; family Thalassarchaeaceae; genus MGIIb-O1. The sequence goes on along the minus strand of DALV01000083.1, from coordinate 7,371 downwards.
TGGTTGCCAAGACGAACACTCCTACCCTCGTGGTGGGCGTTTCTATGGGCTAGCGCCGAGTTCTTCAATTCGATGTAACGATTAGCAGTAAATGGTGGGAAGCGAGGATTGATGATGGGCGACTCACAGGGATGGTTGAGGGGAGACAATGGTTGATGTGATTCTTCGATTGATTGACTCCAATGCTCTCAATCGATTACGCTCAATGAGCATAGAGCAACTTGTACTGGCATTTGAGAGTGGACGGCTTGGTGATGAGAGGCCAGCGGGAGACCCTCGCTTTCACCGGAGTTTTTCCGTTGACATCGAAGGTGATTTTTTGGAATGGGCAGACAAATCTAATGACCAAATAGACGCGACAGCCTCTTTGATTCTTTGCGATTGGTCTAGTGTTGCGGAATGGAGATGCTGGGATGGTAGATTATTCCTCTACGTTGAACCAATTCTCGAGGATAGTTTTGAGGACTCAGACGCATTCCTAAATTCAGATATTTGGACAAGACTAACCGCTGAGTTATCTAGCAAAGATAGGCAATCATACTCCGAGTCAGTAATCTTAGATTGGATGCAAAGGAGAGAGCAACTTGGAGATACATTAAACCCTGATGAAGACCCTCGTATTTTACCCACAATGGAGTCCCACAAGTCGTTGACAGAGAGCCTATTCGACTTCATTGAATTGTCTCAAGAAGGAGGTCTGAATTTGTTAATCGGCCGAGAATATTTAGAACCAGAAGAATGGATATTGAATGGGGAAAAATTGCTGGAGGCTCTAACATGACAGATTTACCTATGGAACCAAGCCCTCCCTCAATGGCGCCCGATTCAGGGGTTGTTGTACTAGGAAGGTTTCAGCCATTTCATCTCGGTCATGAGTATATGTTAGAATCAGCTTCTAAATGGAGAAATGAAAACAACCCAAATGGACCTCTAATAATAGCCATCGGTTCTACTAATCGCCCTCAAAATTTGTTGAATCCTTGGAGCCATGAAGAAAGAAGTCAGATGATTGAATCTTGGGCTAAATCTGCCAAAATTGAAAATTTCCAGATTTGTTCAATTCCAGACATCGAAGATCCACCTAATTGGGTTACTCATGCTAGCCAATATCACGGTCAAGCGGGTGTATTGGTGACTACCGATATGGGAACCGCAGAGTTGTACACAGCATCTGGCTGGGAAGTAGTCCTGCTTCCTCTTGAACAACGTGAACGCTTTGAAGGATGGAGGGTCAGAGAAACGGCCAGAATGCTCAGCACTATCGGTGATCAAGATGCAATCAGAGAAGTCCTTGGGACATTAATCCCCATGTCGGTTCTAGAGCATCTTATCGAAACCAATGGTTTGCATCGACTAGCCTTCATGGGTGAAGGTGGCGAACCTGTGGGGTGACTCGAATCAACAATCCTCGCACAGAACATTTTCAATTGGCTCTTCATTTATCCATGCTGTAAACCAATCAGCAAAAATCACACCATTTACTTCAAGTGAGTAAAATCGACTGTCCAACAGGATTGTGTGGCCTTCCCCGGGTGACATGTATAGATACTGATTGACTCCATGCTCAGAGGTTTTATTCATCGAATGCATGATCTTGTCTTTGTATGGAATACTCATATCATTTCCAAGTAAAGCGCTAAACATGCGCATTGTCGCGTCATTTGAATCAGTAAATCTAGCAAATCTGATGTCGTTATTTACTTCGTGGCTTGCGATCGCTAAATCACCGGAGTCCATTTCGTTGAAATTTAAATCGGGGGACATGGGGAAATCCAAAATAGTCTCTTGCATGTTCCAGAGGTCATAGAAGTCGTAGGTGCTATTTGTGTACAAACCACCACTTCCATCATTGAATACCATAATCTTGGAATCTGGATAATCAAGTGAAACTTGAGCACCGTAGAAAGATGAAGGAATTGAACCTGCACTAGAACCCGCGACGAGAATAGTGTTTGCATTTGGATAGTTATCTAACATGTGAGAATATGCAAATTGAGCATTTACATGGCCATGGTGGCTTACATTGTTGTCAGAATAAATCCCTTGACTAAATCCAAGGTGAACATCACCCGTACAATATGGGACGTATATCCAGGACCAATCAGCTATTGGATTAGCGGAGTTTCTGAAGTTACCAATGCCATATGCGTCGGAATGGAATGTAGAACCAATATTGGGATCATCATCATGGACAGTAGTCTTGTATGTGCCTCCTGGGTTTTTGCAACTATGGTCCTCCCAACAAGCGCCTCCTCCCTGGAAGTATAGAATTACTCTCTCTGGATCGGCATCCCTCGTCCAGAAAGTCCATTCTGAGCCGTCTGAACATTCACAATCTTCTCCTCCGGGCCTTTCTACCCAATTGACCCCATATTGTGATTCCCAAGGAATCAAACACGACCCATCATCGTCGGTGGCGTTTTCATCATAATTGTCAGCCATGGAGTCTGTACATCCCTCGATTTCATTGATATCGAAAATACCATCTCCATCCGAGTCAGCATATTCACAAGAGTCATCTTCGACATCTGCATTGATATCGAAATTAGTTGCTAACTCATCCATACAACCTTCTATCGGCTTAGGTTCAGATTCCGCCGTACATCCTGACAACAGCAATGATATTACGATTAAGCCTATTGCAATTTTTTCCATCCAGAGATTCACGATTTTGGCCGAAGTGTATTGTCAATATAAACTAGTGTGGTAAAGCACACCTAGTGTTTTGCGATTCACTCATTCACTGGTGACAATCACTTTTGCAGGTCTTAGTACTCTATCATGTAACAAATAACCAGATTCGAGCTCTTCCAAAACAAGACCTGATTCCTGCCCTTCTTCTACGGGGACAGTCGCGATTGCCTCCATTTGAGTAGGGTCAAATGTCTGGCCAGTGGTCTCTAGTATAGTAACGCCTTCTGATTTAAGAGCGTTTTTGAGAGAGTTAAGTGTCATCTTTACACCATCTGAAATAGCCTGATTATCACTATTTTCATTGGTTAATGCTTTCTCCAAAGCATCGATTGCTGGAATAATTCTGGAGGCCAAACCGGCGCCTCCGAATTTTATTGCTTCAGCCCGATCTCTTTGGCCTCTTTGGCGAGCATTTGCAGTCTCGGCCTTTGCATATTGCAATTCTTTCTGGAGTTCTTCGATCTTCGCTCCAAGTGCAGTCATCTCATCCCCGGGTTCTTCCGACTGTTCGTCAGCGTCCGACTCCCCATCAGGCATGGTCCTCCGGTCCACAGCGACGTTCAAGAATCCAATGGTTGTTGACGATGCGACAATCCTCATTCAAGGTAGAAATATTCACCGCTGACTTTCTGTTCTCGGTCCTTTCTACTTCCTGGCTTGTTTATCCTTGGTCTGAAAGACTCATGGTCTCTCCTGAAGGTTACATCGACATCACTTAGGAAGCGATTCATTCCTTTTCTCAAAGTCATCGGCCCCTCTGCGTTACCATACGAACCACCCTTCCCATCGAATACTAACAACGAATCAGAAACGATGTCGATGAAATAGATATCATGGTCGATTACCATAGCGGCTTTCTCATTACTCTCCATAGTTCTTCGAATCGCCTTTGCGGCTTCCATTCTAGCGTTTGCATCTAGATGAGCACTTGGTTCATCGAGCAAGTATAGGTCCGCTTCCTTCCCCAGACATATAGCAATACTAACTGCTTGTAATTCTCCACCAGAGAGCTTTTTTGCTCTCAATTCTAACAATTGATCGACCTGTAATGGACGAATAACTTGGGTGTTGAATTCACCACTTCTCCATTTCCCAGCTAGTTCAGTATCTAGCCAATCTTGTACTGTCCCATCAAAATCTGTACTAACATGTTGCGGTTTGTAAGATATCTCAGCATCCATTGTGCACCAGCCTTGATCTGGTTCTATTTCACCAGCAATCATCTTGACCATTGTTGTCTTTCCTGTTGCATTGGGGCCAACAACACCCACTACCTCAGCGCTCCGAACTTGACCTTCTCCAGTTTTCAGATTAAAGTCACCCAAAGTCTTCTCCATATCTCCCCAAGACAGGATTGTTTGACCAACTTCTTCCCCTCTAACTCTACCACGGAGGAATTGGATAGGTTTGTCTCGAATTCTGACGTTTTCTTCCGGAAGAAAGCCGTCAAGATAGGCATTGATTGCGGTTCTAGTCGACCTAGCTGGAGTAAAGATACCAAACGCGGCTCTTTCTCCATATACTACGTGAAGAAGGTCACAGAGCACGTCTAGAATCGCTAGGTCGTGCTCGACAACGAGAATTCTCTTTCCACGCTCAACCATATCCTGAATTATTCTAACCACTCTCATTCTTTCGTGAATATCTAGGTAAGACGAGGGTTCATCGAAGAAGTAAACATCAGCCTCCTTGAGTAATGTAGCTGCAATAGCGACTCTCTGTAATTCTCCACCAGATAATTGGCCTAGAGTCCTCTCTAGTATATGGTCGATTGCTAACAACTCTGCATAATGATCTAGTTCACCTCTATCGTCAACTCTCGCAAGTAATTCGATAGCCGTTCCATCGAAAATTTTCGGTAACTTATCGATATACTGGGGCTTAACTGCAATCTTTACCCCTTCTTCGGCAACCATGCTTAGATAATCTCTCAATTCTCCTCTTGGAAATGATTCGATTATTTCATGCCAATCTCGCGAATCAATAGTCCAATCACCAAGATTTGGGCGAAGAGAACCAGATAGCAAATTTATCGCAGTAGATTTCCCCATTCCGTTCGGCCCTAGGATTCCGACTACCTGCTCTTCACGGGGAGCTGGTAAACGGAACAAACGGAATCCATTCTCACCATATCGATGAGTCATTTCACCATCTAATTCTTCAGGTAAATTGGTGATAATTAAAGCATCAAATGGACATTTGTTTACACAAATTCCACAGCCGATACAAAGAGGTTCGGAAACTAATGGTTTACCGCTTGAATCGTCTAGAACAATACATTCGATTCCATTACGAACAGGCGGGCAGAATGCCCAACATTCTGCATTACATTTCTTTGGTTGACATCTGTCCTCAAGTAACACTGCCACCCTCATGAATATCCCTCCGAATTGCTATGCTCGATAATCTTCCCTTTTGTCTCGGCCTTTCAAAGCCACTTCTTGCTCAGACAGCAAGGAAGCGGTATCTTGCGTATACGTATGCGGCTAGAGAGATTTTCTCAGCCTTTGATAATTGCACACGCTCTGTGAATACATCACCATCCTTCTTGTTGATTTTCTTCAAAATGGATTCGTAAAATGCCATCATGGCTGCTGGTGAATACCGCGACTGCCTATCTAATAATGGAAGTAGTTTGAATGCCTTATCTCGGTAAGTTTCAGCTCTTTGTATGTATTCTTGAACGAATGGCTTCCAACCTGGGTGATTGAGCAATTCCGCACCACTCTTTACATCCGATTCACTAATCCCATATCTACGTAAATCTTCCATTGGCAGGTAAATTCGGTCTCGCTCTGCATCTTCTGCAACATCTCGGATTATATTCGTCAATTGCATGAAAATCCCCCAGGCTTCAGAAAATTCTCTCGCTTCCAATTCGGAATATCCGTAAATTTCGATACAAACTAAACCTACTGTAGATGCAACTCGGTAACAATACGAATAGAGGTCCTCGAAAGTTTCGTAGCGGTTGCGATGGAAGTCATCTTCCATTCCACTAATCATATCGTCAAGTAATTGGCGTGGTATATTGTAACGGCGAATGGTATCTTTCAGTGCAATAAAAATTGGATCTGTTGAAGTGACCTGACCGTAAGCACTGGATAATTTCTTTCTGTAGTAGAATAATTGTGACATTCTATCGTCGTAGTGGTCTCTGGCAACTACTGGGCTACTTCCCGACAACTTCTCAATATGTGCCCTATATTCCACTGACTCAGGGTTGTCGGAGGACCCTCCTGGGAAGGAATCGACATAGTCTCCATCTGCGATATCGTCTGCCCTTCGACAGAATGCATAGTATGCACAGATGGCTTGCCGTGCCTCATTTGGAAGATACTTAAACGAGTGATAGAAGTTACCTGCCTCTATACGCGTTAACTCTTCACAGTACTCGTAAGCAGTTTCAATCATGTATTCTGGAACATCTGATTCAGACCAAATTGCTGCGTCAATGTGTCCAAATGGATTCAGTAATTCACCACGTGTGCCTACAACACCCATGAATCGAGCACCTTCTCGGATTGTTTCGAGGGCGGTAATCGAAATTGCTCGAGCTGCCTCTCGGGTTATGCTAACTTTAGATCTTACACCCTCAATTCCGGCATTTTCCACATCAGCCTCAACTAGTGAAATGCTACGCTCAGCATCGTACCGCAGTTCGCCTGCGGAATCGTTGCTCGTGTCTAGAGACATGGTAACGCCGAAGGTAAGCCCTCGTCATTCGCTCTTGAACCTCTCCCTCGCGCGCGTGCAGGCCGCTTCAGCGGCCTTTGAAGGGTTCAGACACTGTTTTTCGCTCGATTGGCAGCCTTGCTAAGGATTCTATTCTCCATTCCCTTGAACCTTGTCGAGATTAGGCAAGAAACAGCTATTTTACGGATTCTATTTCTATTAACCTTAATCCTCTCAGATGCATCAAGAACATTTCCATTTCGAAGTAGAGCGATGGTCTCTAGGCCAATAACAACAGGTAGCAAACAAGCCATACGAAGGCTACGGTATTTCCTTGGAATCATTCGAATGTAATTTATTGCCGAATCATAGTGGTCACAGGTTAAGTCAAGATAGGAATCATATAGAGGTCTGAAAACATCAATTGAATCAGGATTGTTTAGGTCTTGATGATTAAGTCCAATTTCAAGCAATCTATCACTTGGAATATAACATCGCCCTAAGGCTAAATCAGCAGGAATGTCTCTCAAAATATTAGTCATTTGTAGAGCCTTACCAAAGCGAATACCGAGTGAATCGAAATTTTGGGTATCTTGGATGTCTCCTGATAATTCATTTTGCAAGGTAATCGCAGTCCAAAATTCACCAACACTTCCAGCAACCCTGTATGCATAATCATCCAATTCGGAATCGTTTTGCAAGCTGGTTAGTTCCGACCCAAGGGCGCCGAAGCGTACCAAATCAAGTCGTTGCCCTGAGATAATTACATCGAGACAACGTTGCATTAATCGAGAATCTTTGGTGTCCATGTTTCGATATGCACTTACTACGGATTCTAGGTTTTCAAGAAGTCTTTTTTCATCTGCATCCTCTTGTAACTTGGCAATATTGGATAAGTCTATTTTTTCTTCACGTAGCAAGTGGTTGTGATATCCATCGAGAGCTTCTATCAAGGATTCTACGTCCTCGGTTTTTGAATCTGCAATTGTGTCTGCTAAGCGG
>DALV01000030.1:7001-7158 GCA_002496905.1 Euryarchaeota archaeon UBA105 | reverse complement strand
ATGGTCTCATCCACGTCTGTGGATGTCATGTTCAGGTGCTCTAGGAACGGCTTCATGGAATTGTGAGAGACAATCCGACTTATTTTGCCATCGGTATCTATTGATGTAATCACAAACGCTGTCTTGCGTGCCTTTGTGCATCAACGGCAGTTATTGC
>DALV01000030.1:4430-6681 GCA_002496905.1 Euryarchaeota archaeon UBA105 | reverse complement strand
GGCCATGTGTACGACCTGCCTAACTGAGTCACCTCGTTGGAGTACGTGAGCAGGCTTGGATAGACCTTCTAGAATTGGACCAGTCATTTCTGCGCCCGCAATTCTCTGAAGCAATTTGTAGGCAATATTTGCCGAAGCTAGGTTAGGGCAAACCAATACATTGGCAGGCCCGTCAAATTCCATGAATGGGAACTCGTTTTGACGGTCAGGCACAAGAGCAGTATCAGCCTGCATTGGGCCATCGATAACTAGACCGCGATCTAATTCACGAGCCATTGCGATGGCTTCTTCGATTCGGTCAGTGCGCAATTCGTTTGAGGTACCAAAGTTAGAGAATGAAAGCATAGCAACCTTTGGACTAACTCCAAATCTTCGAGCAACCTTAGCGGTTTGAATAGCAATTTCTGCAAGTGTTCTTGCATCTGGATAGATGTTTATTGTCGCATCTGCAATGAACATCAATTGACCATTTACAGTCATCATGTATAGACCCACAATTCGATGCGAAGAAGGGTCAGGGCCAATTGTTTGCAGGCATGGCTTTACGATATCTGGATAGTTATGAGCGATGCCTCCAAGATACCCGTCAGCATCTCCGCAGTGCACCATCATTGGACCAAAGTAATTTGGAGACTTCAATTGGTTAATCGCATCCCTTCGTGTTAGTCCTTTACGTCCACGAAGTTTGTGTAATTCATCTGCATAATCCCCACGCCTACGAGGGTCGTATCTAACGTCAATAATTTCACAATCAAAACTGAGTCCAAGCTCTTCTTTTACGGCTTCAATACGCTCAGGGTGACCTAGAAGGATTGGATCGCATATTCCCTCGATCATACATTGAGCCGCAGCCTTGATGATGGTCGGCTCTTCACCTTCTGAGAAGACAATTTTCTTCTTGTCTTTCCTCGCTTGATTGATCACGTGTCGCATAATTGATCGAGTTAATCCTAACCTTGCTTCAAGGTCCTCTCTGTACTTCTGAACGTCGAATTCCTCAGCACTAATTCGAGCCATCCCCTCATCGACAGCTGCTTGAGCTACTGCGCTTGCTTCCCAAATTAGTACACGTGCATCGAATGGTTTTGGAATTAGATATTCGGGTCCAAATTGCATTTGTTCTCCTGCATATGCAGCGGCGACTTCGTCCGGTACAGGCTCCTTTGCCAAAGCCGCCAGAGCCTTGGTTGCGGCCATTTTCATTCCTTCTGTGATTTCTGTAGCACGCACGTCCAGTGCGCCACGGAAGATGTAAGGGAATCCGAGTACGTTGTTAATTTGGTTCGGGAAGTCTGACCGTCCTGTCGCGATTATAGCATCATCGCGAACCGCTTGCACATCGGTAGGTAGAATCTCAGGGTCAGGGTTTGCGAGAGCGAAAATCAATGGTCGCTCAGACATAGATTTGACCATCTCTCCTGAGACAAGTCCTCCCTTGGACAGGCCAAGGAATACATCTGCATCGACCATCGCCTCGGCTAACCCACCGTCTTCAACATCCCTTGCAAAAGCGAGTTTGTATTCATTTAACTCACCATTATCACCACGTGATTTGGTGAGGATCCCCTTGCTATCGCACATTAGCAAATTATCCGCATTAACTCCCAGACGAAGGTAGTGCTGAGCGCAAGAAATTGCACTGGCACCAGCGCCAGAAATCACTACTTTAACTTCTGAAACATCCTTCTCAACGACTTCCAATCCATTGATTAGAGCGGCACCAGAAATAATTGCGGTACCATGCTGATCGTCGTGCATAACTGGAATATCTAATTCTGCGACGAGCCTTCGTTCGATTTCGAAGCATTCTGGAGCCTTGATATCCTCAAGGTTGATTCCTCCGAAAGTAGGAGCAATCGCCTTTACCGCTTCGACAAATTCGTCGACATCCGTCCTGTCGACCTCGATATCAAAAACATCAATGTCGGCGAATGCCTTGAACAAGAGGCCTTTTCCTTCCATAACTGGCTTTCCGGCAAGTGCACCAATATCTCCCAAACCAAGAACTGCAGTACCATTACTGACAACTGCCACTAAATTCCCTTTTGATGTGTACTTGTAGGCATCATCTGGATTCTCTGCAATCTCTTCGCAGGGATATGCAACACCTGGAGAATAAGCCAGTGAAAGCTCACGAGCGGTTCCGTGTGGTTTTGTCGGCTCAACTCGGATTTTTCCTGCTGGTTCAGCAGCGTGGTATTCCAACGCATCCTCCCGCAGTCTGTCCTCGACCATGCCCACTCCTCGAGAA
>DALV01000030.1:0-4035 GCA_002496905.1 Euryarchaeota archaeon UBA105 | reverse complement strand
TCAATAATCTCTACTCCCTCCTTAGAGGGAGAATCATGTATAACTCAACAAACCCACCCTTTCTTAATGGTTAGAAGTAGGCCGTAGGTTCGTAGCCATGTCTAATCCTCGTCAACTGCTGAGCAAGCGCAGGTCTGCCTTGCTTCTTGCAACATTGATGGTTTTGTTGCCCTGGTCTGCATATTCTGACGTGAATCAGTTAGAATCAGAGCAAGAAATTCGTGAGGTTTCGCAGGCTGCGTGGGGCGCCTCGGGAAGCAACGACACCGGATGGATTGATTTGGTCGCTACCGGAGCTGATCCGGATAATGGCAGCTATGCATATAGCGACTTATTCTTACCATTTGCTCCAGGGGCACAAATTTCGAATCTGACCTTTGAAATTGCAGTTAATGGCTCTGCAGGATACTGGGCAAATGAGCCTCAGATAACTCTCATGGATACTCAAACCCCTATCCTCGATTGGAGAGGTTATGGCGACCTCGGTCAGCAGAATGAGATGCAGAACAACCCGCCCAGTGTCCTGAACGGTACTCTAAGCACTTATCTGAAACCCAACTCAATCTCTGATGCCTCATGGGAATTACCAGCCGGAGTGACACTAACTGATATGGTAATCGAGGCATTAAGGCCGGCTGATCCAATGGTTTCCTATTCAGCAGTCGACATAGACATTCACGACTCTGCGGTAAATCCGAATGATGGCCGGTTATACATATTGTTAGACGACGACCTTCTACACCTAGACGCCCGCTCTCAGAAACCAATCGTGGATATTGAAACTGGAATCATGGGAAGGTCGCTAGCGATAGACAGTGATACTGGGACTTTACTTATTGGAACTGAAGATGGTTCGGTTCTTTCACGCAGTTTATTCGATTCCTCAGAAATGCCGAATCTAAGGGAACCAACCGGTTTACAAAACGCAGGAATCTATTCAATATCGGTCGATGATTACGGGACGGTCTGGGCTGCTGGAAATTGTAGCATTCACTTCAAGCCGATTGGAGAAGAGGTCTGGAGTGAGTATGATTACTGTCCGACGATAAACATTGAAACTCCATCTGACATGATGATAATTGGCGACAGTGTTTACTTGGCGACAACAAATGCTGGAGTTCACATTCTCAATTACATTACTTCTTCTTCCTCAGGAAGTGTTTCTGTATCTGTCGATTCTCAAACAGATTGGAGCACTCAGAATTTCCTCTCCTCGGACCAAATCACCGACCTCGAGATTGTCGGCAATCATCTGCTAATCGCAACCGCTGATTCAGGTATCAACCGCAGGGACTTAACCGCACAATCGTGGATAGCCACATGGTCAACAAATAACTGGTTGGCTTCCAATCAGATTCACGGTCTATCTCTGACACCAGGTTGGTTACATATTCTCGCAGGTACCACCGTTCATGCTTACGATACTAATTCGTTAATCTTCCAATCTCAGAATCAGCTGTCACAACTTGGTTTGTATGGAAATGGTGCAATGGCCATCGCTTGGCCAGCACACCCATCCCGTGGGCCAATCTCCTCCACCGCTTTGTTTAGCGATGGTTCAGGAACTCTTGGAATGCAGATTACTGAAAATCCCGCTGGTACACTGACTCTAGTTAGTGGACCTTCAATCGATGGAATGGATGTAGTATCTCGTATCGATGATGGAGACAGTGGAGAGATTTGGGTTGCAAGTGGTAGAATAATCGATCGATATGATGAAGCAGATCGTGCTTGGAAGACTCCAATCGATATCCGCGATTATGTCAGCAATCCTGGTCAAATTGTTGCTATTCAACAAGATGATAACGACAATGTTTGGATTGGAACAAGCAATGCTGGAGTTTTGAGGTTAGAAAATACCGATGGAAGTTACATTGGAACCGTATCCGGATTAAGCTCAAACGACGTTAGTTCCTTGGCCTTTGACGATACAAATGGTTACTTGGTAATTGGTCATAGCCAATCTGGAATATCAATTATTGACACCAATCAGATGACGCTAGTGGATACTATCACCACTTCGGACGGTCTAGATTCTGACGTTGTTAATTCGGTTGCCACTAGATATGGAATAGCATACATGGCCACTCCTGACAAGGGAGTTATGCGAGTTGAATTATCCACTTCGACCATCATCGGCTCTTGGCAATCACTTGGCGCCGATGATTTGGATGCAACACCGGTTGCAGTTGATGGCGATGTACTTTACATTGGATTGTACGAGTTTGGAATACTTGTTATAGACAGGCTAACCGGTGATATTTCCGACCTCTGGAATCAGGATACAAACTCGCTTCCAGATGATGATGTATTATCTCTGGAGATGGATGATTTCGGAGGCCTATTGGTCGGCTCAGAAGGTTCTTTCTCGCGCTATGATGGGAGCACTTGGACTACATTGACAACCAGCGGTTCATGGTGGAATCGACCTAGTGTATTCTATGATGTAACAAGCGATGGAGATGGCCTCTACGCTGGCACAAATAGAGGGGCCTGTAAATGGAACTGGCAATATCAATTCCAAGATTGTGTAAGTTCCGGCGATGGCCTCGAAAGTCGCTTCGTGTACACAATTGAGATGCTCGCACCCGACAGAGCATACACAGGAGGAAACCAAGGTGCTGGTATCGTAAACATGGACAACTTCAGCGTTATTGAGACTTGGACTGCAGGTGACGATACTCAGCGTGCTCGCACGGTCAAAGTTGACAACATCCTTTACCTTGGATTCGAAAACACCGGTATAGCTCGTTATGACTTAATCAACAATGAATGGCTAACGACTTGGGATGGCGATCAAGGATACATCAATGATGATGATGTAACCGCTCTAGTACCTGGGCAGACTTATGGCACCATTTGGGCCGGTGGTGACTTTGGACTTACACTAATCGATGTAATCAATGATGTCGTACTCATCTCATGGGATAGAGGCTCGAATCCAAATGGCCCTACCCTTTCCAATTCTATACCGGCTGACATAGAGATTTATGGTGACATTTTGCATTACTCTACCCAGCGTTCAACCAGTTGGTGGGGCGGTGGTTCAGATAGCATCTACCGTATCAATCTGACAACAAATACTAGCCTAACAACCATAGAGGTCGACGACCGCACCGGGTGGAATGGTGTAATCAATGGAATTGGAATAGTTGACGACCAATTGTGGATTGGCATTCGACCAACCCAGACTTGGAATGATGGGGATGGAACAATTGTTCGCTGGAACATGACCAATGAGTCATGGGAAGATGATCTGTCAACCATAGGTAATGTATTGCGAGTAAATGCAAGATTCCTTGGTGAGTGTTTCCCGCTAAACACAAGTTCATGCGAACTATGGGTAGCCTATGGGAACTTCATCCTAAGGCGATTCAATGCAGACACAATGACATTACTAGACGAGTGGACGGACGTAGATGGTCCAATCCGCGGGATGGAAGAATACCAAGGAGAATATCTCTTCGCTAGTATGAACGGTATCCTAAGATGGGACCCTGTAAACGAAACATGGCTTGATTCATGGACTCCAGGTGATGGTTTACCATCGAATACAGAAGAGGAATTCTATTCGATGAAAGTCATCGGTAATGACCTATGGGTTGGAAATATGGAATCCAGTGGATGGAACTCAAATGCTCAGATATTGAGAAAGGATGGAACGACTGGTAATTGGTCTTCTTGGGATTTAGGGACTGGAGATATTCCAGATGGATATGCAGCCGACATCGGCATCTGCGATGACATCGTGCACGTTGCTATAGGCGCACGATTTTGGTGGGGGAATCAAGGCGGTGTAGCCCGATATGACCTCGTAGACCATGATTCAGACTCAATTACCAACGAATGGATTAGTGCGATGACCTCTGGTAGCTCTGGGCTATCCAATAATGATCCTAGAGCAGTGACTTGTGATGAAGCCAATGACATTCTCTACATTGCATACGATACAGAAGGAGTCGGGATTGATCGATACAACTACAATACTGACACATATCTTTCAATACTCACCGCCGCAGATGGAATAAGCGAGGA
>DALV01000012.1 GCA_002496905.1 Euryarchaeota archaeon UBA105 | reverse complement strand
CGTGCTAGACTGATTGTGGAAAGCATCGAGATAAAAGGTGATGAAATCGATGCTCACGTAGTGAATCTTGGAAGAGCGAGTACTTCGAATGTCACCTTACAATATTCTGATTCAAGTGGCCAAGTGCTATGGAATTCATCCCTATTTGGAGTAAACGCTACGAATCAAATCAAGATCACCTTAGACGCTCGAAATCTAACCCTAATCGAGGATGGAAACTGGAGTATACACTACCAAAAGAGAGTAATCGATGCTAGTCAATGGGTAGAAGAAAACATTGACGACTCTGTAGTAGAAATCTCACAGAATAAAGAAGGATTACTACCCGCTCCCTCTATGTTTATTCATCTATTTTCAATACTATTGGCGGCTTTTGCAGGAAGAAGGAAAAATATTGATTTTTGAGCCGAAATTAAGTTTTAACTCTAAAAAACCCTATTGAAATTAAGAATTTCTTTTGAAATTCTTTGTATATTGGAACTTTTTCCCCCATCTATGAAGGTGAGTTGTGCTAATTTTGACCGAACTGGGGAGATAATGATTATTCCTGTATTCAAGGACTTTGATAAGGCCCCGAATAATACCACCGTTGGCCTCGGTCGAGGGCCAAGTATTGCTGTTAAGGCCGCAGCTGCAAGCGATGCAATTTCTGGAAAGGTTGGAGAATCACTGAGTGTTTGGACCAAGGGCTGCACTGTTATTTTCATCGGTGTTGGAAAGAAAGGCAAACTTACTCACAAAGTCGCTCGAGATACTGGAGCTAAGTGTCTTGCTAGTCTATCTAAGGACTTAGGTAATGATATAGTAATCCGATTTACTTCGGGATGGTCTACAGAAAATATGACCGCCTTTGCCGAGGGTATGATGCTACGAGATTATCAGTTTGATAAATATCAGAAAAAGGACGAAGAAAACAATCACGATGGTTGGACATTAGAATGTCAAGCACACGACCGCCATCTCGAAGCATTGAGTGAATCAATTGAGAAAGCAAGTCTTGTTACAACCGGTGTTCACCTAAGTCGCGACCTAGCAAATGAGCCAGCAAACCGATTATACCCTGAAGAGTTCGGTCGCAGAGCCCTCGAATGGGCTGAAGGCAAGGATAATGTCGAGGTTGAAGTATGGGATTATGCACGACTGCAGAAAGAAGGAATGCAGGCAGTAATCGCTGTTGGAAAAGGCAGTATTCGCAAACCCTGTATGGTATTCTTCCGATTAAACCCAAACGTGCAATCAGGCGAGCAAGTGCCTTGCATAGTCGGAAAAGGTATCACTTTTGACACAGGTGGAATTTCGATTAAACCTAGCCAAGGTATGTGGGATATGAAGTACGATATGCACGGCTCAGCAACCGTTTTCGGACTATTCCAAGCACTTTGGGCTACGGGATATGAAGGCCGAGTTAATGGAATCACCTGTATGGCCGAAAATATGCCTAGTGCAGAAGCCTACAGACCAGGAGATGTTATCGATACATATTCAGGAAAGACGATTGAAATTTTCAGCACCGATGCAGAGGGCCGAAATGTACTGTCTGATGGACTTTGGAAGGCCGCAGAGCTAAATCCCTCATACATCGTTGATCTTGCTACCTTAACAGGGGCTTGTGTTGTTGCTTTGGGACAAGAGGCTTCTGGACTTTGGTCAAATGATGACAACTTGAGAGAGCGTATTCACCAAGCCGGTAATTCAGTAGACGAATTGGCTTGGCCTATGCCACTTCTACCTGCCTTTGAAAAGGAAATGACCAGTTCCAAATTTGCAGATGTCAGAAATGGCGGTAAGGGACGCTATGGCGGGGCCAATACCGCAGCCGCTTTCCTCAAGCAATTCATTCAGGAACGTGAGGACAAAAATGGCGATAAGTCAGAAATTCCATGGGCTCATCTAGACATAGCAGGAACCGCTTGGAATGTAGACACCAACGCATGCGTCGCCCACGGAGGGACAGGGGTTCACGTGCGAACCTTGCATCACTTGATTACTCAGAGATGATTCACTCGTCAGCATCGTCCCCATCGACCACTTCGAAGTCTGCTTCGACGACACCATCGCCATCGGCAGCTGCTTCGTTAGCAGACTGCTGCTCGGCCATTTCAGCTGCAGCAGCCTCGTATAGCTTGGTGGAGACACCGTGCATGACCTCTTCCAATTCGCCCATCTTGGCTTGGATTGCAGCCTCGTCAAGTTCTTCGAAATCAATAGGCTGACCTTCATTCATAATGAGTCCTTCAAGTTCATCCAACTTCTCATTCACTGGAGCCTTGTCGTCTTCAGACAACTTGTCTCCTGAATCTTCCATCATCTTTCGAGTTTGGTAAACGATGCTATCTGCCTGGTTGCGTAGGTCCACTCTGCCCTTACGGCGCTTGTCTTCCTCAGCAAATTCCTCGGCCTCAGCGATCTTTGATTGAATCTCATCTTCCGATAGAGAAGTTTGACTTTCAATCTTAATCGATTGTTCAGTCCCTGTACCTAGATCCTTGGCCGATACGTTCACGATTCCATTTGCGTCAATATCGAAGGTGACCTCAATCTGTGGAATTCCACGAGGTGCTGGCGGAATCCCCATGAGGTGGAATCTTCCCAGTGTGGTGTTGTCTTTGGAGAACTCTCGCTCTCCTTGTAAGACGTGAACCTCTACAGCTGGTTGATTGTCAGAGGCGGTAGAGAATACTTCTGAACGGCGACTCGGGATTGTAGTATTACGCTCGATCATCATTGTAGTCACACCACCTAGGGTCTCGATTCCGAGAGTAAGTGGAGTAACATCGAGAAGTAGTACATCGGTTACTCCTTCATCGCCAACGATTATTCCTGCCTGAAGTGCAGCTCCTACAGCAACCGCCTCATCGGGGTTGATTCCCTTGAATGGAGCCTTACCTACTTCATTTTCGATCGCAGTTTGTACTGCGGGAACACGTGTTGATCCACCTACTAGAATGACCTTATCGACCTCTCCCTTGGACACTCCTGCGTCCTTCATTGCTTGACGGGTAGGAGCCATTGTTCGCTCGATTAGATTGGCAATTAATTCCTCGAATTTCGATCTAGATAGCGATAGGTCAAGATGTTCTGGCTGTCCATCACGCATGGTGATAAAAGGCAGATTAATCTGAGTTGTTCCAGTTCCTGACAGCTCGATCTTTGCCTTCTCAGCAGCCTCTCGTAGACGACTCATGGCTTGCATATCACCTGACAAATCAATTCCCGTATTCTTCTTGAACTCAGATAGAATCCATTCGATTACGACATCGTCGAAATCGTCGCCGCCCAATCGATTATCTCCGCTAGTTGCCTTTACTTCGATCTGAGGTTGGTCGTCAACTAGGTAAATTTCTAGAATTGAGACATCGAAGGTACCACCACCGAGGTCATATACCAAAATCGTCTGATCGTCGTCCTTGTCGACACCATAAGCCAATGCAGCTGCAGTAGGCTCGTTGATTATACGTAGTACTTCTAAACCAGCGATTCTACCTGCGTCTCG
>DALV01000037.1:10172-11152 GCA_002496905.1 Euryarchaeota archaeon UBA105 | reverse complement strand
GGCTATGCGATCTCGGCAGTAAGTCCGCCACCTGCGATTTGGTCATAAGTCTGACTAGCCTCCCTTGGGTTGATGCGAATTACGGTGAAT
Source organism: Euryarchaeota archaeon UBA105 (assembly GCA_002496905.1). Classification (GTDB taxonomy): domain Archaea; phylum Thermoplasmatota; class Poseidoniia; order Poseidoniales; family Thalassarchaeaceae; genus MGIIb-O1. The sequence goes on along the minus strand of DALV01000037.1, from coordinate 11,062 downwards.
CATGAAGACGGTGGTCCAAGTATAGTTGAGGCTGATACCCCGATAAGTATCGCAGAAGTTTTGAACCGGCTCGATATTGCAAGTTCTACAGTACTTGCAGTGCTGGGTGAAACTATTGTCCCTCATTCGTCTACAATCACTGAAGATATAGAAATCGAACTAATTGTAGTATCAAGCGGCGGTTAAGTCCCCGCGAAGAATAGTTCCTGGCTCTTGAGTGACTATTTCCTCATTTTTCCGCATTACATCTGCCTTGTTCCCAAGCAGTTGATACGAATCATTTCTGCATCTAAGGAAAGATCCTTCATACAAACCAATGACTGGAGTATTGTTAGTTTGGTGGTATTCACTGACTCTTCTTGCACGGGTTTCTCCAAAGTGTTGTTGAAAGTCTCCTTCTTCAGCCTCCCGATACCAAATTCCTCCGGGGTGATAATGAGGGTTAATCTGAAATGGAACGATACCAAATGTTTCGAATGAAGGAACCATTGTAACTGCCATATCATTGGTTGTCTGCATACTAGGGCAGGCGACATTTGCACCTGCACTAACTCCAGCATAGGGCACTCCTCTATGCAATACTGCCTCCCGAATTGGTTCAATCAAGCCTCTTTCGTGTAAGGCACGGACAAGTAACCAGGTGTTTCCACCGCCAACGTAGATTCCATCCATTGCCTCGATGGCGGCTAGTGGGTCATCGAATTCATGCAACCCTACCAGTTCGTATCCTGATTGCCCAGCAAAATCCTGCATCCTTTCGGTATAACCTGCATAATCATTAGAGGCAAAGGGAACAAATACGACTCTTTCGCAATCAGTAAAATTTTCCGACATTAAGTTACGGTACAATTCTCTACGTTCATCCGTACCGATTCCGCCACTTCCCAGCA
>DALV01000037.1:0-9800 GCA_002496905.1 Euryarchaeota archaeon UBA105 | reverse complement strand
CCAAGATGTTCCTCGATAGATCCACTGACTTCTATACTCGCGAGTAATTTCCTTGCGGTCTCTTCCGTCGTGTCTAAGTCGATTCCAAGTGGTAGGCCAAGTGCTTCCTCAATCCAACCCGCAAGCCTGTCCGCGGCAATGACGTCTGCTGAAGCACCAACTGTATCAGCAACTAATGCAACTGCTGGAACTTGATGTATTGAAGACAGCGAGACCAAAAGCCCAGCAACCCCAATCATTCCTGCTTCGGGTTGAGAAGTACTAACTTCAATATCATTGGCTTGGAGATTGCTACGTACCTTTGCATCTGCACAAATCACGTGGATTGCTTTCTCTTCAACTTCAGAAGCCAGCCCTGCCAGCACCAATAGTTGAGGAGTTGATTTTGCCATCTCCAAGATAGCCTGAGCAACCTCGTATTGTCCTGTTGCAGTCATTGGCTGTAACTCACCAGTCACCGTCACAACATATCTTCCATCGGACAACATTACTCGATGGACTAGCATTGATGGTGGAGCGAGTAGTCCATCTTTGTCCAGAGTAGAGTGAGGCGGCATATCGGGGTGGAGTATTCTCGCAATTAGGGCCGAAGGGTTGTTTTCTACCAATGCGTCAACAACCAATTTGCCTACATTTCCTACACCAGGTACGGCCTCTAACAAAGCGACATGTTCAGGTAATGAATCCCCGATCAACCAATTTATCTGTGCACGACTCATTCGTCCTCCTCCTTTCGTGGAGTAGGTAATGATTCGATCCATTCGTCACTTCCAGCGTCTTCTCGCTGTCTTCGGCGTGCTCCTTGAGCATCTTGTGGCGAGTATTTCAATGGTGCAGCGGAAGTCATTTTCCCACCGCACTCCTTGCATTTTCCAGCAAGTCCATACTCGCCACAAGCGGTACACCGTTGTAGTCTCGTCCGAGCCATCCCGATTCCTCAATAAGCATGTCCGCTTTCAGAGGTCTTTGAAGTTGTAGCATACATATTGGCGATTTACATGCGTTCGATATCGATTGAGCCTTCAACCGAAGCGATTGAGTCTGTCACAGCGGTTTGAGCGTTTTCCCACATTCTTTCGGCGGTCTCGTAATCTGGAGCATTGATATCGACTCTATATTCAGGGGCTCCATCGTAATGACAGGTTAGTGTTGCATCTTCCTCGCCTTCTGCAACCGCTTCTGCGGCAAGAAGTGCATCACGTATTGCATAGACTCCCTCTGAACCCCAAACTTCGATGTTGAACTGCCCGCGAATCTCAACAAATGGAGGTATGATATTCTCTACCGCTAATTCGATTACCGTGGACATCCAATCTCCACTAAAGCCGTTATCGGATAATGCAGTTTCAGAAATCGCACATTCCTCTAGGGCTCCATACAGGGTTCCAAACATCTCAGTCATCTCTTCGGAAATCTCGGTGGTTTTTTCTTCACTCCATCCATTTCTTTCAGCGACAACACCCATGATCTGGTTAGCACGTTGTTCATTCTTCCAACTTTGAATTGTATCTCTTCGACGTTCTTCTGAAACACTCTTGATTGACAAATCAACTCTTTCTCGATCTTTCTTGACTCCAATTACTTTGGCGACGAGCCGCTGCCCAACTCGAATGTGGTTACGTATGTTTTTGACCCATCCAGAAGCCACTTCACCAACGAAAACAAATCCTTGACGCGAACCGTATCCGTCTAGACTAAGATAAGCTCCGTTTTCTCGGACATTACTGACTGTGCAAACTAGTAATTCGCCTTCTTCAGGCCAATTATCGTTGGTCTCAGCCATTCTAATTCAGTCCCCTTCACTCGAGGACGTCTACGATTGTGCTACCAACTAGCTCGGCTTTACCACCTGCAGGGCGGGCCAATGTGGAACCGCAAATTGAGCAGGAAATCTGGGTTGACGCCCTTTCAAAAATAATAGTCTCATGACCGCAGTCACGGCAGTTTACTCGCAAGAATTTTGCATCTCCCATGATATCATCTCTCCACGAGTTCAAACTTCTTTGCTCTCTGTGAGGCAGGCTGGTGAGCCTTTCCGGTCTCGGAGCAACGGTAGAGTAGGTTGACGCGCTTGGTTGGCTTCTCACCAGAGGGCTTTGGCCGAGGGAAACCTCGATATCCAGATGTAGCCTTACGGAATCTTCGCTGACCCCATTTTAATTCGGAAGCGCGTCGCTTCTTGACTCGCTCGACTGTGTGCTCAGTATGCTTACCAGCCGACGGGCTGTAGCGCATTACCTTACGTGGCATCTTGACCATTACTGAGCACCTCAACGTCTTACGACGTCGCGCCCACCTATGACCCATATTTGATTGTGTCGCGACAAGGCGGGCGTACTCTAGGGGCGAAGTGTCTTATTTTTGCCTAAATTGAAGATAGTCAATTCAAAGAATCTCCCCCCCCTCCAACAGCCATGGTCTTCTGGGTGAATCAGGCACTCCTGAGCATCACCCTAATGCTAGCGGCATTCTCTATGTGGAGGATGGGTCCTGCCTTCAAGCGTAGTAAATTCGCTGGACCTCTAGCATTAATCGGGCTTGCAGGACTCATATTTTTGCCTGAACAACCTCTGTATTTCGAGTCAGATTATCATCGCTGTGAGTTCATTTCATTTTGTAATGACGATGGAAGAGAATCTTATCTCAAAGTGGTTGTTTGGTCGTTAATTTCCATTTCATCTGCATTTATCGGTTGCCATACGATAATCCGAGGCTCCCGAATATACTCAGAACGGAACCTTCCAGTCTTAGCAATTGGATGGTTTTTCCTTGGGTTGTCCTGGTGGACTATTGCCCAAAGCTCATGGTTTGCAGACGCCTATAGCAGACTAGATGTTCTTGCCTGGATGGTTTGTTTTCTATTTGGTATCGCTGCCACTGTATACCTATTTTTCCACATCATTAGGTTTACTGAGAAGATTACCCCCAAAGACCCACCAATTGAGCTCCTTGACGATAATGAAAGACGTTTGGTTACTGAAATGATTAGAAGAAATATAGGAGGTGGAAATTAATGGTTAGTTTTGACTTTTCATTTGCTGGTATTGGATCCTTAGGAGCAATGATGCTAATCGCACTGGTTTTTCTTTCCTACTGCTTTGCAATCCATCTAATCGTAACTTGGAATCCCTATCATCGTCCAGTTATTCCTCTGGTTTCTTCTTTAATTCTTAGCTTAGGCCCAATGTTAGCAATGTCAATGCAGAAAGATGGAGCTACTTCAATTTCGCAAATGCTAGAGGTCGCTTTCTTGTTTACTACATTGGGCCTAGGAGTGATCGTTCTTTGGATGCCATTTATTCTCGTATTCGTCACTTTTCAAATGATTATTGTGTCTAGAAAAAGTCCGTCGGAAGACCCCCTTATGGAGATGTTAGATAACTAACTCGAGTTTTTGTTTGTCATTTTCTGCTAGCAAACCCGTTGCAATCCTTTGGGTAATGCTCATAACAAGCCCGTCGGTCGCCGCGTTGTCCTCAGAGGTGGTAATCGTGTCAAAGGGAACTCCGAGCATGGGCAAGAAGCAAAAGTCCACGCATATTCGATGCCGACGCTGTGGTCGACATTCCTACCATAAGCAAAAGCGCGCTTGCTCTTCATGTGGCTATGGTGAATCTGCACGTCGCCGAAAATTCCGCTGGAGCAAGCGAAACCGATCTATGGCCCAGCACAAGAAGTGAAGACTTCGCTTTGCAAATGGCTAAGTCCTTACTGAATCAGCCAGAGACGATTCCCGATGTGTGGCATCATAGGTCTCGTCGGGCACCCAGATAGTCAGGTAGGTTCGGCACTCTACGATGGCTTACTTGTTTTACAGCACCGAGGGCAGGATGCTGCTGGTATAGTAACTAGCGATTTTAGCAATATTTCTCATAGAAGAGCGAATGGTCTAGTCCGGGATGTCTTCCGCCTTCGTCATATTCAAACGCTTGAAGGTTCGATGGGAATAGGGCACGTTCGATACCCGACTGCAGGTTCTGCATCAGCCTCAGAGGCTCAACCATTCTACACCAACTCACCATTTGGTGTAAGTCTAGCACACAACGGGAATTTAACAAACCCAGAGGAAATCATTGATACCTTACTTGAAAGGGATCATCGCAGAATCAATACTAGTTCGGATTCTGAAGCATTGCTTAATCTATTCGCTGCTGAAATTCAGCGTTCAATCAATGGCCGTAGAGGTGGATTAGATGCACTTAGTGACGAGGATGTCTTCGGTGCTGTAAGGGCGATTAACGATACTGTCGAAGGCTCATATTCAGTGGTTACGATGATTACTGGTTGGGGCATGGTGGCCTTCAGAGATCCTCACGGAATTCGACCTCTAAGTATTGGGTCCTGTGAAATTGACGGATTTACTGAAACTTTAGTAGCATCTGAATCCGTCGCTATGAAGGCACTTGGGTTTGAAACAGAAAGAGATGTCAAGCCCGGAGAAGCAATTGTTGTTAGGATGGATGGAACTAGATCCTCAAGCATTTGTGCAGATTTGCCTAATCACACCCCTTGCATTTTCGAATATGTTTACTTCGCACGACCCGATTCTCGTTTGGACGGGGTATCTGTCCATGGGGCAAGGTTAGCCATGGGTGCGAGGTTGGCGAATCGTATTGCTGAAGAATTCCCTGATCATGCGATTGATTGTGTAATCCCGGTCCCGGATAGTGGCAGAATTGCAGCCCTTGAATTGGCTAGGGAGTTAGGTGTATCGTATAGAGAGGGCTTCGTAAAGAATCGATACATTGGTCGAACATTCATTATGCCTGGACAGGCCATGAGAAAGGATTCTGTACGAAAGAAACTAAACACGATTAGACATGAATTTGAAGGAAGAAATGTACTAATTGTTGACGATAGTATCGTCAGAGGAAATACGTCCAGAAGGATTGTTGAGATGGCTAGAGAAGCGGGCGCAAAAAAGGTCTACTTCGCCTCAGCAGCACCACCTGTAGTTCATCCAAATGTGTATGGAATCGACATGCCTGCAAAGCATGAGTATGTAGCTCATAATCGGACCTCTGAAGAGGTAGGTGAAGCGATTGGTGCTGATTGGTTAATCTATCAAAAACTCGAGGATTTAGTCGAATCATGTTTGGGTGCAGGAGATAGTCGTCTTGCAAACTTTGATTGCTCCTGTTTCGATGGTCGCTATGTTGCGGGCAGAATCGACCAAGCATATCTGGATTCCTTAGAAACCAAGAGAAAAGATTCTGCTAAGGCCTAAAGTTGGGTGATTTTCACTCGTCCATTTATCCGACATTGTGAAAACCACTAACTCTGGGTTGAGGCTGTGAAGTTTGACAGTTTGCCGACAATCGAGGCCTTTGCTGAGATTGAAATGCTTGAGGATGTGGTGTCTTCTTGTGTGCTTGGCAACTCTCGCTTTGCAGTAGGTACTATCGACGGTAAACTGCAAATTTTTGAGACGGATAATCTTCTACAGGATGCCGAATTTGATTCGGCAATTATCTCAATAATCGACTCGGGTGAGAAAGCAGTCGCAGCATCGGCTATAGGTCAAATTAAGTCAATTAATGAATCACCTAGTTGGCAACATGAAATTCAATCAGGAATTGAACATATGATATCTCTAGGGGATGTGATCTGTATATCAGACACCTCTGGATCGATTATCTTCCTTAACTCAAAAGGAGATAAGGAAAGAACGCAATCTCATGGAGATGTAAATCGCCTGGCACATTCTGTAGATGGGAATTATTTTGCAATCGCAAAAACAGATGGGACGTTACTCCTATCAAGCAAATCCGGAGAAATTCTACAAGAATCCTTTTCCGATTCTGAAGACGTTGAAACAATCTCGCAAATTTGTTTTCGGTCAGATGGTATTCTTCTAGCCTGTCGAGATTCTCTAGGTATGACACTAGATGACCGACCCGAAAATCGTCTAGAGTGTTGGCACCCTCAGAGGGGACTCCTGCATACTACTGAGTTACCAGCCATGGCAACTAGCATTCTTGCAACCGAGGATGGTGCAATAGTCGGTTGTCAAAATGGAGCGATATTACGATTTAGAATTGGTAAAGATGTAGAGGAGTTACTAATCGTTGATAATTCGGTTTCTTCAATAATCCAGTGGGATCAAGATTTGATTATTGGTACTTGGTTTAATGCAATGAGGATATCATCTAGTGGCGAACTAATTTGGTCCTATGAGCATGAGGGTTTAGTGAGTGAAGTTCTCGCAATCAGTTCAGATTTAATCACAGTTATTGGTCGATCACCGGCGGGTCAAAACCCCGCGTCGGTTGTTTTACTTGAACCGAATTCCGAACCTATAATCCCCGAGGATGAGTCATTTGTCTATGAGTTTAGCAATAATGCTCCAAATGAGTTTGCAGGTGGCTTGAGTGATGAAGAGATTGCCAAAGCAGAAGCACCTCCTCTTCCATCCATTGAAACTAATGAATTGATCGATGCACTGGATGAGGAATTAGAGCATATCGAAGAAGAGAAAGTGATTTCTGAGGCTGATTTATTAGAAGATTTATCCGCATCTGCAAAAGCGATTAATCTTCCACCAATTGCAGATGCTGGTGAGGATAAAACAATCTCAGCCGAAGAGGATAATACTGCAACTATTCTTCTAGATGGCTCGAGATCATACGACCCAGACGGGAAGATTGAGTCATATGCCTGGCAGGACTCAAAGGGCAATGTCATTGGTGACTCAGCGCAAGTTAGAGTTCGATTGCCACTGGGGACTCATCCGTTTGAACTAACCGTTGTCGATGATAAGGGAGCGGCCACAAAAGCCATGGTTACAATTAGGATTCAATAATCCCATTCAAAGCGCCGCTAAGGCTGATTTGAGTGCAGGAACTGCTTCTTCCCAAGTAGCGACGATTCCGTAGTCTGCAACGCCGAAAATAGGTGCGTCAGGATCCTTATTTATCGCTACGATATACTTTGATGAACGCATTCCTGCAAGGTGTTGAATCGCACCTGAAATACCTACTGCGATGTATAGTGAAGGTGTAACGGTCTTTCCTGTTTGTCCGACTTGCATACTGTGAGGCATCCCCCACTCGTCAACAACAGCTCTACTCGCTCCAACCGCTGCCCCAATCAAGTCGGCAACTTCCTCAAGATGTGAGAAATTTTCTTTTTCTCCGATTCCTCTTCCACCAGAGATAATGATATCTGCTTCTGATACATCGAGTCTTTCGCTTGCTTTCGAGATGGCCTCTTTGACAGCAATAGAAACATCCGCGCTTTGGTCGACGACGTTTACAGCAGCACTACCGCCTGAACCCGCAGCGTCGAATGCGTTCGCTCTCAATGTAATCACACAATCACCTGAGACCGTTGAAGTTTCAACTGCCTTTCCTGAATATATTGGGCGAGTGATGGTAATTCCTGAGGCTAGGCCAGTGGCGTCTTGAATAATTGGAATCCCTTTCTTTGCCGCCACTCTTGAAGCGACTTCACGACCAATCGATGTGGCTCCAGCAATTACTACTCCTGAGCATTGTGAAGCGATTGCACTAGCCCATGCACCACCATCGAATGTTGAGAAGCAATCGCCTACTACCGAGACGACCTTTGAGACTCCATCTATACTTGCTGCATCTTCAGCCCCTATGCCACCTGGGACTACGACAGTAGGTGCGGCGCCAAGTGAACTTGCAGCCCCTACTAGTTGCGCGGTAATTGGATGGATTGAATTGCCCGAAGTTTCTGCGATTACTGTACATTCCATACTTTCTCCTCCTCAAATTACGTTTGCCTCATCTCGAAGTTTACCTACTACCGTAGATACCGATTCGGCACCTTCAAACTTCTGACCAGGTGGTTTTTCCGCTGGTGGGGAATGTGAATCTACACTAACACCAGTCGCGCCAATATCTACTCCTAATTCATCTACGGACCATGTTTCAATGGGTTTTTTCTTCGCCATCATTATCCCTCTGACATTGGGTCTGCGCATCTCCGTGACGCCCTTATCGAAAGCAAATACACAAGGTGCAGAAACTGCTACCTTCTCGTGTCCCGCTGAACTTGGGCGAGTAGCTGTATATTCACCTCCATCAGAGGAGACTTCGGATACTAGAGTGACACAGGATGCTCCGATTAGTTCCGCGACCCCAGGCCCTGTTGAACCCGCATTGGTATCTGCGGCTTGTTTACCACAGAAAATCACCGAAGCCCCGGATTTTTGAACCGCTGCTGCGAGAAGATTCTGAACTTGAGTCGAGTCAAGATCGTTGATGTTCTCTACTGAGACATGGACTAAGTTATCCGCTCCCACTGCTGCAGCATCACGAAGTAACTTTTCACAACGCGCTGGACCAGCAGTGATAGCAAATAATTCTCCGCCTGCTGATTCTTTCAACTGTAATGCGGCTTCAAGCGCATACTCATCGTATGGGCTGAAAGACCACTTTGATACGGCATTTTCATCCACACGACCACCGTTGACGGAGATCTTTGCGGTCGTGTCTGGAACTTGCTTGAGTAGTACCGCGATCGTCATATGATTACCCCTTGCGTTCCTTCGACACGTGCCACATCTATGAAGATTAGCGACCTCACCGTAGGTGTTTACGAAATCATTTACAGTTCTCTGGTGAATGCCTGAATACCGGTTATGTGGCGTCCGAGAATTAGATTGTGAATATCATGAGTCCCCTCGTAGGTCTTTACCGATTCTAGATTTGCCATGTGGCGCATGATGCAGTATTCGTCTAGAATACCGTTTGCTCCATGGATGTCCCTCGCCTCTCTAGCGATTTCAAGAGCTATGTCTACGTTGTTCATCTTTGCTAGAGAAATATGTTCCGGAATCCATGTCCCAGCATCCTTCTTCTGACCTAGATGATATGCCAGTAGTTGGGCCTTGGTAATCTCCCTAAGCATCCATGCTAACTTGTTTTGAACCAATTGATAGCTTGCGATTGGGTGAGTAAATTGGATTCGACTTAGGGCGTAGTCCTTTGCCGAGTCAAAGCAGGCCTGAGCGGCTCCAACCGCGCCCCATGATATGCCATAACGTGCGTTGTTCAAGCATGAAAACGGTCCACGAAGTCCCTTCACACCCGGCAGAATCCTGTCCTTCGGAATCTTACAATCTTGGAAAACCAATTCGCTTGTTACACTAGCCTTGAGTGAATGCTTTCCTTTCATTTCAGGCGCACTAAATCCTGGGTCGTCTTTCTCAACAATAAATCCACGAATGACTCCATCTAATTTAGCCCAAACAACTGCTAATTGGGCGACTGTGCCATTTGTAATCCACATTTTGGCGCCATTCAATAGATAGTGATCACCCATATCTTCGGCCTTGGTAATCATATCTCCTGGATTTGAACCATAATCGGGTTCTGTAAGGCCGAAGCACCCAATCCATTCTCCACTTGCCATCTTTGGAAGATAGTGTTGCTTTTGTTCTTCACTTCCGAAATCCCAAATCGGATACATAGCAAGGCTGCCCTGAACACTAGCAAAAGAGCGTAATCCGCTATCTCCTCTCTCTAGTTCTCTGCAGATTACACCGTATGCAGTGTAGGATAGGCCAGGACAGTCATAACCCTCTAGTGGAGCGCCGAGAACTCCCATTTCACCAAGAGCAACCCGCCATTCGTCGGGGAAGACTCCATCTCTGCAAGCATGTTCGATTTTTGGAATCACTTCTTCGTCGACAAAGTCACGGACCATGTCTCGGACCATGCGCTCCTCATCGGTCAATAGTGAATCCACATCGTAGAAGTCGAGGGCTTCGTATGGCATGATTTTCAAGCCGATCGCGAAGACCGCCCCTCATGAAGGTTGCCTGCCCT
>DALV01000036.1 GCA_002496905.1 Euryarchaeota archaeon UBA105 | reverse complement strand
TCATCTTGGAATTGGGATAGAGTCTCGGGTTTTAGAGCGGCTTTTCCTTCGTTCCTATCATAGCCGCCATCAAGGCGGACATCGGCCTTGATGTAGCAAGTGTCGTCTGTCACATGGAATACTTCTGGGAGGGTCTCTTCACAGGCATCACAAGTGATACAACCCTCTTCGATATAGACGCTGACTATAGCCATCTTCCTAACTCAGCCCCGATTGATAGTTGCTCCAGCGGAAAGCGATTCTTGAACTTGATGTAAACTAGGGTTACGACCTATGGTCGTATTGGACCCTACATATCAAAGCCATCAAAGTCAGCAGGGTCGGGTCCGCCCCCACCCTTACTGGAAATTACATCGTCAATTCTGAGAATCATTACTGCGGTCTCAGATGCACTTTGAACCGCTTGCTCCACGACTCGGCTTGGTTCGTAGACCTTGCTATCTGCCATATCCACTACTCCGCCATCATAGACGTTAACGCCATGTGAGGAGAGCCCTTCTGAGTGCGCCTTTCGAAGATCAATGATTGTGTTGACTGGATCTAATCCAGCATTCTCAGCTAGAGTTCGAGGGATAACCTCTAGAGCGCCTGCAAAGGCCTCGATAGCCATCTGTTCTCGACCACCTATTCCTTCTGCATAGGAGCGTAGGTCTCGGCTAATCGCAGCTAAAACCGATCCACCGCCGGTCAAAACCGCTCCATCTTCGTGAGCCACTGCAACTACTCCCACCGCGTCGTCGAAGGCGCGGCGGATTTCATCTACAACATGCTCTGTACCACCTCGAAGTAGTACGCTAACACTCTTTGCTTGAGGGCAACCAGTAATGAACACCATATCCGAATCTCCAATTTTTCGCTCTTCTACCTTGGCTGCTCGACCAAGATCTCCATCACTAAGGTCATCGATATTTGTGATGATATTTCCACCAGTTGCTTTTGACAGTGCTTCCATATCACTCTTCTTTGCTCTACGGATTGCGAAAAGACCAGCCTTAGCCATGTAATGTTGAGCGAGGTCATCAATTCCCTTCTGGCAGATTACAACATTTGCGCCGCTGGCAATGATTGTGTCAACTAGCCCTTTCAGGAAGGCTTCCTCTTCGTCGAGGAATTGAGCAAGCATATTTGGATCTGTAATCTGAATCTTTGCATCTACCTCAGTCTTCTTTACCTCAATTGCTGAATTAATCAACGCAACCTTAGCATCCGCTACAGAACGAGGCATTCCTGAGTGGACTCTTTCCTTGTCTAGGATAATTCCATCCACCAAAGTACTATCCTTAATCGAGCCGCCTTGCTTTTTCTCGATCTTGATATCGTCCAAATCGACAACTACTCCATCATCAGAATCTTGCGCCACTGCCAATACAGCCCTTACGGATATGTCGGCAAGGAATTCCTTGACCGCCCCTGCACTCTTTCCAGTTAATGCGGTCTTTGCGACCTCGTGTAATTTTTCTTCGTTAACCTCGATTGCATGAGCATCGATAAGGTCAGCAGCCTTATCCGAAGCAAGCCTAAATCCTTCACAAATGACGGTTGGGTGAACGTTTTGTTCAACCAAATCTTCACTGCGCTTTAGTAGTTCTCCAGCAATTACAACCGCACTAGTTGTTCCATCGTAGCAGTGTTGTTCCTGCGTCTTTGCGATTTCAATTATCATCTTGGCAGCGGGATGTTCAATATCCATCTCTTTTAGGATAGTTGCTCCATCATTGGTGATTACAACATCACCCATAGAATCGACTAACATTTTGTCCATGCCCTTTGGACCAAGGGTACTCCTAACGGCATCAGAAACTGCCTTTGCGGCGGCAATATTGTTGCTTTGTGCAGTCTTACCACTCGTTCTAGTCGTTCCTTCTTTGAGAATGAAAATTGGTTGTTGACCGTTGTACATAGGAAATCACGCTCCAGAATCCAGCAATCCGCCGACCCAAGAGGGGGTCATAAGGCCTCGCACACGTAGGCGCGGGCGCGGGGTAACGAGCAAATACTCAATTTCCGGAGATTATTCGCCCTTATTTTGTTCTAACCACTTTTCACCATAATAGGCCCACTGCTCCATGGTCCACCCCTGAGGTAAGCCTTCCTCAGGAATTGGTGGTACGCCAGAGGGCAAATCCGCTTCTTGAGACGATTCCGCCTCTGGTTGCGGTTCTTCTAGAGGTGGCATTTCAGAAGAATTGGGCTCCTCGTCAGTTGGAAGTTGCGGAGGTGGCATTTCTGCAGCCGGATTTTCAAATATCTCTGCGGACCCACCGTACATCGAATTGGCTACTTCGTCTGCTGCCGGGAGGTCTGGAGCTGCAGGAACTGAATTATCATCTCCAAGATTGACAAAACTCGGAGAATAATCCTCGATACTCGAGTACTCTTCTAATGGCGCTCTCGCTTCTTTTACAACTCTGAATGTGATTACCGACACCACAATCATAGCCACTAATCCAGCGATAACGAATACGATATTGGCAGCGACTTTGGCCATGAATCCGACATCGGGACCATCTTCTACTGGGACTGTTTTTACAAGCCGTATTGTTGTTGATGCTGATACTTTATCTATGTCAGAGTCGACTGTCAAAATAACATTGAAGGTCATCGTATTTTCTGCCAAATTATCAAGATTTTGTTGATTTAGGTCAACCGTTACTGTGACAATCTTTGTTGCATTTGCAGGGAGAACAAAATCTCGATCCTCACTGTCTACACGCACGTCCTCGACATTAAAGAACAAGTCTGGCTCAGAAATCCTGTCGATATCTGCTCGCATTAATTGCTCTGATGAAGGATTGAGATTCATCACTACGAATTCTAAGGTGACTTCTCCCTTATCTTCGATCACTATACCTGCTGGAGGGGTGACAAGAAGCCAACCGACTTGTCCAACCTTGAAGTCTGCTTCACCTTCAGCCGAAACCGTTTGGCCTACTGTTCCTGCTTGTTGACTTTCGGCAATCAGAGTGACTGTTCTATCACCATCCGCGCCTTGGTCAAAGGCATAACTTACAGTAAGATTGACTGATGAACCTGGCTGTATCCAATCCGTCTTGCCATTGTTTAGCCCAGTAGCGAAGACTGTGATATCCTCATGACTCTTATCGAAGGAAATCGTGAACTTGTCAGGCATGTTTCCATTGTTCCAAACCTCCCATCGCATTGTTCTGGCATCATCACCTGCACGGTACACTTCATTGGTCAAATCTAAATCTGGCACTTCGATGAGATATGTTTCAGGAACGGTTAGCAAAAGTTGCACGCTTCTTTGGTATTCTGGGTTAATTTGGCTTGTTGCATGGACCCAAATTTGGTAGGTTTCGTTTTCTATTCCATACGGCATTGGGAACATCAACAGGACGCTTGTATCGCCTCCGAATGGATCTATTCCGAGGGTTTGTTCAGCATTCATCTCCAATCCAAGGCGCCAATCAGCGGCGATTGACAAATCAAAGGCCTCTTCGGAATTACCATCATTTACCAATTGAATTTCTATCCAGCGTAAAGCCCCATCAGAAGGCGCTATCATTTCCCTAATTTGTGGAACTAGTCTCAAGTCATGGTCTATCGGAACTTCCACATGAATTGTCCATTCAGTTTGGAAATTCGCAGGAGCTCTACCACTAGCGATCAGGGTTATTGCATATGTCCCTGGAGTTATTTCATCTGGAGATGTAATACGAGCATTCAATTCCAATTTTTCATTCAAATCCATCTCGATACTTGTTATCTCAACTCCGGTTTCATTTGTCCAAACAAGATTGGATGCGCTCCAACGATTGTCGGCAAATGTACCTCCTAGATTCCAAATCGCCCTTTGGTTTCCTGTATTCTTTAGAGTCATAACTACATCACCAGTTTCTCCGGGAAGTAACGTTATTGCAGGATTTTCCAATGTCTTTTGAGTAAGATAAGAGGAATACGAAGCCGTTACGTCAACTGGAAGATTTATCGTCCATTTGGAAAAATTCGTTATTCCGTCGCCGATATGAACATACCAATCTACCTCTTGTACTGTTGCCCCATCAGGAATTGTAAGGTTGACCCACAAATCCATGGTTTCCAAAGGTTTGATGTTCTTTGTCACAACGTTGTTATCGAAATCTGTTGGATGGTTAGAATCGATTCTGAGTGGGAAATCCCACATCCAAGATTGATTGGAAACGTCGGTGTAAACTCGAAGTGTAATATCTACGTATCCATTGTTCTTCACAGTACAACCCAATGTAGGAGGAGTAGGGTCTGCAGGAATCACAATGTATGCATTGGGAAGAGGATCGTCACATTCAACGTCGAGAGTATACTCAGGAACTCTTTGTATTCCAAAGAGGATGAAACCGTCGAGATGGATTCCTTGGGTTGCGACTGATGAATCTGAATCAAATCTGAAAGCCAAGGTGTAATCACCTGTTGGGTGAACGTCTGTCATGTTCCATACTAGTTGAGTCCAGTTTCCAAAAGTGGTTGACAATGGCATTGCGGAGTAGTTGTAGAATTCCTCATTCCCTGCATCTGCCTCTAATCTAACAGTGTCTCCTTGACCCATACTACCCCAAGCATTAGTGACTAATTGCAAATTCAGGTAATCGAATCCACGAATTCGGGCCCGGCAGAAATAGTTGGCATAAATTGTTGAGACTGTAGAGTCGTAAGTTCCACTCCCTAATCCGTGACCTGGGTCCTCACAGGAGTCGAACGGAGTTAACCAACCCCACCAAAGCCTGTCCATCCTGTTACTGGCATAATCGGCGCCTGGCCTAGATACTCTCCAATGTCTTTCGCCTACGGCGCTTGATGCATTTTCCATTCTCCAGTGGCCGTAATAATCGGGGTCATCTGAAAGTGAGCCATCTGTATCATACCCAGCACCTACCCATGTAGGATTGTTGTAGCTTAGTTGATTTGGACAATCAATAGTGCCATCTCCATCAACATCACCACAAATTCCGTTTTCCATAGGATCGTTCCAAATCGCAACCGGCATCAAGCGGTCGAATTGGTTATTGTCGTAATTGTCATCTGCAAGCCCACCATCGACAATTCCTCTGAGGATAATTCCTCCAAGCAGATATCCATCATCGTCGAGGTAACTCTGAGCAGCAGTTGGAGTCCAATAAAATTCGGCTCTGAATGACTGGGCTCCCGATAGAGTCATGTTCACTGACCATTCTGCTACCATTACTCCAACAGGGTGCCAAATTTGCATTTTTCCAATTGCACTGGCCGGTTGACCGGATGTTCCTGCCTGAGTAAATGTGACATTAATTTGAATCAATTCATCTCTCATAACATACTGCACAATGCTGCCATCTGGGTTTACCCATTCACGTGCCTGCAATGAACCGTTACCTAATTCGATATCAGAAACTTCGAAATCAATCAATGCTCTAGGAGACACTTCTCGAGTAGAATTATGCTCCAGTGTCGGACTAAACGCCAATGGCGAAAGGCTCGTCACCATAAGAATGGCAAATAGGGCTAGAGGTGACAGATTACGCATGGATAACAAAGTTCTGCGATATCGGTTCGGGTATGAAGGTTCGGTCACAGCGTGCGCCGCCCTTCGGGCGGCATTAGACTATTTATTGGTGAATCGTTGAGGTGTTTAGGAACGGGTAGCTAATGTTGTTCAATCTATGAAGGCCTTATGTTGACCTCAAGGTGCGACGGCCATATGGCTAGGCGTGCAAACCCCTTATTCCCACGCTTTGTTCTAGCCATCATTGTTCTCGGACAAGTCACAATTGCACCGATTATTGGATTTTCACTGACTTATCTATTATCGATAAATAACGAAGGGGACCAACTCTCATTTGACATCGATTTGGCGGCTCTAGATTGGATCATTGTTGCTGGATTAATGTATGGTTCACTTTCATTACTATTGGCCCTTATTGCTGGCGCATATTCTCCGGCAAGCGTTGCAGACAGGGGAGGTTGGTTGACGGTTCTAGGCCTAAGAAGGAACGTCAATACACCTGAGTTAATTGATAGAGCGAGACTAAATTTACAAAGAAGCCCCTATGGTAAAATGGCACGTTTGGTAAGTAGTAGAACCGACACATATGATTTGTTTTCAATCCATGGAGGATTACAAATTCTAGCCATCCCGATTCAGGTTGCATTAATCGCAATTCCTCTGGTAATTATGGAGGGCATACCTGAAAGGTTTGTTGAACCCGAACGTGCATTTGAATTGGGCATGGTTGGTTATTTCATCGCTCTTTGGTTTGGGCTCAGAATACAGCCTATTTACTCAAGGCATCTAATTGGAATAGCCGCTTATTTTAGAAAAATTCTCGCAAGAATCTCAAAATTTTCTTGGATACTTCCTATCATTATTTTCTGGATTATTGCAAGAGTCATGCTACAGTTATCGCTGGAGAGACTTGACGTGGATTATCAAGCCTGGCATAATGTTCAACTTGAGGCTGTTTTAATGAAATCAATTATGCCAGCAGACCAAATTCCAGATGCAGCAATAATTGATTTTCTCGTGGCTATTTCTGTTCTTCCTGTTGCCGTTTTTACTACCATTTCAGTCCTCGCTGGAGCACATGATATGCCCGATTGGATGCAAGACCCAGAAGAGAAACTTGAGAACCTGAACCAAAATTTGCTGGAAGAGGAAAGTTCAACCAACATAGATACGCAGAGTTCAGATGAAATCTCTGAAGAATTTCCACCATGGCGTCGCACTACCAATCCTACAGAGAGCGATGAATCCGATAATGAATCGAATGAAGATGAAAGTCGCATGATTGATTTGCCATTTGGATTATTTGATGACTAATCTACGATTGGAAAAATCCTCTCAACGCCCGTGTTAAGGAAACACCATCCGGTAGCCAAAATCATTCCGAAAAGGAATGGGTGGGGTCCGGCAATGTATAGCCCAATTGCGGCAAAAATTGCTAATCCAAGTACCAGCTTGTAATCCATCTTGCCAGAGCCAAAGGAAAAAATTGTGAATCCAATAACAAAGTGAAGGAGTATGCTGATTCCAGACAAAGTTTCACCATCTCAATTGTCACGAAGCTCTGCTAAGACCTTCTCAACTCGATCCATGCCTCTTGAGATGTCTACTCGACCGATGGTGTATGCAAATCTAAGG
Source organism: Euryarchaeota archaeon UBA105 (assembly GCA_002496905.1). GTDB lineage: Archaea > Thermoplasmatota > Poseidoniia > Poseidoniales > Thalassarchaeaceae > MGIIb-O1. Next base: position 3,381 of record DALV01000036.1, on the reverse strand, counting down.
TGCCCTTCTCCAGCCTCACCAAAAGCTGAACCTGGACTACAAAGAACCCCTCCTTCGAGAAGTGCCATTGCGATCTCTTCACTGTTCATTCCTGGCACCTCGACCTTAGGAAACACATAGAATGCTCCAGTTGGAATATGACAAGAAACTCCTTCCATTGCGTTTAGCCTATCACAAATTAGATCTCTTCTGGCCTTGAATTCTTGACACATTTTTGCGGGATAGTCTGGAGCCTTTTCCATCGCTTCTAAGACAGCATATTGCATAGCATCATTACTACAAGCTGTGACATAATACTGCATCTTAGTTATGTGACTCATCGCCTCTAAATTTTCAGAAAGGATGTATCCAATTCTCCAACCCGTCATTGCGAAGGTTTTGGAGAAGGAATTTATCATTATGACTTTGTCATAACCAGCTCCAAGGAAGGAAACATGTTCAGAATCGTAGACTATTCTGTCATAGACTTCATCGGTAATTACCCATAGATCATTTCGCTCTGCAAAAGCAAGTAATTCATCACGTTCTTCCGAGGTGACATTTCCGCCTGTCGGATTGCTTGGGAAATTATACAAAATTGCTACAGTATTTTCATTTACTCGTTCCTCTAAATCCTCAATCTTCGGCACAAATCCATTTTCAAACCTGCAGGGATAAAGCGAGGGTTGACCTCCACAAATCACCACATCTGGAGGGTATAATGGAAAGTAGGGTTCTGGAATTAATACTTCATCTCCAGGGTCGACTAGTGCGAGGAAAATGTCCAGTAATGCATTTGTTCCGCTCATTGTAATGCAGACATTAGTTTCATCAAGTTCTGGAGAAAGATAGTGCCATGTTTCAGCTATCTTTTGTCTCAATTGAGGTAGGCCTGCAGTTGTTGTATATTTGTTGCGGCCTTCTCGCATTGCTTTTTCGAAAGCATCTATGGCCAAATCAGGCGGCTGGAAGTCCGGTTCTCCTAAACCAAATTGAACCGAATCATCGCCGGCCATGTCGAACATACGGCGAACTCCAGTTGGACGTATGCTGTTCGCCCGTTCCGAAAACCGCACCATGACCTACGGAGGATAGAATGAGCATTTGAACTAACACCCTCGAATCCTTCGGATTCGTAATATAAGGTGAGAAATTAACATAAATTATTTTTGGTGTTAATTTTCAGAGTCGAGTAACTCTGCTTCTACAACTTCCTCAATCTCATTTCGATTTCGAATATTGTTAATCATAGTCTCAATCTCATCATCTGAACGCATTCTGATTAGAACCAATGAAGCGACCCAGGCCAATGCAACGATAACAACAATTCCAATTGCGATTGGTGGGATTGCTAGTGATTCAGAAGAAGAACCTGTACCCTCGATTTCGAAGAATACCGGTAGTGAATGCATAGCACCTGCAACTGCATGAACCTCAACTGTATGATTGCCTGATGTCAGTTTATCTGGATCCAATAGAATGTGCCAAAAGAACGGAGTTAGAGCACCTACCTCACTTGGAGTGGCGGAGTAAGTTGTCTCCATCCATTCTCCGCCATCAATTCGATATTCTACGCGCTCAATGCTTCCTTCTTGACCCCAAGCATGACCTGTCATATTGATCACCTCACCCGAGGAAAGATTGAGTTTGTGATTCTGTAATGTTGGTTTAATTAGTGGAGTTTGTCCACTGTCTCTAAGGAAAATTGCAAGTTGAACAGCGGCCAAAGCATCGACCATACCATATCCGAATTCTCTATTCCAATATGGGTCGACTTCTGGGGCGCTGGCTTCTCCCCGTAATTCAGATGTATGTTTGAGAACTTCTTTGATTTGTAATGGGGTCAGGTTTTCGTTTGCCTCCCAAACCAATGCTACGATTCCAGTTACCGCTGGAGCCGCATAAGAGGTTCCACTACCTCTTCCAGTGTAGGTGTTCTGGGATGCATCTCCACCTAGGAAATTATTGCAGCCTCCACTCGACACACACCCCTCGGCTTGAATTATATTAGTACCCGGTGCACTAATTTCTGGAATTAATTCGTTCACCGGATTACCATCACCATTGTCCTTACGAGGCCCTCTGGATGAATATCCAGCAATGGTGTCGTCAGATCTATCAACAGTATTCTGATCATCGGTTGATGCCACAGTGATTGAAAGAGAAGATGCGCTCATTCCTGATAGTCCATCATTGTCCTCGCCGTCATTACCCGCGGCGTTAGAAACCGCCACTCCTAATTCCATGGCTTCATCGAGAATTCTACTATGCATGTCAGTTCCATCCGAACCCCCGTTCTCATGGCTGGTTATTCCCCAAGAAAGAGAGATTATGTCGATTCCATAACTCTCTTCTTCTACTCCAGGCCACGCATCATCTCGATGGTCGATAATCCACTGTAGGCCATTCATGGCTGATTCGTAAAATTCCTGTTCGAGAAGATAATTTTCGAATGGCCCCGCGCCAACATCTGTCCCTATTCGTACGTCTACTAAGCCAGCATCTGGTGCTGAACCGTAGAAATCGGATTGGGAGCCATCCGCCTCAATACCTGTTGCACTAGCCATGCCCATACACGCAGTCCCGTGCTGATTACCATCATCAGGATCGAATGAACCATCATCTTCCCGGCCTCCTGCAAGGATGCACTGTGGGTCTGAATGTACGAAGCAAACAGCATCATATCCGGCTATAAATTTCGTATTGAGTCCTGGATGTTCGTTGTCGACACCAGTATCTACCATCGCGATGTTAATTCCTTTACCGGTTACTCCAAAATCCCATGCTCCAATCGGATATTCTGAAGAATTCATCGCTTTCACTGCGGGAGTTTGAACATCTCCATAGAAAATTAGAGAGCCATATCTCTCTACCATAACTACGCCATCCAATTCTGCTAATTGCCAAACTTTACTTGCATCGACATCTCCAAGCAATAATGCGTCTACTATAGGTAATTCAATGTGGACAACAAAACCCAGATTTTCCAATGTTTCTTTGTCCACATTTGTAACCTCGCGGGAATAGGATAAACCGACATTTACAGGACCTATTGCTAATTGTAATGAGTCGTGGATTCGATTACGATCTGAATCCAATGAAGTGTGCTCCCACCAATTTAGGTTGGAATCCCACCAAATTGGTTCCTGAATCGGAATTTCAGTTGTAAGCCCTTCTTCAATTAATTGAAATCCTGTTGGGTCCAATGGAGTATGTTTAGAATTTCCACTAGGGGCCGCAATACTTCCAACAAGTGGAGATAATAGAATGAGCACCAGCGCTACTGCAACCGACCTACTATCCATTGAGCGAGACGAACCGCCGTACTTCATCAATCCCACCACATAATGAATCTGAAGATAATAGGTAAGAGCTCGCTGAGTTTTATGGTGGGGGCAGAGG
>DALV01000024.1:17385-20641 GCA_002496905.1 Euryarchaeota archaeon UBA105 | reverse complement strand
TATACATGGGCCAAGTGCTTCAAGCAGGTGCAGGGCAAGCGCCTGCTCGACAAGTCGCAATGGCTGCAGGGCTACCATACTCAACCCCATGTACTACAGTCAACAAGGTCTGCGGTTCAAGTCTCAAGGCTGTAATGATTGCAGCAACAGAAATTATGGCTGGAAGATCAAATGTCGTAATCGCAGGTGGAATGGAGTCCATGAGTCAAGCACCCCACTTCATCCGTGGAGCAAGGCGTGGTGAAGAAATCTCATTTGCAGAATTGACTGGGATTTTGAGTCATGATGGGCTAAAGGACGCTTATGATGGATCAATGATGGGAATTACTGGTGAGACAATCGCTGAAGAGGCAAACATCTCGCGATCCGAATCTGACCAATATGCGCTTCGTTCTCACAAACTTTCCAACTCAGCGTGGCAGAAAGGATGGCTTGCAGAAGAGTGTGTTTCTATGGACGAACTTGACCAAGATGAAGGAATTCGCATGGATACATCAATGGAAGGTCTCGCTGGACTTAGAACCGTTTTCAAAGAGGATGGACAAGTCACCGCTGGTAACGCTAGTCAGGTTTCGGATGGAGGTTCAGCGGTTCTAATTACCTCTGAGGAAATCGCCAATGAAAATGGCTGGCCAATACTTGCTAAAATCATTGATTACGTCACATCTGGTGTAGAGCCAAATAGGGTTATGTCTGCTCCTATTCCAGCCATTCAAATGCTCTTAGATCGGAACCAGTTGGAAATTTCTGATATAGATATTTTAGAGCACAATGAGGCTTTTGCAGCCGCCTCGTGTGCCATTCAGAATGCATTTGACTTCCCAGATGAGAGATTCAATCCGCATGGCGGAGCGGTATCGCTAGGACACCCACTTGGAGCGACCGGAACACGTTGTCTGATGACTCTTACAAACGCACTTAATCGGACAAATAGTAATCGCGGAATTGTTACGATTTGTCTGGGCGGTGGTAACGCCGTTGGAATGTTGATTGAGGCATAAAATCGCACAGAATTCCGCCCCCATAGGGGGCGAAGGTAGGCCGGTGGGCTAATAGGGGGCTCTTGGGTCGCCCGCGTCGATGGTTACTCCAGTACGGCAGCACACACGCTTCGAGAAGGCGCGAATCATAGGTGCACGAGCACTGCAAATTAGTATGGGTGCACCGCTATATGTATCCGAGGAAGAACTCCGTGAGAATTTCATGGAAGAACTAGTCCAGCTCTATGGAACAGAGGATGCTCAAGCAAGATTCGTACTTGACCCTCTAAAGATTGCAATGCTTGAGTATGAATCTCACCGAATTCCAATCGATGTAGACCCTCACACTGAGGAAGAATGAGGACTCTACCGCTTATCGACCATTAAGAGGTGGTGAGCAATGCTTGAGAAAGTCGATACTAAGCGATTGACCGCTGGTCTCATCGTACTTACCTTTCTGGTAATTGCTGTTGGTGGTTTGATTAGAGTCTCAGATGCTGGAGAATCCTGTCCAGACTGGCCCACTTGCTTTGGCACATGGGGATTCGACATTAGTCCAGAGGAACAAGAGGCATGGTGGAATGAAAACCCCGATGAAATAGATTCACGAGGTGAACATCATAGATATACTACTTTTGAGATATTTACCGAGTGGTTTCACAGACTTTTGGCTGGGGCTATTCTTGGCCCTCTAGTTATTCTAAACTGGCTTACTATTCGTCGAAATGAAGATACTTCAACAAAAACGATTTTCGCATCTAACTTGGCTTTGGGATTGATAATTTGGCAGGGAGCTCTTGGTTGGCTAACGGTCGAAATTGATAATGTTCACTGGAGTGTTGCTATGCATCTATCAAGCGCTCTTGCATTCATATTATCTCTAATCTGGTTGTGGATTTGTATAAATCGAGATGAAGCAAATCAGCCATCGTGGTTCGAATTTGACCCAATTCTAGCTTCTAAGTGGAAGAATAGAATTGCATGGTTAGGATTCGGTACATTCACCACAGTTTTTGCTGGAGTATTTGTTGCTACAACTCCAGGGGCAGACCAGATTTGTGGAGTATCTGCAGATGTAAACTCGTGGCCTTTATGCAAAGGAAATTACTTTCCCGAAATAGTTGACTTCGAAAATCAATCTCAAATTATTCATCGATGGCTGGTAGCGATTGTTGGAGGTATTCTACTACTCGCTTGTTGGTTTGTCAGAAACGAACAGATTCAACACCAGCATGGATTAGTCCTAAGAAATTGGATTTGGGCTGCATCTGCACTATATTGTTTGAATATTGCAATAGGTGCTCTATACATTCTTTCTTGGTCGCCTGAAAATGAAACATTCCGCGAAATACTTTCTCTAATCCACCTGTTAGTTGGTAGCACATCATTTCTCACACTAGCAACCGCTTGGTTGGCGATCTCTGCCTTCGCTTTACATGAGCCTGCACCTGAGACCTTGTGAGGAGTCGAATTGAAGGCCACACGCCCAAAGGGCGTGCTATGGGAGAGAGTGGGGGTGGAGCAAAGGCTTGGTTGACTCTTACCAAACCAGGAGTAGTTGTTCTTCTACAGATCACCGCACTTTGTGCGGTATTATCTCACGATTTGCTTGAAGCATCGGGATTTTCTGAGATGGATTGGAATGAATCCATTCGTACTATGGCGATTGTTTTTGTGGGAGGCTATCTCACAGCCGGAGGCGCTAATGCAATCAATATGTGGTATGATAGAGATATTGATCCAATCATGCAACGAACTTCAAAAAGGCCGATACCAAAAGGCACTGTTAGTCCAAATGGAGCACTAATTTTTGGAATATTTATCTCAATAACAGGAGTTGTTTGGTTTCTTGAATTTGCTAATCAGGTAGCTGCTTTTTGGGCAGCATTCAGTATCCTATTCTATGTCTTCATTTACACCATCTGGCTAAAGCGAACCTCGGTTCAAAACATAGTCATCGGAGGTTTAGCTGGTGCAACTCCACCAGTAATCGGTTGGGCAACTGCCGTTGGTGATTTGAGTATCAATCTAAACTCGGCACATGATTTCGCGGTTTCAATTTTCGATTTAGGGGGCTTGATGCCTTGGTATCTTCTACTGCTAATTTTCCTATGGACCCCTCCACATTTTTGGGCCTTGGCGCTCTATCGCTCTGAGGAATATGATTCTGTTGGAGTTCCAATGATGCCTGGAGTAAAGGGCGCGAAAAGAACCCTTATTGAAATGAAGATATACTCTATTTTATTGCTAATTTTAGCAGTATTTGCACCCATAGC
>DALV01000024.1:14318-16997 GCA_002496905.1 Euryarchaeota archaeon UBA105 | reverse complement strand
GTTACTCTATGGTATGCTAGGACTGTGTTCATAATCGATCCAAATGAGCCTAGAACCGAGTCTGGACGGATTCCTACTGCGGCTCGTTCTTTCTTTGTTTCAATGTTATATCTGGCTCTGATGTTTGCGATTGTTGTTGCTGCTAGCGCTGGTTTACAAGGTTCGATTCTGGGAGCGGTGTTGGCGGCTACTATTATTGTTCGAGATGAATGGAACTCAAGAGCGTCTTCGTCGAAGATTTCAGCCTGAATTCAGGAAATCCTCAAACGCCTGCCCGCCTGTTCGACGGACGTGGTACGCGTCGAGCGGCTGGAGGGTCAAGAATGAATGAGCGAGAACTCATCTATGATTGGAACATCATAGACTATGAAATCAAGCGTGATTCGGCTAATCATCCGCATGATGTTTGGTTCGATGATGAAACTCTCAGAGATGGCTTACAAAGTCCTAGTGCACGCAATCCCACCATCGAACAAAAAATCGAATTAATCGATTACATGGAACGTCTAGGGATTCAGAAAGTAGATCTTGGACTTCCCGGTGCAGGACCATTTCATGTCAATCACATAGATGCAATGCTTACCCACATGGGTGAGAATGGTTACGAATTAAGACCAGGTTGTGCGGTTCGAACGGTTGTAGGAGATATCGAGCCGCTAGTAGATTTGCAAGCCAAGCACGAGAGGCAGATTCAGGCTAGTGCTTTCCTTGGAACTAGTCCGATTAGACAATTTGCCGAAGGTTGGACTATGGAGCGAATTCTTAGTACGGCTGAGAAAGCGGTTACCTTTGCCGTCGATAATGACATTCCTGTGATGTTTGTAACAGAAGATACCACCCGCTCTAAGCCTGAAGAAATCAAGGAGGTATATACCAGAGCGATCGAATTGGGTGCAGACAGAATTTGTGTTTGTGATACCTGCGGCCATGTGACTCCTAATGGAGTTCGAAAATTGCTCACTTTCATTCAAGATGAAGTTATCCCTGATGCCGGAGTTAAGCGTAGAGATATCGAAGTAAATTGGCATGGCCACCAAGATAGAGGATTGGGTGTTGCAAACAACCTCGCGGCTGTAGAGGTTGGAGCCGATGTTATTCACGGAACTGCATTGGGTGTAGGAGAAAGGGCAGGAAATGCTCCACTAGATCAAACCCTAGTAAATCTCTCATTAATGGGAGTTATCAATAACGATCTAACCGCTCTAAATGAATACATTAGAAAGGCGCATGAATATGTCGAAGTCGCGCTCCCTCGGAATTATCCCGTCTTTGGAGAAGATGCCTTTGAAACCGGTACAGGAGTACATGCCAGCGCAGTAATTAAGGCAATGAAAAAGGGCGACCATTGGCTTGCAGACCGTGTATATTCAGGAGTTCCTGCTCAGGATTACGGCCTTCAGCAGATTATTCGAATTGGCCATATGAGTGGACGCTCAAACATAATTTGGTGGTTAGAACAAAATGGTTACGAAGCAGATGATGATCTAGTCGCTCATATGTTTGAAGTGGCCAAAAATCAACGCAGATTGATGGATGACGAAGAAGTTCACCAGGCAATAGCAGATTACAAGCAAAACAACTGATTACATACTAATTTCAGACGATGCGGCAACCACCCATGCATCGGCAACGGCTAAAACCCCTACAACATCGAAGTCAATCCATGCGTACGACAGCGATGCTACTTGTTCTGATGCTTGTATCGCCCGTCGCGGCATCTATTGGCGAAGGGCAAAATTACGATATTGACTTCGAGATAGATGGAGAGAATATCCTACCTACTTATTCCAGAGCTGTTCAGCTGGCATTCGATAGAGTTGAGAATCTCGATCAATACACCGATGACGAACTATCTCAAACAAATCAATGGTTGGTCGTAACCCAAATTCCAATCGACAAACAATCACTGACTTTGGCAAAACCAGAATCGGTGGAATCTGCATCCATTCTCAGAGGCGCTTACATTTGGTATTTTGATAATCCCCTAGAGGCTATTGACGACCTCGAAATGTTGGTGCAAATTGGTCATATTGAATCCTATTCACCATTAGTTGAACGGCAACAATTCCCGAGAGACAATCCTAACGACCCTGAATTTTCATCTCAGTGGCATCTTGAAAATACAGGTCAGACATCAGGACTGAGTGGAGAGGATATCAATGCCACAGATGTCTGGGATAATTATCGTGGCGAAGGTGTAGTCATCAGTATAGTCGATGATGGATTGGACCACCAGCATCCCGATATCATCGATAACTACGATGCAAACTATTCCTACGATTGGTGCAACGACGATAGCGATCCCGCACCAAATTCTTGGAATGGTCACGGGACTGCTGCTGCAGGTGTAGCCGCCGCTGTTGGAAATAACTCACTATATGTTTCAGGAGCGGCTTGGGAAGCAACACTTGGCGGTTCTACCCTAATCGCGTGTTGGTCCGGAGACAGTACCGAAGCTGATGCATTATCCTTTGAGAATGACGATATCGACATCTACTCGAATTCTTGGGGTCCCTCGGATGACGGTGAAACACTATCTGGACCAGGTCCACTTACGCTTGCCGCCTTTGAGGAAGACGCATACAGCGGAAGAAAGGGCCTAGGTAATTCCATCACATGGGCTGCAGGAAATGGTTTGGGTAGTGATGACGATGCAAACAAGGATGGTTATGCAAATAG
>DALV01000024.1:10664-13992 GCA_002496905.1 Euryarchaeota archaeon UBA105 | reverse complement strand
TAGTCGATTCACCATTGCAGTAACTGCAATATCCCACGAAGGAGAACAATCATACTATGCCGAACCGGGTGCAAATATTCTCGTTGCGGCTCACTCTAATGGCGACGGTGAGGGGATAACAACCACAGATATCGTCGGAAGCGGGGGATACAATGGTAGTGGAAATGTCACCCATACGTTCGGAGGAACATCAAGCGCCACGCCATTAGCCGCTGGAGTAATCGCACTGATGTATGACGCAAATCCATACTTGACGTGGCGTGACGTTCAGGAAATTTTAGTTCAAACCTCACGAATGAATGATCCATCAGATTCTTCTTGGAATACAAATGGAGCCGGACACGATGTATCTCACAAGTATGGATTTGGTGCAGTAGATGCCGGAGCCGCTGTCTCAATGGCCTTGAACTGGACCACCTTGGAACAAGAAATTAACTCAACCTACGGACCATATTTACCTAACTTTGACATTCCAGATGGAAACTTATCATGGAGCGAATTCCCAATCACAGTAACCAGTGAATTATCATTAGAAAGTGTAGATGTTATCGTCGATATCAACCATACTTACCGTGGAGACTTAGATATTGTACTACAGTCACCAGATGGAACAGAATCTTGGTTGGCAGTCAGTAATGGAGATGGTAACGACGATTATTCCGATTGGTTGTTCAATACAGTCCATCATTGGGGTGAGTCGAGTTTAGGTCTCTGGACACTAAAGGTTCGAGATTCCAACAATGGTGGAACTGGAACTCTCAATTCGTGGGAATTAATTTTCCACGGAGTGGATAACGATTGGGACCATGACGATGATGGACTATCTGATGAAAATGAAACTCTAGTTTGGGGCACTGACCCCTATGATGCAGATACTGATGATGATGGATTATCTGATTACGATGAAGTGATGAGTTTTGGCACTAACCCTCTTGCGAGTGATTCAGACACCGATGGATTGACTGACCTGCAAGAAATTTTCAACTATGCAACTAACCCAATGAATTCAGATAGCGATAATGACGGCCTATCAGATGGATTGGAAGTGAATTATTGGGGCACTGATCCTTTGGTTTATGACCCCGATGCAGACAATGATTTATTCTACCATTTCCAAGATTGCAACGATAATAATCCAGATGTTAATCCAGGCACTTACGAGAGATTGAATGGTATTGATGATGATTGTGACGACCTAACCGATGAAGGTTTCAATTTCACTGATAGAGACTCAGACGGTCTTTTGGATTGGCCGGAATACCACATCCATGGCACTGATTTCGAGGACGCTGATACCGATGATGATGGATTAGACGACGGAGTCGAAGTAGAAACTCATGGCTCAAATCCTCTGTCTTATGATCCAGATGCGGATGAAGATGGATATCATTGGTTCCTAGATTGTGACGATGAGGATGAATATCGTAATCCAGCATTACCTGAATTATTGGACAACAAGGACAATGATTGCGACCTCGTAATTGACGACGGTTTCTGGGATTTGGATTCTGATTCTGACGGATTAGATGATTATGATGAATATCACAACGTAACAAGCAACCCATATGATGGTGATACTGATGATGATGGATTGCCCGATGGACTCGAAGTAAAGACCTACGGTTCGAATCCACTATGGGCTGACCCCGATGATGATGGGGATGGATGGTATTGGTTCCAAGATTGTCAGGATGATGATGCTCAGAGAGCCCCTCTACTCGCCGAATCATTAGATGCGAAGGACAATGATTGTGATGAAGAAGTAGATGAGGACTTCCGTACTCTTGATTCGGACCAAGATGGTCTATGGGATTACGATGAATTCCACAATCTATCAACCGACCCGACAGATCCTGATTCTGATGATGACGGAATGAGTGATGGAAAGGAAGTCAAAGAAACTGGCTCTGACCCATTAATTTTCGACCATGACCGTGACGAAGACGGTTACTACGCCTTCGAGGATTGTGAAGATTTGATTGAAACAATCAATCCAGATGCTACTGAGACATGGAATGGTTGGGATGATGATTGTAATGACGTAGTCGATGATTCCCTGAATCGAGCTGACCTAATCGAATCTTCGTTGAGCAGAACCGCTACTGTAGATTGGGACTCTGTAAATGATACTCTTCGTATCGATATCCGAAATATTCCAACTACTGTTAGTAAGGAAATGGTCTGGGAGATGGAAGGAATAATTCTATCTGGTAACTTGAGTGAAAATGGTCAGACCTTGATTATTGAAGAAATCGACTGCAAATCAAAGGATTGGGGATTAGCGGAAGTTCTTTGCTCGCAACGCAGTGGTATGCGAGAACTAAATCTAACCATAACGGATTCCGGATTTGAAACTAAATTACAATGGATGGTCGATGTTGAAGTCTACATCCCTGCACCAACCTTGATTCAATCTCTATTCTCATTCCTTGGCTCTAGTTCCGGAATTGTTGTTATCCTTCTAGTAATTCTTTCACTAGTTGGAGGTGTTGCATTTGCAGGAATGAAGATTAGGGAAAACAAAATGATTGCTGAGGCCTACGCAGAATTCAGAGTTGGCCAAAGTCCACCAGGCGTCACTCCTGAGCACCGCGCGGCTGAACTGCCCGCAGCTCCTGACCTCAGCGCCCTATTGAGTCAGCACAGTGACAACAATCCGCCAATGGTAGAATCTGTTCCAATGCTTCAATCAACTGTAGTCACAGTCGATGCGACTGCAATAATTAGTGAAGATTCTTCTGAAGAAGAATGAAGATTAGGCTTCATCCGCCTCTTCTTCGGCTGCCGATGGTAGATTTTCGCCCCACTCAGCATCTGGTGATCCACCTTCCCATTCTCCTTCAACTGAAATATCCTCAATTTCGTCGTCTTCGCGCCATGGGGGTTCTCCATCGGCACCGCTTAACACTAACACACCTTCATCGTCCAAACGTCTCTTTACCGTCTTGATTCCTTTCTTAATTGGCAATAAATGGCTAATTGGAGTACCTGTAGTAACGAATGGATGAGTTGCAATACAAATCAGTAGACCATCTGTGGGTGAGCGAATTTCCATTGAAACTCCCGGGTGTTCAGGGTCGGAAACGGTTGCAACCAATTCATTCTCCTCTACCCAAGAGCCAGCCGGAGTCAATACATCCAGCAGGCCACCGTAGTCGGAACGAATCCATACAGAACCCGACGCAAGTAGTCTAAATCGCGGTCTACTGGAATAGCCAGGAATGACCTTCAAACTTCTCAGTACATTCAGAACCCCATACATAGCAATCTGGATAGATTCGGGGTCTGCTTCATCTGCTCCACCGCCCTCGTAAGTGATACAACTGAT
>DALV01000024.1:0-10226 GCA_002496905.1 Euryarchaeota archaeon UBA105 | reverse complement strand
CTGATTTGTGGCATATTTGAACGACCCAAAGCAGCGGTGTGTAGGTCAAGGATGTGGTCAGAATTTTGGAAAATCTCCTTCCACAATCTGTTTGCTACCCTAGAGGTTGTGTTGGAGTCCTCTTTACCCGGGAAGAATCGATTCAAGTCTCTGCCGTCAGTCATATATCTGCTTCGACGACGGTAACCAGGCATATTCACGATTGGAATAATCCGAATGGTACCTGCAACCGTGGAGGGGTCAATGGGCTTATCCTCTCCTAAGATTGCATGCGATTGTAAGTAAGTTAATGCTAAGGGGCCAACTAATTCATTGCCGTGGAGTGCTCCAATCAAGGTAACCACTGGCCCCGGCCTAGAACCATGGATTACTGTAATTGGAATTGGCCAGGATTCACCAATTTCTACATCCATCAAGTCATATTCAATTTGTCGAATTGTTCCGGGTTTCACAAGCTTGCGGCCAATTCGATGTGATTTCCAACCATTTGCTCGAGACCAAGATTTCGGGGTGCTGCTAGGCTCTTCCAAGGCTCTCTCAATCTCTTTTCTTCGCCTTGTTGAGATTTGATTTGATACTTTTATTGGCTCATGGCGCCGCCTCTTCGCCCTAGGAACTCTTACGTTTCCGTCATCCTTTTTGGACGACTTAGGAGCCTCTTCGGAATCCACCAATACCACTCTGTGGAGTCAACCAAATAAGAGGATTAGCATAGAGGGATTGAGTAAAAAAATACCTTATTCTTGGGCAATTGTTGTATTCCACTTACCTCACCGGACGCACAATGAGTGCCGCAAATGGAGAGTCAGTGCAAGAGATACATGCTGCAAATAGTATCTGCTTTGGATGCGGTCCAGCTAACCATGAAGGTCTACGTATACGCTCATTCAGGACCGAAAATGGACTAGAAATGAGATTTGACCCCTCGCCTGAGCACCAAGCATTTCCGGGAATGATAAACGGGGGCATCATTGGAACTTTGATGGATTGTCATGGTAATTGGACCGCTGCAATCGCTCTAATGGATCAATCTGGAGATTCCGAACCACCCTGTACAGTTACCGCGAATTATAGTATCAAACTTCGAAGACCCACTCCTTTCGGACATGAAATACAAGTAACCGGTGAGGTAATCGAATTGGACGATGATAGAGCTAAAGTCAAGATGGAATTAACCTCTGATGGGAAAATATGTGCAATTGGAGAGGGGCTATTCGTTGCGGTAAAAGAAGGGCATCCTGCATACCATCGATGGAATTAGTAAGTTAAGTTCTTAGAACAATAGTATATACACCAAGTTGCTCAATTAATGGCCATGTTGGATGAACTTGTGATGGTTCTACAAATCACTATTGCTGTTGTGATAATTGCAGTCTGGATATTCAGACCAAGACTAGAAACCGATTTCCGTGCTGGAAATGCAAAGAATATTGTTGAAGAATTTGCAATATACGGATTGCCAAAGTGGTCAGTATACGTTATCGGTGCAACAAAATTGACTCTTGCAAGTCTGCTAGTTTTGGGTATTTGGTATTCTTCATTAGTGCAATTTGCCGCACTAGGAATGGGTGTGTTAATGGCGGGAGCCGTGACTTGTCACTTGAAGACAAAAGGCGACCCACTAAGCCGTGCTACTCCTGCATCTCTTATGTTAGTCATGTGTGTTGTTGTATTTTACCTAGGTTAAGCGATTAGATTCGGTATCCTTTAGAACGGCGGATTCTAAGTGAAACCATGGCCGTGAGCGAAGACCTCCCAGAGGTAAGTCTCGCAGACCTGGATGTGGATGAGAGAATTATCCAACACCTTAGGTCTGAATGGGGTATTGAGGAGCTTTTTCCCCCTCAGCGTGAAGCCCTGCCATATGCACTTGCTGGACACAATTTGATGCTAACTATACCCACTGCAAGTGGAAAATCATTGGTTGCTCACCTGACTATGATTCAACGACTAATTTCGGATCTAAGTGGAAGTAGAGGCCTCTATATCGTACCACTGAAAGCATTGGCCTCAGAGAAAGTCGAAGAGTTACAAGAATTGGCAAGTTTAGTTGGACTTCGAGTAGGTATAGCAATCGGAGATAGGAGTGGAGAAAACAGCGGAATAGAAGACTCGGATATTCTAGTTTGCACGAGTGAAAAACTCGATTCGATTTTACGAACTCGTGAAGGTGTAATGGAAAAAATAGGTGTAGTTGTAGCTGATGAGTTTCATCTCTTACATGATATATCGAGAGGGCCCACATTAGAGGTTCTTCTTTCCAGAATCCGCCACTCCCAACCCGAAGCCCAACTTATTGCCCTCTCAGCGACGGTTGGAAATTCACAAGATATGGCGGATTGGTTAGATGCAAAACTAATCCAATCTAATTGGAGGCCTATACAACTTCATTCTGGAACATTAACTGGACTTAATGTCAAGATCCACCGAATAGATGGACCCGATAGTATAGAATGGCCAGAACCTAGAATGATTGAAGGAAGGAACACAAAAAGGCTGCAAGCAGTCCTAGATGATTCATATTCAACTGGAGGGCAGATGCTGGTATTCGTAAACTCTAGAGCATCAGCCCAAAAAGAAGCTAGAGAGTTATCAAAACACATCAGAAAACAGATTTCTGATGGGTCGATTAAGTATGATACTGAACTAATTGATGAATGGGGTAAAATCGCTGAACGATTAACTCGTCGAGAGGATACTTCGGTTATGGGTAGGGCTCTTGCACAAGCCATTAGGGGAGGAGTGGCATTCCATCACGCTGGATTAACTCATACCCAGAGGAAAACTGTCGAAGAGGCATTTAGACAGGGTACTTTGCTAGCAATTGTGGCGACCCCAACCCTCGCACAGGGAGTAAATCTACCAGCGAGAAGAGTAATCATTCGAGATCATCGAAGGTGGAGTTCCATTGGTGGAGGTTCAATGCCTCTTCCTGTCATGGAAATACGGCAGATGTTAGGCAGAGCTGGAAGGCCTAAATTTGACGACTCAGGTGATGCATGGATACTTGCAAAAGACGAAGATGATGAATTGAATATCGTAGAATTGTATATGTTGAGTGAACCGGAAGAAGTCACTTCAAAATTAGCCAATCCGTCTGCAGTTCGTGCTGAGGAGGATCCTTCACTATTGACTCATCTTCTCTCTGTAATGGCTACGGGGGGGTTACGAGATAGAGACTCAATCTCACGATTTTTCAAGAAAACCTTCCTTGCTACCCACATGAATGAACAAAGTTTGGAAGCACGTCTAGATGATGTCATAGGCTGGTTGGCTGAAAATGGAATGATTACTAGGGAAGGAGAATCTAAAGAGGTTCTATCGAGAATAAAGGAAAGAGAGAATTCAATATCTGAAACAGAAGATTGGCAGGATGAGATGCCTGAATGGGCAAAGACGGGGGAAAGTGTACCTGGATTAGAGATCTCAAAATCAGAATTTGAATCAACAACCACACTTTCTCCGAGAAAGGGGCCAGCAATCTTTGGGTTCTCAAGGGCAAGTCAAAGAATTACTAGTGAGCCAAGTCTTCCTGACCCTGCTTCAATGACTTATTCTTCCACCCCTCTTGGTAATCGTGTGGCTAGACTGTATCTCAATCCGATTTCTGGCAGAATGATACACGATGGAATGCAAAGGGCTATGAGAATTATGATTGGGACCGATGATGTACATCAACTATCTCCGATGAGTTTGCTTCACTTAGTTGCCTGCACTCCAGATTTCCTCGCACTTTGGCCGAGAAAGGAAGAAGCCGAGAGAATTCAGACCGCTATACATTCTCACCAACGTGAGTTCCTTACAGAAGCTGTGGATGCAGATATTGAACGTAGAATGAAGGGGGTTTTAGTCCTTGAAGATTGGATTAATGAATCGAAAATGGAGGACCTAGAAAATAATTGGAACGTTCAACCAGGTGATGTACGGAGCCGAGTTGATTTGGCAGAATGGCTACTATACGCCATTAGGGAAATTCTCAACGATGATGATGAATTAAGGCAATTAGACCCCTCACAACATAAGGTGCTAGTAGATTTGGTAAGTGAATTACACAGAAGGATTAGTCATGGATGTAAATCAGATCTACTCGGCTTAGTTTCTATTAGGGGAATTGGGCGAATCAGGGCCAGAGAGATGGTTGATTTGCTCGGAGTTGAGAATGCCTCAGATGTGGCTGCTTTAACGGAAAGAGACCGAGACAAACTGGCAAGCCTAAGGGGTTGGAGTATTCGCTTAGTAGATAATTTGGTTGAGGCTGCGTCTAGATCAAGTAGACGACAAAGATGAACTGAACAATTCATCAATCAGACCTCATCGGAAAGCATGGCTCAGGACCATAGAGTGCCTTGGTTCCCCGCTTGGGGAATACACTTTCCTGAGCCATTGGATGACCCTCAAAATGTAATTTCTATCTTTAACGAATGGCGACCGAATGAACGTTGGCTATTACTCTCATATTCCGCTGCTGCTAGCGAGATTCATCTATGGACTGTATGGCACGCTCTAAGAAGAAGGGAATTACGAAGTTCAATGGTTGGCAATAATGTTGACACTGAATTTCTTCGATTGATATCCGGTACTCACCAAATACGAATCGCCTTCGAGCGTGCTGGTCTAAAGCAAGGCGACGAAAACGCTTGGATTGTCTACCTCCCAGATTTTGGTACTGAATACCCGTTTAAGATGGACGGAGAAACCTCAGAAATTCCCAGAAATACATTCAATGATGCTACCCCCGATGCAAATCGTTTGATCCTTCACCTAAAATCAAGTTTGGTAACTGAAAGGCCAATGCCAACCATCGAGGGACTACAAAGATTAGGAAATGATTCCAATTTTGCTGATTCTAATTTATTGGAGCTTGAATCTGCGTTTTTGTTACACGCGGCAATGGCAGACATGAGCACTTGACCCCTTTGGGGTCAAACTGATAGACGGAAGCCTCTAGGGTTTAACCGAGATTATGTCGAGATTCCATGGATTCCGGACCTGTAATATCTGCAATGAAGGTTGCACGCCAGGTAATTTTGTTGACCACGAAGGAAAGAGATTTTGCACAGCATGTTGGATTGAAAGGGAAAATCCAAAGCACGAAGGTGTCGAAGAAATTAGAGCCGCAAACCGTGATGCTGCGGCAAAGTGGAAGAGACAGAAATACAGCAGAGGAGACGGTCCTTTGCCAACAGGGCCAATGTCATCTAGGAAAGATTGAGGGAGAAACATGAGCTTTGTTCCTGAAAATCTGGACGGTTCATCATGGGAATCCATAGAACCCTACATGAATGATCTAAGAGATCGCAAACTTAGTTGCTCAAATTGTCTAGAGACTTTCATCACCGATAGGTCTAGTCTATCTGAAGTCATTTCGGAAGCTAGAGCGAGGCTTTACATCGATATGACTTGTCATACGGATAATGAGGAGATACAAAAGTCTTGGATGCAATTCGTAGAAAATGTTCAACCAAAATTATCTGAATACAGTGATATTCTCAATCGACGACTTGTTGAACACGAATCCGTTGATGAACTACCTGAAGGGTTCGACATTTTGGTCAAGGGTCTAAAGACTGATATCGAAATATTTCGAGAGGAGAACATACCACTTAGCACACAGTCTACAAAACTCGTAACCGAATACAATGAGATATGTGGAGCCCAAATGGTAGAATTTGATGGAGAGCAGAAGACGTTTGCTCAGATGGCGATTTACTTTGAGAATACAGATAGGTCAATTCGAGAGGCTGCTTGGAAAGCTGTTTCTGAGAGGCGATTTGAGGATAATGAAAGAATCTCAGAAATCTACGATGAATTAATCCAAATACGACATAAAATGGCAACAAATTCAGGTTTTGAAGGATTTCAAGAGTATATGTTTGCATCTATGCATCGATTCGATTACACTGTCGAAGATTGTTTAGAATTCCACAAATCTATCGAATCTGTATGCCAGCCATTACGCCACCGAGCAGATAGGGAACGTATGCGAGATTTAGGTCTTGAATCGTTAAGGCCATGGGACATGGGTGTCGATGTGAAAGGTCGCCCTCCACTTCAACCATTCAATGATGTCCAAGATATGGTGGATGGATGTTCACGTATCTTTCACAATATGTCCGCAGAATTAGGCAATTATTTCGATCAATTAGATGCTAATGATTGCCTGGATTTAGATAGTCGAAAGGGAAAAGCCCCCGGCGGATACCAGTATTACTTGCAAAAGAGCAGATTGCCATTTATTTTCATGAATGCTGCTGGAACTCAAAGGAATATCGAGACAATGATTCATGAAGCCGGTCATGCTTTCCATTCTTTCTATTCGGGTCACTTAGACCTAATCCATGAAAGGGATTCTCCAATCGAATTCGCTGAAGTAGCAAGCATGGCGATGGAACTTCTAACCCATCCTCATTGGGAAGAATTCTATGATAGTAAAGATGCGGATAGAGCAAGGAGAAAGCACCTAGAAGATATCATTTCATTTATGCCATGGATGGCAACAATAGACGCCTTCCAACATTGGGTTTACGCTAATCCGAATCACTCTAGAGAAGAGCGTGCTGAGAAGTGGTTGGAACTCGGAGAACGTTTCGGGCCAAAAGTAGACATGGCTGGATTTGAGGATATTCACAAAGTATCTTGGCAACGCCAGGGGCATTTATTCGGAGTTCCATTCTATTACGTCGAATATGGAATTGCACAACTTGGAGCTCTACAAATGTGGAAATACCACCGAAGAGATACTGAAGACGCTCTTGCCAGATACAAAGCCGGTCTTTCATTGGGTTACACTCGAGGGCTGACAGAATTGTTTCAAGCCAGCGGACTAGAATTATCCTTTTCAGAATCCTACGTCAGTGATCTCATTGGAGAAATCGATGAAGCATTAGCAGAATTACCTGTATGACTTCACACTCGGACCCCGAGGGCCTCTCAGGAATCAATCCCTTAGACCCTCGGCAGTCACGGTGAACACAGCCTCTCCCTCAGGTAGGTTGGGACTGTCGACTAGGCGGGCGATTCTTCGGCCACCCTTCGACTTCCTGAGGTAGAGACGGAAAGTACTGGCGTGTCCAACAATGTGGCCTCCGATGGCCTTTGTTGGATCACCCCACATTGCGTCTGGTTTTGACATAACTTGGTTAGTTACCAAAACCAGAGCATTGTGAACATCTGATAGTTGCTTGAGTTCTTTCAGATGTCTGTTGAGTTTCTGCTGTCTTGGAGCGAGCATTCCACGTCCTACATATTCTGCACGGAAGTGACTGGTTAATGAGTCAACAATGATTAATTTGACATCAATATTCTTCGAGAGCTTTTTGATCTCATCTACTAACAACATCTGATGTGCCGAATTGTAGGCACGAGCGACGTGTATTCTATCAAGAACCACGCTGGGATCTAAACCTACAGCTTCTGCCATCTGAGCTATTCTTTCAGGCCTGAAAGTATCTTCTGTATCTATGTAGAAAATCTCTCCATCAAATCCACCTTGCTCACCAGGTAGTATTGTGTTAACGGCTAATTGGTGACCTATCTGTGTCTTTCCACTTCCGAACTCGCCATATACCTCAACTATAGCTTGGGTTTCAAATCCCCCTCCTAGTAACTCATCCAGGGCCGCTGATCCAGATGTTAACTTCTGAACTTCTTTACGGCGTTCTAGTAATTTATTTCCTGATATGAATCCGCCAATGTTTGCCATTTTCTTGGCTCCTTGAATAATCTTGGAAGATACCGCTTCACCCAATTCGGCTTGTTCGGCTAATTCATTTGGACTCATTACAGCAATAGCGAGTAACTCTTCAAAACCTGCCTCTCGCAATTTTTCTGCGGTAGCTGGTCCCACACCAGGCAAATCATCTATGGTTGCCTGTTCTTCATCTGCATCTATTACTACAGAGCCATCTTCTTCGTCTAACTTTTCACTTGCGGTCTTCTTGGCCATCTTTCTCACCTTTCCTTCACTATCCCTCAATGCTAGACAGTATATGAATAACAGAAAGACCCCTTTTGCATAATTGAAAGTGTAATGTTAACACGATTAGTCCGCAGTGTCCTTATTTTTCACTTTCAGTTTCCATTTAGGTCTAACAATTGCAAGCATTAATTGCAATTCAATTTTGGTAGCGAGTGGTGGATTTGAACCACCGGTCTCCGGGTTATGAGCCCGACGAGATAACCTGGCTACTCCAACTCGCTACCCCATCGCTGATGCCTCGGTTATTTGAAGCGAGCGGGAAGGCATAATTCCGATTCTGAGATGGGAACAGTATTGAGATGCCAGCATTCCGGCAACATCTGAACCAACCATGGAAGGCAATGTCCTGATTCAGAATGCCTCCTTAGTTTTGTCAGATCGTATTGTAGACGGAGACCTTCGTGTATCCAATGGTTCTATCCAAACGATAGCGACCGGAGGCGGGTTGGAAGTCTCAAATGGAGAATTTGTAATAGATGGCACTGGACTACATTTGCTACCAGGTGCAATTGACCCACACGTCCACTTCAGAGAACCGGGGAATACCGACAAAGAAGATTTGCAAAGTGGCAGTAGAGCAGCAGTCGCAGGTGGTGTGACTGCTTTTTTGGATATGCCAAACAATGTACCCAATGCAACAAATCGCGCAACTTTAGAGGCTAAAATCGCCCTTGCTGAATCAAAAACGGTAAATCACTTCGGTTTCTTTGCTGGTGCAACAAGAGATAATTTAAGTGATTTACAAGATATCGAAGGCATGGACGGAGTTTGTGGAATCAAGATATTCATGGGAAGTAGCACAGGGGATTTACTCGTTCATGAACAAAAAGACTTGGAAAATATTTTTGCAAATACTGGTGGTATAATCGCAACCCACGCAGAAGATGAGGAAAGACTTCAGCAACGTATCGCAGAATATGGCAATCAGACAGACATCAGATTACACGCGGAATGCCGAGATGTAGAATGTGCTTTCATCGCTACAAAGAGGGCTGCGGCTCTTGCCAAAGACCACGATCATCGACTGCACATAGTTCACCTAACCAGCGCAACTGAAGCCGACTGGTTAAACAAAAACAAGGGAGACCTCATCACCACTGAGGTCTGTGCTCAACACCTGACTTTCAACCAAGATGATGTAGAATCTCTAGGGGTTAGAGCCCTTATGAATCCGCCAATTCGCTATACTGAAGACCGAGACACTCTATGGAAGCGACTCAAAGATGGTACAATTGATTGTGTCGTAACAGATCATGCCCCTCATACCCTTGAATCAAAATCTGTGGGATATCCAAACGCTCCAGCTGGTATGCCGGGAGTTGAGACATCTCTGCCATTGATGCTCACTCATGCAATGAATGGAAAGTGTAGCATCAATGATGTAGCAAAGTGGATGTGCGCCGGTCCCGCTAGAGTTTACGGTATGAAAAACAAAGGCTCACTTATCGAAGGCTACGACGGCGATTTGACTTTGGTTGACTTAGAAAATTGCCGAACAATTACCGATGCCGATACATGGACCAAAGTCGGTTGGACACCATACGATGGAATGGAATTGACAGGTTGGCCAATGTTTACCATCGTTGATGGAAATATTGTCCACAAGCGCGAGGCTGGTGGCCCACTTAGGGGCACACCTATTGCCAAGCCTGGAAGTACTGGTAGAGTTCTGAAATTCAACTAATTGGATTCAGACTCTACCGCTGCATCATCGGAACCTTCTGATTCCGATTCTTCTACATCATCTTCTTCATAGTAATACCAATCAGGCAATACATGACCTGGAATATCCAATTCTTGGATTGGGCTTAGGTCAGAAGTGCTGTGAATAGTTACTCCAAGAGCTGAGAACGCGTAGATATAATCACCCATGAAAATCGACCTGCGGATGTTGGTAGAGTAAGAGAACCACCAGTGTACATCAGAATCATCGTTGTTGTAGAATGGAGAGTGATCTACTTCTCCATGTTCTGAGAGGCTCAAGTTCTCAGCATCTACGTTGACCAACTTCAGCATAGAGACATACTCGTATCCATATCCTCCATCTACATCGTAGGTATATCGGTAAGTGGATAGAGGAACTGCAAGCAAGTTCTCTGGAGCCCAGTAGGTGAATGCCTTGTGCTCATATGTAGCCTCTGACCATGACCATGACCATCCACATGTTCGAACATCATCGCAGTTCTCGTCTGTGTATGCCGGAGACAGAGGTAGCGAATCTGCTAGAGTTGGGTTAGTTGGATCACTA
>DALV01000016.1 GCA_002496905.1 Euryarchaeota archaeon UBA105 | reverse complement strand
ACTTTCCGACTGGTTCGAGCAGAACGATGGCAACCCATTGACTGGTCAATTCGACCACGACAATGACGGTATTGAAGACCATCTAGATGACGACGATGACGCCGATGGAATCCTCGACGAGGATGAAAGCGACGGCAGCTTACTGTGATACAGTAACGTTGGTCGATTACTGCTCAGGCCCGCGGTCCGTTGATTCGCGGTGACAGGTTCCTCGGGGGCGCTTCAGTCCCCGAGCGAACCGCCCCCTTTTTTCAACCTCAGAAGTCGAAGAGAGTCGGCTGATTATCCGATTTGAGATGATTAGCGGAAGCAAGCCTATCTAAGGCCCGCTGTAGCCTTCCATCTGAGAATCCACACTCTCCTTGAAGGAAGTCTCGCAAATCCTGCTCGACCGCTCGCGTAGCTTTTGGGATAGGACCTGGATGCACGGGATGGTTTAGGAATAGACCGCGTATTGTTTCGATATTTTCTGGCATCTCAAATTCCTTTACTTCAGAAACTGCTTCCATCGTACCATGCTCTTTGATTAGTTTCAAACCGGTCTTTGGACCGATGCCTCTGATTCCAGGATGAAAGTCCGTTCCAATCATTATCGCAAGGTCCACCAATTGTTCTCTAGTAATCTCGTGAGTGTCTAGCAACTCTTGCAAGACTACTTTCTCAGCCGTCAACAATCGACCAAATTTCTTGCGCCCATGGCTAGTTAGATTTCGAATCATTACCGGCGAGCCGTATAGTAGAGTGTCCCAATCTTGGCTTGCCACTGCTGCAACTTCTCCGTTCGCACAGCGAACAGCACCAGCACCTTCTGCTTCCATTGGTGCTTCTATCCAAACTAGACCTAGGCAATCGAATAGTCGCTTAGTTTCAGCAACCATGTCTCGTGTGTATTCTGCAGTTTGCGGACCGAGTTTCTTTGCTAGAGTCATATCTCCGGCCTCAACCGCTGCTTCCCACTTCTCAACAGCCTCAACTTTGCGCTCCTTTCTTCCAGCGAGGGTATCCATCTTCAGATTATGCGGGCGACCGTCGAAGAAGAACACAGGTTCGATGCCCTGCTCAACCATCCAGGTCGCTCTGTCGAGAAAACCCATCAAATGGGCAACAGGCTTTCCATCGAAAGATAGTGGCTTTCCATCTTGACCGACTAGACTGGTAATGAATTGGTAGGCGTTAAGAAAAACGTCGATGGCTACACGCTGCCCGGACATTTCGCTCAATTCGAGGGGATATGCGGTGACTAAGTCTCTCAAATTACAACCCAGATGCACTCCCCCCCGTCGATGCTTAGTCTATCCTGTCCGTCGAGGCATTTAGGGTTGAAGTCGGGGGCGAGAAGGACGGAGGAAGCAAGTTGAGCGGGCTGACCCTTGTTGGAAGCGGCTGGCATCCAGCATTATTCCGTTCAGAGGCTGAAGCATTAGTAGGCCCTGTTGGTTTTGTTCATCCCAGGGTTGTAGTAACTACTTCGACAGATGAGATAGCGCTCAATCGACTAAGTAGGTCTGCATTAGTCGACGAAGTACTTTGCAATGCTGAGCATAGTGAAGTTGTAGAACCAGAGAATATTATCCAGCGAATCGTAGATTGGGCGAAAGAGAATCTTCCAGAAGGCAGTTTTGCAGTCCGAGTCAATGTAATCGGTTCATCCTTAGCAGGTTTTTCCCGTTCAGAAATTGCACAGAATGTAGGAGCTGGAGTCTTTGGAGAATCACATCCGGTAGATTTGGAGAATCCCGACAATGAAATCGTTGTTTTCCTAGCGGGTCCAGAAGATCCACCCAATCACCCCGACCCACTATACCTCTCTCCGCCGATGATTATCTGGGGATTGAAACAGAAAAATTGGCAGCGGTCAGGTTGGGGGGGCCGTTCTCCTACTGACCGCCCATTCTTCCAACCAGTCTCTTTAGAACCTAGATTGGCTAGACTGATGATATCACTTGGTCATCGCTCGGATTCAGAACCTACGACGGTAATCGACCCATTCTGTGGAACTGGTGGAATCGCAATAGAAGCAATGTTAGCCGGACTGAACGTACTCGCAAGTGACCTCGACCCAAAGATGGTGAAAGGCACAGAAGAGAATTTGCAATGGGTGTCAGAAGACCTCTGTAGTGGATATTCAGCAACATGGGACGTGCAAGAATCAGGTGTAGGCCTAACTCCTGACGTATGGGGGAAAATAAGTGGAGCAATCTTTGCTTTTGATCCTCCATATGGTCGGAATGCTTGGAAATCAGATGACGGCTACCAACTATTCCTGAAGGCCTGTTCAGCTGCTAGAACCATTGACCATTCAGGTTCTCTATGCACTCTTCTTCCCACAGACCCTGCGATTTTGAAAGATAATTCAGATGAACCAATTGACTATCTCGTGATGGGTAAACCTTGGTCAAAGGTAGCTGACGAAATGCTTGACCGTGGCTGGAAAGTTGTACTGATGGCTCCGGTCAAAGTTCACCGCTCATTGGCGCGTCTGCTCGTCGTCGCCAACCCGTCGCATTGAAGAAAGGCCGACGCTCGCCTCAGAGCACGGGCGATTGGTGTAGTCTGGATATCATCTGGCGCTTCGGACGCTAGGACATGGGTTCGAATCCTGTATCGCCCACCACTAATTCAGATAACTGACAATCTGAACTGTAATCATGATGGCTGCCACTACGAGGAACATTGGTCGCAATAATGCGTAACCATACTTCAGAACATAACCGGGTGCAAGATAACCTCCAATCATGTTCGCCAATGCAAAAGGAATAGCAACTTCGTAATTTACTGATGCAGCTATTGCGAATATTGCATACGATCCGATATTCCCTCCGAAATTCAGAATTCTGGCCGTTGCAGCGGCCCTGTCCATACCAAATCCAGCTCCTTTGATGTATCCGGCCATCAGCATGCTTCCGGTTCCAGGGCCAAGGAATCCTTCGTAGAATCCTATTCCAGTTCCCATACCAACAGTTACCGGAATCACTCTTTCTTCCTTGAGGTCTTCTTCCTTGCCAAATTTAGGATTGAATAATACATAGAAGAATAAAGCAATCAGTACAACGATTACAATCGGCAATAATACATCTGGTTCTACCAGTAATACAGCGTATGTGCCAATCATGGAAAAAATAATCATCAGAATAAATCCGATCCGGGCGGCTTTTCTTGGTACAATACCGCTTTCTAGGTATTTTACACTCGCAACAGCAGCGGCAGCAGTTGATGCGAATTTGTTTGTTCCAAGTGCAACATGTGGGGGTAGACCGGCCCACAAAACTGCAGGTAATCGAAGTAAGCCTCCACCGCCAACAGCACTATCTACAAATCCAGCGAATACTCCAACTAACATCAATAGAATGAATACCTCGTTGTCCACGTAGTTATCCGAAGCCAGCGGACTATGAGATTTACACTACTCAACACTCGACTCTTTTGTAGTTCGCCGATTCTTTATCCAGCGGAATAATACTCTTGAGAATACCATCGAGAACATAAGGAAAACCAGTGAGTACCACCAAGGATTATTCTCGCTGGTAGCAATGAAATAAGTCACAATCAGTATGCCCATTCCGTAGAAGGCTCGAAAGATAGAGTAGGCGATGAATGACTTGACCAGTGGATTTGCAAGAAAGCGTTGCAGCCAATTTTGCTCCGTCGATTGGCTAATCCTCTCGCCTCCAATGACTAATTCTATCTCCACCCACATCAATTTCTCTAATTTGCTTCAATCCAGCAGAACTCAATTCATTTTCGGAAAACACAGCCCCACTCCCACTTAATTCGACAGGTGATTGGCAAAGGTGAGCCTTGTCGACAAGACCCTCTGCTAGGAATCTCTTCCAAGTGTTTGGTCCCCCTTCTAACAACAATGATTGAATTCCTCTATCGCCAAGATAATCTAGAATCCGAGCGATGGTAATTTCTCCTTCACTAGCCGAAAGAATCGCACGTTCAACGTGTTCTGCATCAGAATTTGGCAATTCGAAAGGCTCGGCATGAATTAGCAGAGTTGACGCCATACCATCATTCAGTAATTTACAGTCTGAAGGTATTCTACCGCTTGGGTCAATGACAACTCGTGTTGGTGCATTTCGTGGACCTATGTCTGGTCCCCGTACCGTCAAAGAGGGGTCGTCGCGGACAACGGTATCAACACCAACTAGAATCGCCATAGAATCTGCACGAAGTGCATGAACAATCTCCAATGATTCGGGGGAAGAAAATCGCTGTGCTGGTTCATTAGGGTCACAATCAACCCTACCATTTGCATCGATTGCAGCCTTCAATAAGACCTCTGGACGCATATTTTGACACCAATGCATGAATTCACTCATCTGTTCACCGCATTCTTCAGCTAGAAGTCCAGATTCTACCTCTACATTCGATTTTACCAGTGCTGAAGCACCTTCTCCACGCACTGTTGGGTTCGGATCATCCGCCCCGATTACGACCCTCTTTACTCCTGCCCAAAGTAGAGCTTCTGTGCATGGAGGAGTTCTTCCAAAGTGATTACACGGCTCCAATGTAACATAGGCTGTAGAGCCCTGAGTAGCTACTCCTTTCGCTTCCGCGTCTGCAATCGCCATCTGTTCTGCATGTAGGCCACCTATGTGGTCGTGCCAACCCTCGGCGATGATTTTTCCATCCTTAACTAGGACACAACCCACTAACGGATTCGGCATTACCCGATGCCTTCCACGTTCTGCGATTTCAATCGCTCGCCGCATGAATTGTGCCTCATCGTCCATGCTGTTCAGACCTCGCGAATACCCCATTACACTT
>DALV01000045.1:1278-4669 GCA_002496905.1 Euryarchaeota archaeon UBA105 | reverse complement strand
GCCTACGATTCATGGAATGCATCGGCCGGCGGAGCGGGCCCAATGGATCCTGATTTCTCTTCGACCGCCGCTAGCATCCTATACGATGCAGCCGACCCCTCAACTGGAGTCTGTATCGCGCTTACTTGTGACATCGGCCCAATGCTAGCAGCAGGAATTGGAGAGCCGAGTGCTGCGACCACCCCGGTTCGCGCCGCTCTCTACGGCTACGATGCATCGGATAGCCTGACTGACTGGTCGGTTTATGCAATGGCTGGCGCTAAATTCCTAGAACAGGGTGGAGGTGCAGATTTGACTCAAGTAACAGACCTTCGCGAGCGCTTGAATGCGGTTTCTGGTGTCGATATCTCAAATGCTGTTGCGCTCAACAATATAATTTTCGGAGTTGAAGGTGCTGAGATTGCAAATGGTCTTCTCTCAATGTCGGATTACAATGGAATTCCGTTAGCCGGAGTTGCTCTCTTCCTTCTAGGAGCCGACGCTGATGCCTTCACAACAATGCTCGACTACGGCATCGGCCTGACGCAATTACTTGCTCTATCTGATTATGCAGGTGGATGGATTGGCTTGGTCGGCCAACCAACCAATTTCCCGATGATTCTCGTTGGAGGGTCGGGGATGATGGATTGTGACCTATGGTGGCAGCACTCCTTTGGTGGAGAAGAACCACTTGCTGGAGGATATATCTCAATTGGCTTGAATCAAGGATCATATGAAGGAACTGTCGACTTATCGATTGAGAAGGTACAAGAAATCCTTTACACATCTGATTATGCTCTAACTGACGAAAGCTTTTCTCGTGTTTTCATGTATAATGAATTATCAGGAATAACACTACCAATGACTGCAGAAGGACCAGCGATGGGAGGAGTTGTTGCCGATTGGGATGATGCATACGTTGCTTCACTATACGACATATCTGAGAATGATGCTGCGGCTGTACGCAGTTGGGTGAAGGACTTCATGTTTGAATCTGTAATTGGTTCTCTACTCGGATTCCAGTATGGAGCAAGCCCGTATACCACTCAACCAATTGAAAATTGGTTGTATGGGTGGAGTGATCCAGTACTTACAGGACTTTACGATGAAGAAAGTTCGTGGGTTAAACTAGAGACTAACATGACTTACTTTGGATCTCAGAATGAGGACAGACCTGATGGTCTGAGCACTGGAGATTACGACGTCTATGTGATGAGTATTGTTAATGATGAAACTCTTGGACAGAGACTGATGCAAGGATACACAAATTCTGATGGAGATGGACAGTGTGACTTCAAGTTGAATGCTGATGGCACTGTTGCAGATGCTGATTCAGATGGTGGTTATCCCTGTGATGAAGGAGAAATCTATGGTATGACCGAACACCTACCATGGCGCGCCCCTCACAGAGAGGCAGCAACATACGGACTTCTGACTGACAATATCGGTAACAGCAACACGGTTGTTGCTGGAACAATTGGAGGAATAGCTGACGCTGATGACTCATTCTCAGTTAATCTAGTAGGCTATTCTATTGCAGAGAGCGTACCTGGTGAAATGACTGATTTCAAGGGAATACCGATGCGCGAACACACCGTAGATTTGGACCCTGCTGAAAATCAAATACAGGCGAAATTAATTGCTTCCAATAGTTTCGTAGATGTCCTACCTGGTGCATTACCAGTTTACTTCGGATCTCATGTTGACATCAAGGTCGAACCAACAACAAATGTTGCAATGTATGGTAAGTCTGTATCTCGATTCTATCTAGACTTGAGAGGTGCTGGAATGACTAACCCTGACTTTGAGGCAGGAGATGCAAAGCCAGTATTCGAAATCCACACAGCATCTGAAATTGCTGATGAAGATGCTGAGACTTTCAAGTGTAAGGTTCTAGACAATATGGACCCAATGTACTGGACTGATTTCGGTGGAGAAGGTGACTGCGAACTTGAAGGAACCATGGTCATCGACATAGTGACCGCTGTGCTCTACATCGCAGGCGTCTCATTGTTGGTCTACGGAGCAATCGGCCTCAACGGCGCGAGATCCGAAGATGAAGATTGAGCCTGCCCGCCAAACACGCCGGCGACGGCGGTGGTTTGGCTAGTCGGCTTTGTTGAGGCACGGCCGGCTATGCCGGCCGGGCACGCGCATGCGCGAAGGGTTCAACCGTGAAGCAAGGAACGATGCGGGCGATGCACCGAGGGTCAACTAGGGGTACAGCACTGCTCGTGATGGCATTGCTGCTAACGGGATTGATGACTCCTCAACTCCTAGATGGCGAAGTAGAATCAGCACGATTTGAGTCGTCCGAATCCACAGAATCTTGCAACATCTGCATCAACGAAGTCATGCCAAATGCAGATGGATCAGATCAAGGTATTTTCCCTCAAGGCGAATGGGTGGAGTTGCTCAATACTGGACCCTCTGAAATTAGTCTAGAAGGATGGACAATTGTTGACGTTGGTGGCTGGACTCATCCGATTAATTCCAGCAGTTGGGTTGGATTTGAGGAATTAACAACCCCTTATTTCATCGAAGCTGGAGATTACGCAATAATCGCTGAGAATGAAATCGGAACTCTTCGTATCAATAATGGCGGTGAGACTCTATTCCTAACAGATAGCCAAGGTAATGTGGTTCACGAAGTAACAACCGGAGAGGCTTCAAACGGCGTTTCAAAGATACCATCAGATGGAGTTTCTGAATGGATTAATTCAGAACAACCAACTCCGGGTAGCGAGAATATTGGAGGAGATGGTGGTGGAGAGGATGACCAAGGTACTCCTGCCGATTTGACGAGAATTATGATGGTACCCGACGGAGCAGAAGTTACTGGTCTACACGTGAATTCTCTAGGGAATTTATTTGTCAGCTCTATGCATCCTGACGACCCTTACAAAGCCACGATTGGAGTAATCAATGGATTTGACTGGAATGACTTACCCGATGACATCCCAGAACTCCCTTCTTCTAGTAGCCAATCAGAAATCTGGCATGGCGTCAGAACATCTGTTGGAACCTATCAGGCCTTGTTGCAGAGTGGTGACAATCTAGGGAATGGAGAGGTTGCTGGTGGGATTTATGCAGCAGACGATGGAGAATTATTATTCACTAGCGAAAAGCCTGATTTCAACGCATTTGTTGCAACAAATTCGGGAGAAACTGAAGGCTATCTCTACTCAACATGGGAAAGTCGACCCGCAGGAGTTAGTCAACTTCACATTGAATGGAATAGTTTCGAAGGAAGCTGGGATATTCTGGGAGGGAAAATGCTTGATCTTAGTGGAATCAATGGAGGTTGGGTTCTATGCTTTGGTTCTTTGAGTCCATGGGGGACCCCTTTATTGTCTGAGGAATTGTATTTCTCTAATACTGTTGATTGGAATAATCCAAATTACAATTACCA
>DALV01000045.1:0-881 GCA_002496905.1 Euryarchaeota archaeon UBA105 | reverse complement strand
GATACGAATGCTCCAACCTTGGAGAAGCATTTTGCGATGGGTAGATTTTCCCATGAGAATGCACAAGTCATGCCAGACAGGAAGACAGTTTACCTGTCTGATGATGAATACGGGACTGGACTCTTCAAGTTCATCGCAGATTCGCCAGGGAATTTAGACGCAGGTACTCTTTACGCCGCAAAAGTCAATCAAGACGCTGGGACAAATCCATCTACAACTGGATTTGATGTGATTTGGGTGGAATTAGCATCTTCAAACTCTGCTTCAATCCAAGGATGGATCGATGAATACGATGGAATTGGGACAATGGATTATGTCTCAGGTCAGAATTCGTATATTTCAGATGAAGAAATCAACGATTGGGCTGAACATACGCTCAACGACGATCTTGACGGAGATGGAAACATTGGATTCGCTGCTGACAATCGTGTAGCATTCTTGGAATCACGGAAGGCAGCAGCAGCTTTGGGTGCAACTGTTGAATGGAACAAGATGGAAGGTGTAGTATTCAACGAAAACGCACCTGACTACCTATACCTAGCAATGTCAGATATCAGGTATGATATGACCGATTCTTCAGGTGACATTAGACTATCAGAGAATAGGTGCGGATTGATTTACAGCCTAGAAATAGTAGACAATTGGGATGTAAATAGAATCGATCCCGTGGTTTCTGGAGGAACCTATTCATCCGGTCAATGTGATGTCAACAATATCGCAGGGCCAGATAATCTCGCAGTGCTCAATGATGGTAGCCTGCTGATTGCAGAAGATAGTGGTAAGCATAGCAACAACATGTTGTGGCACTGGCAGCCCCCATCACCCCCTTCTGACTGGGACAACGAATTTGATGTGAAATTCACTAGAATTATGCCCAGTGA
>DALV01000075.1:12867-14892 GCA_002496905.1 Euryarchaeota archaeon UBA105 | reverse complement strand
CTTCCGATGCAGTGATGATGCTACCCACAACAAGCCACATGGCGAGTTCCCCATTCCTGCGGGAGCTTCGACTAGTCCCCATACAACTCAGGCGACCAACGGGATTGAGATTTTGGAAGCAGTAGTGGGCAAGCCCGTTCGTTTCAGAATCAACAACCCTCCAAGTAGCAACGATGCCTGGGTTGGAATCTATCACCCAAGTTCGAGTGACCAGGAAATTGGGAAGCAGAAGCAGCAATGGGAATGGCTCAGGGACTTAGACGTGAACAACGCATCATTGCCCGAGCAATCCGAAGGCAATTGGAGCATACGCGTATTCTCAGATGGCGGATACAGGTTACACGAAAGAAAAGATTTCGCTGTTGAGCCTAAACGTGAAGCATTTTCGCTGCCAACAGAATCCTCATCGCCAACATATATCGGTAAGCCATGGCACAAACTTAGCAAGGAAGAAAAGGAATCATATCCAGTTTCAGAAGGATCCCTTTCCCTCCCCAGTGCCCTCTCAGTTGTGCTTGGAGTTCCTTGGTTTTTGTTTGCGTTTTTTGTCTGGCAACTCCCTTTCCTGAACACAATATGGCTTGGAAAGTGCGCGTATTGTCCCGAAGCTGAATTCCAAAATGGCGAGATTTGGTGGGGCCTCCTAACTCCAATCGCCAATTTCGGAGCAGTAATGCCATTCCTACTAGGATTCCTCTTTCTTTGGTGGAGTATTTTCCCCACACCCGAATGGCGAAGGAATGAGATGGCTGGTTGGCTTTTCGCGCTTCCTTTTGCAACATTCTGGTTCATGCTTGCCTTGATCTCTTTTGATTTACTCACTTGGGTCGAAGGCTCTCTAGGCATTTCAGATAATTATGATATGGGGAGTCGAGAACTATACTGGACCTTTTCCTGGATTGCAATTCCAGCTGTCGGCTCAGTCGCTCTCCTTCCAACATATTATTGCCTCAAAGCCATTTTCCTCGGAATTCATAATTCCCCCCCTCCCCCGTTTCAGGGAGAATTAGGATCTAGGATTCTGCACGAGGGTAACAAAGGTAAGGACGTCTCGAGGCTGCAAGAATTACTCAACAAGATGTCTAACTCCAATTTGACAGTCGACGGCCACTTTGGGTCCCAAACAAAAGCCGCTTTGATGAATTTCGAGCGAAAGAACAATCTCGAAACTGATGGAGTGTTGGACCCGTTAGCATTGGCATTGTTAGACAAATCAGAGCCGAATACTAGGGAAGAACTGGTCGAATTAATCGATCTCATCATCTCTGTAATCGATCCTAAGGACAAGGGAGAATCAAGAGATACAGCCGAATCGATTTTCGAGAATCTGATGAGGTCTATGCCGTTCAATATGAAGTCCTCTGCACGGCAGATTTGGAAGGAAAAATTCGGCGTGAGTCCAACGCTTGAAGTTCTACAATGGTGGAAGTAACGGTCAGTTTGATGAGTAGGGCCTATTGGCAAGCACATGCCGGACCCCTCGGTCGAAACCACAGAGGACACAATCCTCCTCGAGGTTCTGGCATCCCTTCACCCCACAGCCAAACGAAACTCCCTTCGCCGAATGGTAGATCATGGACGCGTCAGAGTCGATGGAGATAAGGCAACTCGGGCAAATATGAAAGTCAAAAAAGGCTCGTTGGTGGAAGTACTTTCGAAAGCAGATGGTGACAAACCATTGACTCAACCCAAAGAAATAATCCCGGAACCCGAGGTTTTGTTTTTCGATGACGAAGTAATCCTGGCCGACAAACCAGCAGGTCTTCTTTCGGTAGCAACCGATAGAGGCGAAGTAGATACGATGTATGACCGAGTCGCTAAATGGGCTTGGGAAAATGGTAGAACCCGCACACACTTAGTTCACAGACTCGATAGAGAGACATCTGGATGCATGATCTTCGCGCGTTCCGCAGAAACCAAAGATATGCTCCAAAGACAATTCAAAAGCCGCTCAGTAGAGCGAATCTATCACGCGGTAGTGCATAGAAAACCCCCGGCTGACTCAGGTGTGGAGAATCTACGAAT
>DALV01000075.1:10924-12487 GCA_002496905.1 Euryarchaeota archaeon UBA105 | reverse complement strand
GCAATCACAAATTGGTGGCTCGAGAAAGAAGGGCCAGCACACAGCCTCATCCGCATCAAAATAGACACAGGACGCCGAGCTCAAATCCGATTGCATATGACGAATCTTGGATGTCCTGTTGCTGGCGATACAAGACATGGTTTTGGTAAGGCGAGTGTAAACAGACTTTGTCTTCATGCCACATCATTGTCTTTTGATCATCCGGATGGAGAGCGTATGACAATTGGCTCTGAGATTCCTCGCCAATTGATGTCCGAGTTAAATCGAAGATTAGGATGATTTTTAATTTCCCGACTCATTTTTGAAGGAATCGAAAACACTCGCTTATAACTACAATTTCAGCCGAGCAAACAGCATCATGACCCGCTTGCACCGTTTCGGATTGTATGTCCACCAAAACCGCAGAGCAGTCCTTGCTCTCGCCGCCGTTTCCTTACTCTTTTCCGGCGTCCTCCTCAGTCAAGGAGAGAATTTCATTGATGGTAATGCACCACCTCCAACAACCGATTCAGGTAAGGCATTGAGTCTAATCGATGAACAACTACCCGTTTCAGCTTCCAACACCGTCACATACATCCTCTCTCATGAAGAGATGACATGGCAGGAAGAAGAGTTTCAATCTGCAGTCGAGGCTTTCATAGAATCAATACGAGAAATAGAAATTGATATTGTTAGTATTTCGACTATTTACGATGACCCAACCAATCAACAAGTGATTGCAACTCACAGCTCTTCAGATGGGAAAAGGACAGCAGTCTATCTCTCAGTAGGGGGGTCTGAATCCGAGCTTAACGATATGATTTCGGATTTGAAATCAATTGAAAGCGAGAGCCTCGAAGTCACCGTAACTGGTAGCCTGATTATTGGAAACGATTTCGATACAGCGATGAAAAATGATACCATTCGTGCAGAGGTAATAGGTCTTCCAATTTCTTTGATCATTCTCCTCTTTGTGTTTGGGACATTCACCGCAGCAATGCTTCCGTTAGTGGTGGCTTTGTTGATGGTTGCCTTGGCCACGGGAATTAGTTATTGGATCTCAGATTGGTGGTTTTTCGGCTTGACAGAATATTCCGTCAGTATGATTTCATTGATTGGGATTGCTGTGTCAATTGACTACAGTTTATTCATGATTAGCAGATTCAGAGAAGAGATTGCCAAGGGCGAATCGACAGAGGCTGCTATTGCAACAATGATGGATACAGCAGGTAGGGCAGTAATGTTCTCCGGCGCCACAGTTGCCGTAGGTCTTTGCAGCCTCTTCTACTTCGAAGCAACCCACATGCCATCGATGGGCATGGGGGCATTCCTCGCGGTTGCAGCAGCAATGCTCTACTCATTCACAGTCCTACCTGCAATGCTATCCTACCTTGGCCCTCGAATCAATTCTCTTCCAGTTCCTATCCCCGGTGCAAACCGTAAGACTGATTTTTGGAAGAAACTCTCAATCAAGGTAATGAAAAATCCTCTTCGATGGTTAGTTCCAGCACTGGTTGTACTCCTTCTTGCTGCGTCCCCTTTCCTCCGTGTCGAACTCAGTGCGGGCGGTATCGAGGCCTTGCC
>DALV01000075.1:10215-10550 GCA_002496905.1 Euryarchaeota archaeon UBA105 | reverse complement strand
TACACTGCTTCGAGTATCCCTATTGTAATCGTGTTAGACGAATTCGACGAGCCATTTTCGAAAGAATTTTCTGAACGAGTTTTGCCACTGTGTCAACAGATTAGCCAAATTGATGGAGTCATAGGGGTTACGCATCCAATCTGTAATCCAGCTTTGTTCGAACAACAATTCTCAGAATGGCCGCAAGAAGTGCAAGAGGAATGGACAGCCTCCGTCTCTGAGAATATCATACGGCTTTCTGTCCCGGTTCAACACCGAAGTGGTTCAGACGAATCGGAGCGTATTGTTAGAGAAATGATGGATATTGCAGACGATAAGGACATGGAGGTGCTAAT
>DALV01000075.1:0-9827 GCA_002496905.1 Euryarchaeota archaeon UBA105 | reverse complement strand
CTCGCTTTCGTTCTACTGCTGACGGTCCTCCTCGTTTTCGTGCAGGTGAATTCGATTTTAGTTCCAATCAAAGCCATCTTGATGAACATACTTTCTGTATCTGCATCTTTCGGAATAATCGTAGTTGTATTCCAGGACGGATTACTTACTGGCGTTCTGAATTATTCCGCCCAACCACTCGATCTAGTTGTGCCACCATTGGTATTCGGAATCGCATTTGGGTTGTCTATGGACTATGAGGTTTTGATGCTGTCCAGAATCCACGAAGCATGGGAGGAGACGGGAGATAATACACAGGCAGTTGCAGAGGGACTGCAAGCCTCTGGCAGCCTAATCACAGGCGCTGCTGCAATCATGGTAGCCGTCTTCTTCGGTTTTATCCTCGCAGACGTTTTAATCATCAAATCGATAGGATTTGCTCTTGCTGTTGCGGTTATTGTAGATGCCACAATTGTGAGGGCAATCGTAGTACCTTCGACAATGCGTTTACTTGGGAAAGCGAATTGGTGGACGCCTAGTTGGTTTTCCAAACAATCGAAATAATTCATTGAATTTTCGATTCTAATACTGATTTGTTACAAATCTGAAACAGCACTTGATATTGTGAAAGGATTACTCACTCGATATGCGAGTCTGGACATTTGCCAAGTTCATACGTCAGATTCTCAAGGCTGGTCCAGCCGATTTAGATTGGATTCAATCCCAAGGATTACTCGCCGTTAAGTTGGCCCAAATATTTGCATTGAGGAGTGATATAATCCCCGTCGAGAAGTGCCGACAATTACAGCAATTGTATCAGCACGCATCCAGCATTCCTTCTGAGTCGGTATTTGAAAATCTCGAGACGAGAGCACCCGAGGGGTTCTTCGATGCCTTCGAGGAAATAGACAAAATTCCGATCGCGGCTGCTTCTGTTGGGCAAGTTCACCGAGCTCGTCTGAAGACCGGCGAGGATGTTGTAATCAAGGTCATCAAGGCCCAGAATGAGAAGGCTTTCCGCCGAGATGTTAGGCGAATGCGAAGATGGTTGCGAATTTTCTTAATCTTCATGCCTAAGTTACGCAAGGTCGGTAATCCAGTCGCTCTACTGAATCACGTTGCGGACTACACAACAAGAGAGCTTGATCTGCGAAATGAGATTTCAGGTGCTGATGAATTAAAGAAAATTCAATTGGAAATCGATGACACATTCCAAATGCACAGACTCAGATTCCCAAAGTACTATCGCGAATTGTCAAATCATCATGTACTAGTTTCCGAATTCATCAGAGGAGATTCTCTTGAGGATGGAATTGATGCTGGCTCATTGTCCTGGTCGACTTTACTAGATCTTTTCCGGATTCATGGTGCCTACCTATTCGGCATTGGAACATTCCATGGAGATTTACATCCGGGGAATTGTATCATCGATGACGATGGAATGTTTGTCTTCATCGATAATGGAGCGATTTGTCATGCTCCCAAACATGTCAGCAGCTCTCTTTTCAGATTCTTCGAACATTTATCCAACAGTGATTATGATGATGCATTCCAGTCACTCCTTGGACTTTCAGAGGAGGACCTAGACGAGTTGCGTAAGGAGAGGTACATGAGTAAGATGCACCAGATTTACCATGACTTTGAGATGCGCTCTATCGGGGAACAAAGTCTTACTCAAATAATGATGAAAACGGTTAGATGCGCTGTGGAGGAGGCAGGCGCAGTATTCGGCGAAGAGGCCTTTCCAATCATACGTGCACTGATGTATCTCGATGGTTTAGTTATCCGCACTCACCCTGATGTCAAATTAATTCTTTCAATGAGTCCATATCTTGAGGAGTTTCGTACCTGTCTATCTATTCCAGAACCTTATCCGCCCTATAAAAACTGATTATTTATTGAATTAAGAATAATTTTTGAAAACATTTCATTATATACGGAGCATGGTCGATGTCGATGCATGTTGGGGGATGTCGTAAGCAATGATGCTGCGACATTAAGTGAGTCATACCTCGAATGTGAGAGGATCGCAACTGAGTCTTCTTCCTCGTTCCTGAGGGCATTCAGAACCCTCCCAAAAGAAAAGCATGATGGGATAAAGGCGCTGTATGCATTTTGTCGCAGAGCAGATGATGTTGCAGATGGCGACTGGTTGCCCGATTTCTCTATTTTCTCCCCTCAACAAATGGGTTCGCTACGTTTGAGAGCTCTACAGAAATCCAAGTATTTGGATGACAAACATGAGTCTCGTGGGACTTTAGATCATGAGACCCATATAGCCCGACTTTGTGCCCTGATATATCTCAGAGATAACATTCAGCCGTTGACAAATTGCTCATTTCCAAAAGAGAAATTTTTCTTAGCATTCTGGCACACTATTGAGAAATTCAACATTCCATCTCAGCATCTGCATTCCCTAATCGATGGAATGGAAGATGACCTATATCCAACAAATTACCAGACCTATGAAGATCTCAGTGGCTATTGCTACAATGTCGCTTCTTCAGTCGGACTATGCCTCCTCCATCTGTATGGATACGATGGTCAAGAGGCTGAACATTACGCAGAAGAAATGGGAATTTTCTTGCAAATGGTGAATATTCTTCGTGACATTCAATCCGATCTTGCTTCCGGAAGGATTTACCTTCCTATTACTGAGTTGCAATCGTATGGTATTAGTTCCTACGATTTATCCAGCCCGAGCCTCGCCTCGAATCCTAATTGGCAAGAATTCATGCAAGACTACATCGAGAGATGTAAGGCACACAGAGAAGAGGCTGTTAAACTACTTCCAATGATCCACACAGACTCCAGAAAGAGCCCTACTATCATGGTATCAGTCTATTCCCAATTAGTAAGACAAGCAGAGATATTGTGTGGCGATGTTGTCTCGCAACAACTTAGTTTAACGGCCTTCCAAAAGGCAAACGTGCTGATGTCAACTCTTGGTGTAATCAGACCCCCTCTTGAGGAATGAGCATGCAATCCCCCTCCCTTTCTCTTGAGTCTGAGAACTCGATTAACAAAGAGCAAGACATTTTGATTGTTGGAGCAGGACCCGGTGGCCTGGCTTCCGCCCTTCTCCTAGCCCACAGTGGTTTGAAGGTCCGAGTAATCGAAAAGACCCCTTTCATAGGAGGGAGGACAAGAATCGTCGAACATGATGGATTCAAGTTCGATAGGGGCCCTACCTTTTTCCATTATCCAGAAGTTATAGAGGAAATTTTCCAAGCGATTGGAAGAGACGCTCATGAGGAGCTTGGCCTGATACCTCTAGACCCCTCATATCGGCTTGTCTTTGGAAGGGGTGGCTCCATTGATGCCACCTGTAATTTAGAGGCGATGACAGAAAGGGTAAGGGAATTATCTGGCGACAAAGACGCCGAGGGATTCAAGCGTTACATCACTGAGAATCGAAGAAAGTTGGCCCGTTCAAGGGGTTGTCTGCAAACACCTTGGAGGGGGCCATCCGACCTTCTTTCCAAGCGTGCCTTTTCCGCAGCTACCGTGCTGAGACCCTGGGCCAGCGTTGCATCTGATCTCGAACGATTATTCGACGATGAGCGAGTTAGATTGGCAATGTCTTTCCAAACTAAATATCTCGGAATGAGTCCTTTTCATGCACCATCGTTATTCACTATTCTAGCATTCTTGGAGTACGAGCACGGGATTTTCCATGCTAAAGGTGGCCTCGGCTCAATTACTGCTAGGATGGGAGAAATTGCCAGAGAGATGGGAGTTCTGTTCGAATTAGAGACCGAGGTCGATGAAGTCATCATCGAAGGCAAGACTGTCAAAGGTTTGCGAACAAAGAATGTGGATTATATGGCTGAAAAGATCATCATGAATGCAGACTTTGGTCATGCCATGACTACCATGATTCCAAACCAGAAGAGAAAGAAGTGGTCCGATGAAAAGTTGCAGAAGAAATCGTATTCTTGCTCGACTTTCATGCTTTATCTTGGAGTTGACAAACTATACGATGAACCCCATCATCAAATCTATGCCTCTGCAGATTATGAGAATAGTTTGGTGAATATCGACAATCACAAAATTCCTTGGAATGATCCCTCTATTTACGTACAGAACGCTTGCATCACCGACCCAAGCATGGCTCCAAAGGGACAATCCACACTGTATGTTCTAGTTCCAGTTCCCAACACAGATCCAAGTATTGTCTGGGAGAATGAAAAGGAAGAGTTTTCTGAGTTAATCATCGATCAGATGGCGCATTTAGGATACACAAATCTTCGAGATCACATGGTTAGTAAGACAATCGTTACTCCTGATGATTGGGGTGCTTCCGACATATATCGAGGAGCAGTTTTCAATTTAGCCCACGGACTAGACCAAATGCTTTGGAGGCGCCCCCACAATCGCTTCGAGGAATTGAATGGTCTCTACTTAGTTGGAGGGGGGACTCATCCAGGAAGTGGTCTTC
Organism: Euryarchaeota archaeon UBA105; assembly: GCA_002496905.1. Classification (GTDB taxonomy): domain Archaea; phylum Thermoplasmatota; class Poseidoniia; order Poseidoniales; family Thalassarchaeaceae; genus MGIIb-O1. The sequence continues at coordinate 5,407 of DALV01000075.1, read as the reverse complement.
CAACAATCTTTGAGAGTGCTAGGATTAGCAGTAAGCTGGTAATTTCCGATCTAGGGATTCCTGTTGATTGGAATGGTGTAGATACTTGGTTCCCTGATCTCCGTAGACCTAAGGCAATGAGATAGATCCTAAGGAGGTCATGAATTGTCTGTTGTATGGGTATTGGGGGCCGCCGGAGGAGTGGGGAGTAATGTTTGTCAGAATCTCTCCGAAGAAGGCTGGAATATTGTAGCGAGTGGTAGAACTGAAGAAACGCTAGAATCACTTAGTAACGAAATTAGTGGCCTCGAAATACTACCAGTGGATGCCAGAGATGCAGATGCAATGAAGGAAGCGGTTGGAGAAATCCTCCAACGTCATGGACGCCTTGATGCCGTCGTCGTCGCTGTTGGCTCAATCCTTCTGAGACCTCTACATGCAACATCCACAGAACAGGTACAAGATACGATTGACCAAAACTTCACCACTGCTTTCAATGCGATTCGATCGGCCGCGGTTCCGATGATGAGGGGTGAAGGAGGTAGGATTGTTCTGTTTTCTTCCGTAGCGGCCACTCATGGTATGACTAATCACGCCGCTATTGCCGCAGCAAAAGCGGCTGTTGAAGGATTGACTCGCGCCTCTGCTGCAGACTATGCAAAGCGGGGGATTAGGGTCAATGCGATCGCCCCTGCAATGACTGATACACCGATGTCGGAACACCTTCTGAAGAATGATGCAAGTCGGAAAATTAGTGACTTGATGCATCCGGTCGGAAGAATTGGTGAAGCAAAGGAAATTGCTGATGTTGCAAGTTGGTTGGTAAATGGTGCCCCTGAATGGATGACGGGGCAAATCATCGGAGTCAATGGCGGATTAGGTACTATCAAGCCATAATTGGAGAGAGAAAAATGAAGAAAATAATTGGGCTTTTGACTGCATTATTCCTACTATCTGCTACAGCAGGATGTTTGGCTGAAGAAATCCAAGAAGAGCTTGGAGAAGAGGAAATTGAAGACAAAAGATACACCTTCACACTCCCAACACTGGGAAGAGATGTTGATGGAGGTCCGATGTTAGACCTGACTACCGAATTAGGAGAAAATCCAGTACTTTTGTTCTGGGTTAGTTCGCAATGTCAAGGTTGCCACGAATGGGCAGAAGGAATCCGAGAAAGTAATCTCAACTATAGCACGATTCAACCAATTACAATTCACAGATACGGTAACTTCGAATCATCAGAAAACATAATGCAAGTTTATGGAAACAACTCAAGCGATCACTATTCGCCATGGCCGGTGGTTATTGATGGGCATTCGCGCCTAGCGCTTGATTTCGATACTAGAGAGCCTTCGGAACTTTCAGTTGTAGAAGCTTTTGGGAATTTACCAACTCCCTCTGTAATTTTGCTTGACAAAAACGGGGATATCGTATGGCAGGCCTCCTCTTACTGGTTTTCAATTGAACAATTGGAAGAAGCCGGAGAAGTTGCAGCAGCGTTGAGTGATTGATATGGAATTGATTTATGCGGTACTGTTTCTGATTCCAACTATTTGGGTTGGGCCTTTTTGGTTGCTTATGATGATTGAACCCACATCTGAAAGAACTTCGAAATGGGTGGAAGGAAATACTCTTTTCATCGGACCCTTAGTTGCATATTTTGCCACAATAATTGTTGATCCAAGCGGCATGATAGAATTATTTTCTGGAAATCCTGCTGACATGATGGATACTATGGTCAATCTTCTGGGAACGGAGTCGGGAACGGTTCTTGCATGGACCCATATGGTCGCAGGCGACATAATTGCCACTAGGTGGATGTGGCGCAAGGCGATTGAGAATGAAATCGGAATTAATCAAACACGAGGGATTGTCTTCTTCGGGGTCATGCTGATGCCGGTTGGACTCTTACTCCATATGGTCCTCAACCGAGAGTGAATTTTCTTAATCATAGATTGCACGCGAAGGCATAAATTTCCAGACTAGCAACGCATTGGTAAGGGCAATTACCGCCCCTACCCAAGCGGATGCAATCATTCCGTCTACAAATGCAAGTCTTGCGGATTCAATTAACTGGGCGCCTACCTCATTACCTTCTGACAGCATATCCCCTCCAATCCTCATCGCTGCGGGGAATGATTCACGAAGAACGGAATCAAGATGTTCTAGTTCCTCAGGAACCACTAGGCTGCGTTGATAATATTCGTTGAGCACAGAACCGCCAATCGCAATTCCAAGCGCGCCGCCGATTTCTCTACTTGCATCGTTTGTGGCACTCCCTACCCCTGCCTTGTCTTCAGGGATTGAATCCATTACAAGAGTAGTAGAAGGCGCCATAGTTAGTCCCATACCAAGCCCTAGAAGGAAGAAGGTGACAGCGATTTGAAGATATTCCGTATCAATAGTTACAGTGGTGAAGAGGACCATTCCAATGGCGACCAAAGTTAGACCAGTACTGACAATTCGATTACTTCCGAATCGCGCAACTAGACGATCTGAGTTAGCTGCCGCAGGCATCAACCCCAGCGGTAGAGGAAGGAATCTCAAAGCCGCATCTAGGGCTGTGTGCCCTCGTACCAATTGGAAATGAAGCATTTGCGTGAACATGAATGAGAACATAACGAAGAATGCTAACATGATTGCAATCAATCCCATGGTAAAGCCAGGTGAGGAGAAGAATTCGATTGGCAGCATTGGATGCTCAACACGCCTCTCCCATTGGATGAATGCTAGAGTAAACAGCAAGCCGAGGCCCGCCACTCCAATCGTTTCTGGCGACGTCCATCCATGACTCGGGGCCTCGATTATGGCGTAGAGAATTGAACCCAATGCGCCTATGGAAAGGAAGGCCCCAATAGGATCGAGAGGGCGCTCTTGATTATCCTTAGATTTGGGCACGAGAAATAGCCCGAGAAGTAGTGCTAAAGCGATAATTGGAACATTAATCCAGAAGACCATTTGCCAATCGTAATTCTCCACAGCCCACCCTCCTACAAGTAGACCAAGTGGAGCGCCGACTCCGGCCATAGCGGCCCATATTCCAACCGCTTTGCCCCTTTCTTCAGGAGGGAATACAACCACCACCACAGAGAGCGTTGCCGGCATCACGAGGGCTGCTCCAATTCCCATTACCGCGCGGGCAACAATTACCTCGCCCGATGTCGATGCATACATCGCGGTCAGGGCAGAAGCGGTTGCAACTAACAAGAGCCCAATTTGCAGGGCGCCTTTGCGACCGAATCGATCGCCAAGGGCACCCATAACAAGAAGCAATCCGCCGAAGACTAATGCATAGGCATCTAGAATCCACTGCAACTCGGTATTATCTGCTCGAAGATCCTTTGAGAGTTCAGGAAGAGCGACGTTCAGTGTCACATTATTGAGCATCACAATAACAAGACTAAGACTCATGACACCGAGAATCATCCAGCGACGGCGATGAACTATTTCGGTATCCACACAATTACCACTTGCCCTCTAGTTTTCAATCCGCAGGTTTGAGATGTCTGCTTCCTCTCGCCGCCTCCATGAGGCGGCGCACGCGCGCGGGAGCAGCGGTCCTGATGTTGCTAGCGATGAGCCTCTCCGGCTGCATGTTCTGGGCTACCGAAGAAACCCCTGAAAAGATGGATGAAAATCCATACCCATCGATTTGGGATAGACACACTCTAGAGTGGCAAACTAACGACACGATGTCATATCTTCTAGAGCCAGGGCCATACCAAGCCCTTGATGTTCAAGAGGCATTCATAGAGGTCGATACCAGTCAAGTTTGGGAGACAGGCCCTGCTCAATCCACAGTTCACCTATCCTATTGGCTTCCAAACAATACCTTGGAAGGTGAAAAGGTCCCTGTTATCGCAATAATCAGCCCATATTTCTCCTACGGCCAGCCCGGAGACGAATCCAACCCAACCAACGTAGTAGCTGCCGGTCGAGGGGAGTTCATTTTCCGAAATTTCGTTCCTCACGGCTATGCATTGGCCCAAGCCAGCGTCTTCGGGACTGAACTTTCCAGTGGATGCTTCGATTACCGTGGAGCTGGCGAAGGATGGGGCATTCATCACGCAGTAGAATGGCTTGGATCACAGGAATGGAGTAATGGTCACGTCGGCCTATATGGCAAGTCCTACGAGGGCGCTACTCAATGGGAGGCAGCGGCTCAGGGTAGTGAGTATCTGAAAACAATCGTACCGATTTCGGGGACTACAGCACTACATCCTCTATTGTACAAAAACGGCAGTGCTGAGGCGAGAAGCCAAGTCATGCACATGAATTACTTCTCGAGCACAGTCGACTACAATGAGGACGACTTAGACAATGTTTGCCCTGATATCGCCGAGGGACTTTTCGCGGGACCGGTAACTTACATTGGTGGGGAAATGGATCCCTATATGCAAAATTATTACGACGAGAGAAGCCATATCGACAAGGCATTTGGAAATTGGAATGGAAGTATTTACTGGGTTCAGGGAATGCAAGATTGGAACGTTGATCCTCACCAAGTGTTCGGAGGGCCTGTTGGAGTAAATTGGTATCAGGAATACATCGATGCCGGGTACGATGTCAGAGGAATACTAGGTCAATGGGGTCACCATTACCCTGACCAAGTTTCCAGCCACGATGGCGTGAGTAGTGGCAATGGCTTCGAGGCTCGCGATAATATGACGCGCTGGGACTGGGCACAGGATTTGTTTGAGTGGTTCGAATACTATCTCAAAGGAATTGGCCCGAAACCCGATCTCTCAGCCCAGATTCAACGTACAGACGGCGAGTGGCGAATCGAGCAAACCTGGCCCCCCCGTGACATCAATTGGACCGACATATCTCTTGGTGATTGCACAAATCAAGGCAACTCGTGGGTAGGGGGAGCGCCGGTTATTGGGGGCGTCAGTGAAGTCATTGTTGAGTGCCCAGCCTTCGATGAGGACGTGCATATTTCCGGCCTTGTTCGATTACATTTGCTCGCTTCTGCAGTGTATGATGGCGGGCAAGTATTCGTCGAAATGCAAGATTCGATTACTGGAATTAGGATTGGTCATGCGACGATGGATATTCGATACCATTCCGGAGGAAACGAACCTACTGGAATAATCCCAGGTCAGACAGTAACGATGATGATGGAATTCCAAGGTATCGACCACCTTCTTCCAGCAGGAAACGGAATCAAACTAGTCATGACGACCTCTGGCAAGGACTACCTCGCTCCAGCCTGCGGAGCAGCCTGCCCAGTGCACGTGCATATTATCGACGATAGCACACTCTCTCTCCCACTCATCGAACGCGACGGCTCGAATGTTCTAATCACACCACAGAGAGATAATTGAGGAGTTGATGAGCGATGCAAGGCGCGAAATCCAACCCCTCGATTCTGAAGAATAGGCAAGTTGCATTGATTCTGATATCTCTCTTGCTTCTTTCGAGCTCA
>DALV01000059.1:4154-8698 GCA_002496905.1 Euryarchaeota archaeon UBA105 | reverse complement strand
CAGGCCCATGGCTAGTGCTGGGCTGCCCGTCGACCGAAGGGGTGTTTAAGAAAGTGACGGTCTATGCATAGCATAGGCACGGCTGGACCAATCACCCTCAAGGGGGCCGAGAGAGCGGAAAGAAGTAAGGACTTCCATGAATAAAGGTTTGTGAAATTTAGGTGGAAAAATGGGCACTAGTGAAATATCAAGGGAGGTTGAATACTCCTCTTATGATCAATCCAAGGTTCATGATTTCAAGATAAATGATAAGAATTCCATCAAGTTGATTGTACCGCCTACTGTTTACCCACCCAGACGAGATACCAAACTCCTGCTTAAGGGACTAGACCGCATTAAGTTGAAACCTGGACATTTGGTTGAGATAGGGTGTGGTTCGGGGGCGATTTCAATTGCCAAGGCCCTGGAAGGCTGGAATGTAACCGCCTTTGACGTAAATCCACTGGCAGTGGTAGCGACGAAAGGGAATTCTGAAGCTGCAGGAGTAAATGATAGAGTCGCTGTAGAAGAGGGAGGAGTCGGGGGGGAAAATTGGACCTTGCCAACTAATGCCGACCTGGTTGTATGGAATTTACCATACTTATCTCCGGATTTTGAGAATATGCTTGGACCAATGGAAGAAGCCGCTTTGACCGATGAGAGAAATAGAGGTTGGTCCGAACAATTACTTGATTTAGCAAATGTTGAAAGTCAAAATGGAACGATATTTGTACTTCTAATGAACTCTGATTCGAATCCAAAAAATTCACCATTAACTTGGCTAAGGAAGGGGTGGTCAAAGAGATCTTTGGCAGTTGAAAGAGTAGGTGACGATACCCTAGAAGTTATAGCATTCTGGAGGCCTGGGCTTGGTTGTGAATCTGCCTACCTTGAGGAAACAAAATCGACTATGGATGAGGCGCGAAATTTACCAAAATGTGGGTGGCAGAGAATTCGTTCAGGGAAACAGACAAGCGGGAGAGGGAGGAGAGGATCTATTTGGCATTCTAATCATGGTGACATGATTGCTTCTTGGAGTGTTCAATTAGAGGAAATAAATCGATGGACCCCTGGCCTGTTACAAGTATCGATAGGGGCGTCAATTTGTGAAGCATTAGGAGTCCAACTAAAATGGCCGAATGACTTGTTTTGGCAGGGCATAAAATGCGGCGGGATTTTACTAGAATCTAGCACCTATGATGGAACAATTAGGATCGGTGTTGGATTAAACAAGAATACTGGAGAAATTGACGGTGTTTCTTATTCTGGTTGGAAAGAATATTTCTCCGATATTGACTCCAATGAGATGTTCAAAATTATTGATGCGGCAATAGGGTCAATTTTGGACCCCACTCCTCTAATAGAAACTTCTGAAAATATACAATGGCAACAGAAATCCTGGGCCAAATTAAGCGAGCTCCTATCTACAGGAGTTACCGTCAAGTTTGAAGGGAATACAGTAAATATTGTTGGTCTTTGTGACACTGGTAGTTTGAGAGCAGGTTCAGATAGCTCGGAATACGAGATTTCTGATGTTGATGATTTTTCCATTACTTTCTAGGTGGTCTTGGAATCCCCATACGTTCCCTAACCAATCTAATCTTTCCAGAAGTAGTCACAGTTTCTATTTCTGGGTTTAAATTCAATTTTCGCCTAGCAATTTCTTTGTTTTGAAGCGTCACCCTAATTATCACTAATGTACCCGATTGAAATGATAAACAATCGAATAATCGGAAATTAATGTCTGGTAAATTTTGTTCAATAATTTTGCTTGCAGAATCTCGAGATAACTCACCTTTGTTTATCCGCAAACCCATCCAACGATGTTTGCCACGGGAGGCTTTGCTCTGTCGAGCCATGCTTCGGCGAATAGGTCGATGCTTAACGAGTTCCCGCTTAATCGAACTTAGAATATTTCATCGATTATAATTACGAAAGGCCACTAACCACTGCAACTAATCGCAACCTACCCACCATTTCATCGCTAGCTCTTGCCCCTAAAATCACCTGGCAATCAGGGTGTAAAGAACTGACTAATGATTCGCTTAGTTGATTTAGATGATGCAATGTCATGTCCGGCCCACCTTCAACTTGAATTAAACAACCCTTTGCACCTGACACATCTACTTCAGTTAGTGGAGAACGTCTAGCTAACTCTACAATCTGCAAAGGCTCTATAACGCTGCCAGTCCCTACAATCAGAGTGGCTCCGCCTTGGTGCTCTACAACTGTTCGAAGATCCATTAAGTCTAGATTGAGTTTCCCGACTTTGGCCAAAGTTGTAACAAGCCCTTCGACTAAATCTTGGATCCAACCTGAGCCGGATTGCCAATCCTCATCTCTTGCTCTTGCATACCATGCAAGTCTCTCCATACTAACGCGTATACAGACATGTGATTGCCCCTCCAGAGCAGGTAAAGCCGCGTTTGCGATAGCGCTTCGAAGAGGCTGCTCAGCAAATGGTAGACCAGCTATCGACATCACAATACAATTCCTTGTACGTGCGATTCTTGCAAGTTCACTTGCGGCTCCAGAACCTGTACCTCCACCTAAACCTGTCATTATGAACAATAATTCTGCTTTGTCCAATAATGAATCGATTGCTGATAAGCCCTCACTCAATCGATGAGCTGCAAGGTTAGGGAGAGCTGCCGCTCCACTTCCATCGCCAATTGCATCTAGGTGTAGGCAGTGCGCTTGACCTGAGCCTCTAAATGAGGCTTCATCGGCATCGATCAATAGAAGATCAGATAGATCGGCACACTGTTGGTGCGCCGCTACAGCCCACGCACAACCAAGGCCACCGACTCCTGCGATGAGTATCGCGCCCTCGTGCATATCTACTATTGGAGAACAGACGCGCCTTCAAACTGCGGGTCAATCGTAGGTAAGATAACGGCGATATCGCCTTCTTTCATCCCTTGCCCAAGCATTGTCTGGTTCTATCTCGAGTACCATGTCATAGTATTCAACAGCCTTCTCAAACTCTGAAAGATACCTTCCATTCATGTGAGCTAGATTATTTAGAACTGGTACGCAGTTTGGTTCATCTTCCAACATTCGAAGGAGAATCTTTTCAGCCTCGGAAATATCCAATCTTTCCATCTTCTCTTCAGCCTCGTCTAGAGAGGAAATTTGCTCATCGCTGAGGCGGTAAATATTCTTCCAAACAGGCCCCGCCATGAATTGAACGAAGGAGTGTTTTGGTTTGAGTTTTGTCTGTCAAAGTTTGTTAGAAAAAAAATCTTAACAAAAGAAGCGACCCCGAAGGGGTCAAACTGAAACCTTGATAGCCCTCAGACCGCTGGAATCAATTACTCAAAGAGGTCGAATGATGAGAGCGCATCTACCGACCTTTCATCGGCTTGTAGTTCTGGGCTGTTTTGCCATATTATTAGCCGGCTCAACTCAAGGATATTCAAACGGCATAGGTGGGGATGAAAATGGAGATGGAGATGTCGCTCTCGCTGGATGTACCTGCCATAATGAACTACCCGATAACTCAGTGACGGTAATCTTAGACGGGCTGCCATATCATTATTCAGCAGATACTACTTACACCCTTACCATTCAATTAATCGGAGGCCCTGATATTGATTCAACTTCCAACACTGGTGGTTTCGCCATGAGAGTAACCGGAGGTTTGCTAGCAGCTGCTGAAGGGTTCGAAAATCAAGTCCAGAATTGGGAAGAAGATGGAGCCAGCTTAAGCCATACGGGTTCCGGTGCTGCAACTCCAGATAGAACCTGGATGATTACTTGGACCGCACCTCCGACTGGCAATGGCGCTGTCACTATCTGGTTAGCAGGAAACTCGGTTAATGGTGACGGAATCCCGAGTGAACTCGATAGATGGAATCGACTCTCAGTATCTCTAGAAGAAGGAGAGGACGCAGGAGATACAAGAACTGTTTTCAGTGGTAATGGCGAGATAGAACCTCCAGCCCCAGTAGAAACACATGTCGATCTTCACCACATGGGCGCCAAGCTTCGAGCACACTGGCTAGGTCTGCTTGGGTTTGCAGCCGTTATTCTAGTCATACTTTTCTGCGGATTCTTCCTAAGATATGGATTCTCCAGACATTATGTCGGAAGAAGTAATTTGCTAAAGTTACGAATCAAGCATCTACGACGAGGTGATCAACTATGAGAGATGATGCCGTTATGAAACTTCTACGCGAGGTCAAGGCTGGCAAGGTCAGTGTTGAAGATGCCAGAGATGCTCTTTCTGAAGTTGAATTGAGCGAGGATGCCTACCAGAATGCAGTAGACCACGGGGTTTTCAATGACCCAGAACCCGGAACAATAATTCGTGCAAGCATTTCTCCATCAGGCGAATCTTGGCTTGTCATCATTTTTGCAATGTGGGGCGTCCTTTGGACTCTTTATTGGGCTGGGACGCTTTCCTATGGTCTGTACAATCACTGGGACCAACAGCGCCTATCCTTCCATCTTGCCATGACTCTACTTACTGTGATTTTGATGGGTATAGTTTACTTGAGATTTGTAATGCCTGATGTAATTATTGTCAAGCACAGAAGAAACAAATACATTACTTCAAACGA
>DALV01000059.1:1659-3749 GCA_002496905.1 Euryarchaeota archaeon UBA105 | reverse complement strand
AAGAATCGAACCCTGCCATTGATCGAAGGGAGTTTATGCGCCACTCATTCAATACAGCAGCCGGAGTTATCACCATGGCTAGCCTTGGTAGTATCGGTTTTGCTTCACTGCTAATGGGAACAGCCGAATCTTCCGGCGGAGATTCAGCCGTTAGATTCTGGGTTCCTACTGGTGCGGAAGATTCCGCTTGGTATGGCGATAGGCATCTTGAACCTATGAATTACTCCGCTTTTGTTGATGCCGCTGCAAATAGTGGCACCGGTATGTCCGGTGCGCAAGGCGTATGGTCTGGAATGCCGGTGAATGTGGTTTATGTCCCACACGAAGAAAATGTATCCAAAGCCCCTACTACGAACGTACCAAGGTTCCAATTCATGGATGGCTACAATGAGAGCGGGAAATATATTGGAAGTGGATACGAACTAGAAGAGAATCCAGATTATGCATCGTTGTCCATTCACGACAATTTGATTTTGATTTTTTCTCGATGTACTCACCTATGTTGTATCCCTGGCTGGCAACTTGTGAAGAATGATTTCACAAATGATCAATGGACACCAGGGGCAGTTGATGCTGGTGGAAACAAATTATTCTGCATTTGTCATTCTAGTAGATTCGACCCCACTGCTATCGAGAAAAACCGTAGCAGAAATCGATCATCTGGTGCAGAATTTGACTTTGTTGGCATTCGAAGAACTGGAGGCCCAGCACCATATGGATTACCTCTTATTCCTTGGGTTAAGTCCGGTGATATTATCGAAGCATTACCGGACTTTATCGATTGGTACACATATTGCGATTGAAGGTGAAAAAATGCTACAATTTTGGTTTTTATGGTTATTCATCGCGCTCATTGTTGTGCTTGTTGCATTCACTCTCCGAAAAGAGCGGGACGATATGCCGAGAAAGGATATCTTGAGGGCCGTGGAAACAAGTGCTGGAAGTATGGGGCTGGCGGAGAAAACATTCCTCTGGGCTTTCTCTTGGTTGGACACTAGATTCAGGATTCAGGATTATTGGGGTATGAGTAGAGATGCATACTACAGTGTCCACAGACAGATGCCACTAACTCACGCTGAAAAATATAAACTTCGAATTATTTGGTACTGGTATCCATTATACTGCCTTGGCGGAATTTCCTTCCTCGCCTTCGTAATTCTTGTAATCACGGGTGCGATTCTAGGGCTTTATTATGTTCCTGGAGGCGAGGGTGATCCGACTCCTGCATACTCCTCAATGGAATTCATCATGACTCAATTACCATTTGGATATATCATCCGCTCCATTCACCATTGGACTACACACTTCATGGTTGCAGCCGTATTCTTACATATGTGCAGAGTTTACTTCACAGGTGCATACAGAAATCCACGAGAGTTGAACTGGCTGATTGGAGTAGCCTTGATGTTCTTCACTATCTTTTTCGGTTACTCAGGATATCTCCTACCTTGGGATAGCCTAGCTTTCGGTGCAGCAACAATTGGAATCAACATGGCAAACTCTACTCCTCTAATTGGCGGATGGATTGCAACCGCTATGTTTGCAGGGACTTCTCTTTCTGGCCAAACTGTAACAAGAATGTATTTCTTGCATGTTTTCATCTTACCCGTTGTTGTAACTACACTGATTCTGGCTCACTTATTCATCGTCTGGGTGCAAGGTATTGCGGAGCCGCATTGATTGGAGGAGTATCTCATGGGAATGATCGATAGATTTGGACGCATAGCTGACACCTATGTTCGAGAAAAAAGCAGCCTTTTGGAATCTGAGCAAGAGCGACGTCGAGTCCATATGGGCCATGCTTTTTGGCCAACCGAAGTATTGCGAGACTCAATCATCTTTGCATCTATGTTGATGGTTTTATGTTTCTATTGTTGGCTAATTCCTCCTCCACTACACAGTGCTGCTGATCCATTTGCACAAGCTGGATTCGTTTTCCCAGATTGGTACGTTTTATTCTCATATGGATATCTGAGATGGGGAGAATATCTGCCTCAATTCGTTATCCCAGCCGGCCCTATTGGAGAGTTCCTCGGTTCACCTGTAATCTCTTGGAACGCAGCGTGGTGGGGAGCCGCACTAACCGGAAT
>DALV01000059.1:0-1277 GCA_002496905.1 Euryarchaeota archaeon UBA105 | reverse complement strand
CCATGGTTTGCCACTGCAGGAGCAGTATATCTCGCCCACGTTTGGTTTATCTCTGTATATTCCATCAATATCTTCCTAGAATTATACGCCAAAGATAGAACTGATTATTGTTGGGCGAATTCAAAACATATCTTCGACTGTGGAAGACAGGCGCCTTGGACAGCGGAAGTATTCAACGCAGTACCATGGATTCTCACAGGGATTTTCATCTTCGCTGTTTTATTCTTCGCCATCAGATGGTCCCTTGTAAATTCTATAGGGGCTAGATTAACGCCTTCTATGGGGAAGCAAGTAGCAGTTGGTTCTCTGATTCTCGCCGTATTAATTTCAGCTGTAACCTGGCCGATATATGAGGGAGGTTTCTGGGACTACGGAGGCCTAGGCGCAATGGATGATATCGAAGAATTGGAAACCATGCGTGGCCAACCATCTGACACGCTGGTGTACTACGAGAAAGGAGATGATTGGCAGGATTGGGAGGATGAATGTCTAACATTCTCTGAATCATCAGACCTAGGTGTTTGGGATACTTTGGATGAAGATTATGACCCTGAAAAATGGTGCGTAATACCTGCAATACATTGGTCTAATTGGGGAATCTATCAACCAACTCAACGTCTAATTATCGATTTTGAGGGCTTCAACGACCATTCATTCGATGGAAAGAATTCAGGTGGTGAATCGGGTGAATACATCGGAACAATCGATGGCACTAGTATCAGTAAATCATGGAGTGACGTAATCGAGATTGAAGATATGGGAGTTTCCTCCGTCTTCGTTGATGTTGGGTGCAATTTCCGAACCACTGAAAGAGGTGCTGGAACACATACTCAAGACTTGACACTTTCAAACGATGCAGGAAATATTCTCTGGACAGCTGAGGGATCTTGTGACAGTACCACTCTAAAATTAGCACCTGGTGTTTATCGCCTAGATTACCAAGTAACATCTATTGGAGTCAACGAATCAGTCACCATGATTACCGATTACTCGGCTGTAGCTTTCCAACCTCTTCTACTCGATGAAAATGGAGCCGCCGCAAACCGAGCAGCCCTCCCTGCGGGAACAGAATTGTCAACAATGACATTAGAAAATCCAACCTTCGAGAAGAACCCTAAGAGTTTGGATGCTAAGCTAACATATTCTATATTCGTTCCCTGTTTGGGTGTTGGTGCGATTGTTTTCTTCCTCATGCGTAGCATGGCTAGAGGATACGAGTGGGAAATGAACAAATGCTATGGCTGCGATTTATGCGATGATGCATGTCCTGTAAGATT
>DALV01000058.1:2794-4315 GCA_002496905.1 Euryarchaeota archaeon UBA105 | reverse complement strand
ATGATTATCATCGAAGGATATGGTCCCCCATTCTTGGGAATTGAATCAATTTCAAGTGAAGTTGGCTCATTGGTTGTATCTTCTTTCCATTCGATAATGAATTCGATTCTTACAATAATTGTCAGGTTCTCTATTGATTCCATCTCGTCGACTGCAAATGCATCTAGATGGTAGATCCCATGCTCAGAGAATTCGACAGATACCGTTTGTGATGTTTCTGGGGATACTAAAATCGGGCTTCGACCATCATTAGGATCAATTCCAAAACTAACTAACTCATACTCGGAGTTTGTTGTTGAAAAATCAAAATCTAGGATGACGTTGGATTTAGATTGAGAATCTCCATCAACGTATGTTTCAACAATCGTACCATTTGTAAATTCATAATTTACAGTTAATTCAATACCGTTATTTTCTTGCGAATTGGAGAGGCATCCAACAGTCGCAGAGGACAGTAAGAATACCGCCAATATCACAACTGGGTTGATGCGCATGATTGAATCAAATCGATTTCAGATTTAACGGAAATGGTTTGCCGTTCTAATCTGAATCTTCCTCTACTTCTACTTCCATTACCTCATCAAGTGATGGAGGAGGTGGAATCTGAGGATTTGATTCGCCTAGTGAAGATTCTTGCCTAGAGTAGGCAATTGCTCCTAGAATTAGCAAGAAAGCGAGAGCAAATGCAATTCCAATTCCGCCTGAAAGGACTTCAGTTATACCTTGCTTATCCATTGCATCGCAGATTCCATCATTATCTGAATCAGTAGGCCAATCTCCATTGTCCATTGAATCCGTACCACAATTCTCTTCGTCTATATCGCTCCAATCATCGCCATCTCTATCGGCATCTATCGAATCATCAATACCATCACCATCGGTGTCTAACCAACGATTAGCATCGAGTGGGAAATCGTCTTCTGTATCCAGATATCCATCATTATCGTCATCTATGTCCTCGGCTATTGAACCGGTTAATCCTGATTTGTGTTTGTCAGGGAGACCATCTCCATCTGTATCCAGTCCCATTGCTGGGTCCAATGGCCAGGCATCGACGGTATCGTCGACTCCATCTCCGTCGTCATCGGTGTCTTCCTCTAAAGAAGTGGGACAATTTGGAATCACGAAAGAATCGGGGCGACCATCTCCGTCCGAATCAATATAGGCGCATGCTTCGTTAGGAAAATCGTCTTGATGATCTTCCCAATCATCATTGTCATCGTCATCGTCCTGATTATCTCCTATTCCGTCCATATCATTGTCTACCCATTCTTCGGAATTGTAGGGAAACGCGTCTTCAACGTCAAGATAGCCATCATCATCATCATCGTTGTCGAGATTATTGCAGATTTCATCGCCATCAGTATCGGTTGGCATTGAGGTTGGATCTATTGGTGAGTGAGAGCAGGCAATTTCATCCGAATCTAGCCAACCGTCATTGTCGTCATCTGGGTCTTCCGTAATATCATTGCAGCCATCTGCGTCATTGTCGTTTGAGGCATCACTTGTCCATCCTTGATC
>DALV01000058.1:0-2474 GCA_002496905.1 Euryarchaeota archaeon UBA105 | reverse complement strand
CCTGCTGGACAATTGTCGAATTCATCAACTACTCCATCTCTATCAAAATCTAGAATCATTACTCGGATTAAAGTAGCATTCTCAACGGAGTTGAAGGTGTGTCCCGCCATTGTAATACTGCAATCATTCTCATTATCTTCACTGTAACAATTTGGTATCGACATTGCAATGTCACCGAAGCTGTTTTGCAATACTTGAGAAACAGGAGAAGCCGATCTAGTTGTAGAGTATACTCCTCGAATCCATTCACTGTTTCCTTCTTGATCGACCTTCAATGCCCAACCTATTCCATAAGAACGACCATTGTGTGATTTGCCTGTAACTTCAATTGTGCAAGGTGTGATCTGCCAACAACCTGAACCTGCAACTATAATTTCGCCATCTACGCCAACCGAAGCTGAATGTATGTAAGAATCTCCAGTTTCATCAGAATCCCAAAGGCCCTCCCATTCCTGGTTTTGGTGGTTGAAGATAGCCCACCAAGCATCAGAACTACCAGAGTTATTCACCCAATATCCTGTGACTGAAAAATTGCTAGAATAATGGTTTCCACCTACTAGTATTCTGTTATCATCAATAGGTACTGTAACTTGTACGTAATCAACACCAGCGCCTCCAATTTTCTCGTACCATTCATAACTCCCGTTAGCCGAATATTTTGCGACAAAACCATCTTGACTAGTGATTACGTCATTAGGAGACAGTCTGAATGAGCATGTGTCGAAGAATGAACCGTCGTGACAAACTGAACCAGTAACCAATACTCCGCCGTCTGATGATGCTACGATGCCCATCTGTTGTAGAGACCAATAACCGCCTCCAAGAGTATGATCCTCCGTGGAGCTTCCTAGAGTTTTGACCCAATCCAGAGAACCATCAGAGGTTAATTTGCCAATAAAAATATCAGAACCGCCTTTGGTCAAAGGGCCTTCGACCCCTTCAACTGAATTCAATCTACATCCCGAGCCAGTAGCATCCGCGCAAAATGTTCCCTGAAGGTAAATTTCACCGTTCGGGCCCTCGTCCAAACTGTGGATTAAATCATTTCCAGCAGACCAAAAAGCACGAGACCAGATTACCTCTCCTGAAGGATTCATTCTGAAAACAAATGCGTCCAAATTTCTCCCTGGTGCTTCGAGAAGCATACCATCCCCTTGGAAATAACATTCATTTGAAAGCCAACAAAAACCACCAGCGACTAAGATATCACCATTCTCTAAGACAATTATCTCATCGATTCTATCTCCATAACCGCTGTGAAAGAGATGGGCAGCAATTCTGTTTCCCTCATTGTCCATTACGGCAACATACGAAGGGGTAAAACTCAGTGTTGATTCGGTACCAGATTCAGAAGTTAATTCACATTCAAAAGTGGTACTTATGTCAGTGCTTGAACGACCACATAATGACCCACCGTAATACAGATTTCCAGAGTCATCATAATCCATGCCATTCACAGTCTCAGCAAACATTGAATCATCAACAAGATGTAAAGGATCTGGAACATCAATTGATGCCCTCATTTCTACTTGTTCTGTGTTTAATTGACCGGCTTCTTGAATCGCTGAAGAAAGTGACATCAGCAATAGAACGCTCACTGAAAGTATGACGGCTACCTTACGCATGTCGTGAAGGAAATTCTCTCGTATTTTATTTTCTCCAAAGCAGATTCACATTCAATTGAATATAAATCAAATAAGGACCTTTGGAGATGAGGCTAAAACTTCCTCGCTACATCCTTCTTCATACTGTTGGAAATTTTCCCTAAACATCTGTGCCAGAAGATTCGCTACATTGTCGTATCTTTGCTTGTCAGACCATGTCTCTCTAGGTTGGAGTATTTCACTCGGCACACCTTCACATTCTAGAGGTACTGAGAAGCCGAAGCGCTCATCTTCGACAAATACTACATCTTCCAAATCGCCGCGTAGTGCTGCATTCAACAGAGCTCGAGTCCAGCGAATTTTGATTCGATTAGATTCGCCATATCCACCATCTACCCAACCAGTGTTAATCAACCAGCAGTTAGCATTTTGTTGACTAATTTTCTTCGAAAGTAAGTCAGCATAAATGCTAGGATGGCGGGGCATAAATGGTGCGCCAAAACAAGTTGAGAATGTTGCTTGAGGCTCAGTGACTCCAATTTCTGTTCCAGCAACCTTTGCAGTATATCCTGACATAAAGTGGTAAGCGGCTTGGTCTGGAGTTAATCGAGAAAGTGGAGGTAGAACTCCAAAGGCGTCACAGGTCAGGAAAACTACATTCTTTGGATGACCTGCGGTGGAATCTGCAGTTCTATTTTCTATGGCCTCGATAGGATAGGAAGCTCGAGTATTCTGAGTAAGGGTTCCATCATCGAAATCTGGAACTCCATTTGAATCAAGGATTACATTCTCCAAAATGGTTCCCTGCATTCTAGTTGTTGCATAGATTTCTGGTTCGTCTTCCTTGGACAGGCCGATTAATTTGGCATA
>DALV01000028.1:32715-36679 GCA_002496905.1 Euryarchaeota archaeon UBA105 | reverse complement strand
ACGGCGGCGTGTATACCCTCCTGCTCATCTAGGCCCATTAGATCCATGCAATGATTTGAGTTGCCGGTACCAAATACGCTAACCTGAGCAACCCCATATCCGTGTTGAACGAAGTTTTCGATTAAGAATCGGCCTAGACGATTCGCGGGAGTTAGTGCATCGACATCCCCGTCGTCATAATATGGGCCGATTTCAGCGATTACGGGAACTTTGCATTCGTCAGGAAGTTCAGTTGCATCGTAATCGCAACCTTCTATCTGAGGCAGCCAAAGTCCGAGATGGACCTCCGCGCCACCTGTTACACCTGCTCCTCCATCTGCGGTGGTGATTCCTGGTACAGAGACATAGATCGACCGAACCATGTCGATTCCATATGTTCCATTCCATGATACTCGGCTGAATACATCGCTATTATCGTAAACCAGATTTTCTCTTTCCTCGACAGGTTGAAGCCAATGTTCTGAATCAGAGGAATCTCCTATCTTTATCGCATCACCAAAACACCCCGACAACATTGGAGCTGTGAATAACAGCGCCAATAGTAGGCTGATGGTAGTGCGAGACACGCGCTCCGCGCGTGCTAGACTACTCAAGAGAGTTCTGACTCTTGGTGTGAGAGAAAATAGCCAGATAATGGGAAATTCCATTTTGAATTTGCTATATCGAAGGGTTTGATGAGGGGTACCGACCCCGTCCTTACATGGATGCTTACGATGAGTTACTTGAACGTTTGAAGAACATTGACTTAATCTCGCAAATTGGCGGTCTACTAGGCTGGGATCAAGAAGTATTGATGCCACCAAAAGCCGCAGCGCTTCGAGCGGAACAATTAGCTTGGGTTTCGAAAACCGGGCACGAAGCGACGACTAACCCTAGAATTGGAGAATTACTCACTGAGTTGGAGGCACACGAGGACCTAAACGACGTGCAATCAGCCAATGTTCGACTCGCACGCGACTCGTACGATAAAGCCACAAAACTACCAACAGAATTCGTTGAAGAAATGGCAAAGCACAAGTCTCAATCTCTGATATCTTGGCAGAAAGCTCGAGCCGAAGACGATTTCTCGATTTTCCGAGATGACCTTGCAAAGATGGTTGACCTGGCTCGACAAAAAGCCGACTATTTGGGCTATGAAGAGCTTCGCTACGATGCTCTATTGGATATCTATGAATCCGGCCTCACTGTATCAAGAGTAGATCCGTTATTCGCTGGATTGAGAGAGAATGTTGCACCTCTTGTAAAGGCCGTCGTGGAACGAGGAGAGAGACCAGAAATGAGTTTCATTCTGAATAATTCCTGGAGCCAGTCAGGTCAAGAATCTCTCTCCCAATCCGTATCCGAAGCCCTTGGGTTCGATTTTGCTGCGGGACGTCGTGATGCATCCACTCATCCATTCTGTGGTGGGCCAAATCCTGATGATGTGCGTTGGACCACCAGGTATTCAGAAACTGATCCATTCGGCTCTCTTTACGGTTCAATGCATGAGACTGGTCACGGTTTGTACGAGCAAGGTCGGCCTCGTAACCTAGACTTCCAACCCGCCGGACAGGCTAATGGACTAGGTGTTCATGAAAGTCAGAGTCGACTATTCGAGAATCAGGTTGGTCGAAGCAGAGAATTCTGTGAATGGGCATTACCGATTTGGAAGGAAAATTTCCCAGAAAATATGGAAGGGGTAAGTGCAGAAGATCTCTGGAGGGCGGTTAATCTAGTAGAGCCGAGTTTAATTCGTGTAGAAGCTGATGAGGCAACCTACAATCTGCACATAATGATTCGATATGAAGTCGAGAAGAAGTTAATCGCTGGTGAAATCGAAGTTGACGATCTCCCTGATGTTTGGGACGACATGTACGAAGAATTCCTAGGAATTAGAGCACCAAATCGAACTCTCGGGGTTCTGCAAGACATACACTGGTCTATGGGGGCCTTCGGCTATTTCCCCACTT
The DNA here is from genome assembly GCA_002496905.1 of Euryarchaeota archaeon UBA105. GTDB lineage: Archaea > Thermoplasmatota > Poseidoniia > Poseidoniales > Thalassarchaeaceae > MGIIb-O1. Next base: position 34,730 of record DALV01000028.1, on the reverse strand, counting down.
ACACACTTGGAAACCTCTACGCTGCGCAACTTCTTGCCAAGGCAAGAGAAGACCTTCCAGACCACGATGAACAAATTCACAACGGGGATTTCGCACCGATTTTGGACTGGATGCGCACGCGCGTGCACGCGCGAGGTAGCATTCTGGAGCCTGCAGCCTTAATCGAGGAGGCTACCGGCTCGCCGCCATCTCCTGATGCATTCGTAGAATATCTCCAAGACAAGGTCAAACGTCTCTATGGGTTGACCGCGTAGACACAAAATACGATATTCAGCAGTCGAGTAGCGGCTTTGTGACCGGACTTTCCCTTGAGGCTATCTCGTCCTATGTGCGAGACCTTTCCAGCTCATGTTCCGCATTACTTCTAGTCGAGGATTTACTATTCGCTGGCTCGCACGATGGATTACTTGTTTCCTGGAATGCTTCCAGCGGAGTTGAACGTTGGAGAGTTTCAATTAGCGGCCCTATTTCTGACATCTCTGTAGATTCAGGCGGTGTTTATGTCGCAGCATCTGACTCGCTTCATGCAGTTGACCTAGAGAACGGGTCGCTTCTTTGGAGTAAAAAATTGGAAGGAGCAAGTGACTACGTATTAGCAGCGGATGGTAATGTCTGGGCGACCTCATCAGTTTACGAGTTAGAGGTTGCCGACTTTATCGAATCCACCATTTGGAGATTGGATAAATTAGGGAATGAATTGGAACGTTGGGTAATCGCTGAACGTGCTTGGCATATTTCTTCAGATGGTTCAGGAGGGATTGTTCTAGGATTAGGGCGGCCCAGATGCGGTTCTCTCAGAGTTCGCCCTGAAGCCCCTGTCGAACATAACGCGCTACCAACAAACAGTCCAGTCACCTGTGGTTCTGGAGAAAATAGAGAACTGATTTTTGGACACGCCGATGGCTCCTTGAATTCATTGGATGAATCAATCCTCGAGGCGGGATCCTTGGTGACCTCGATTGCTTCTAGCCCCAATGGCTGGATTTCTGGTCATGAAGATGGTAGTATCTCAATGAAAACCGAATCAGAAAATCTACCTGGCTCTGTTGATGCAGTCGAAATTGTCGAAACTAATGGTTGGGCGTCTTCCTTCGATGGAGTGAATGTTTGGATAATGATAATTGGTGAAGTATCAAATAAAATATCCCATGATTCTAGGTTACGGCAGATGGATTCATCATCCAATAGAATAGTACTCGGAGATGACCAGGGAAGAGTCTACTTTGTAGAATCTGAAGTTATGCAGAGAAGAATAAATTCACATCAAGAAGAGCCTGAAGAATATTCTGAAAAATCAGACCTTCGAGCTCGTCTAAGGATGTTAAGAAATCGATAATCTCCGGCCTGGGGTGCAGTGGAAATTAACATCCCTAGACCCCTATTTCCGGTCCACAGTACCTCATTTAGCGAAAGGTTTATTGACTCCCGACGTTCAGACCAAAGATGCCGCTCTGGGAGAGTGGTGTGGTGCGAGCTTCGGCAAACACCGCGGGCCACAGAACCGAACCCCGAACTCGGGGTGGTAGAACCGGAAACCGCAAGGNNAAAATATTCTCTTTGGACACTCAAATGGGGGAGTTAGTTCTACACTTTCGACTATTAGTGAACATGAAAAAGAATCTCTTGTGACAGCAATTGCTGTAGGGAAAAATGGATGGATCTCAGGTCATGATGATGGTAAAGTGAGTATGGGAAGTAATGCTAGCTATCTTCCAGGGTCTATCGATAGTGTGGAAATTTTAGAGACGATAGGTTGGGCTTCTTCGTTTATTGACAGCAGAGTAAAAGTAATGATTCTCACAGATGAAGAAAAGACTTTGAAACACGACTCTAGAATACGTCAAATGCATTCTTTGGGTAATTACCTTGCATTAGGAGATGATAAGGGTAGAATATTCGTGATTGAATTAGAAGTGATGAAAAGAAGATTAAATTCCATGCACCAGATAGGAGAAAATGACTCAAAAAAATCAGACCTTAGAGCAAAGCTAAGGATGTTAAGAAATCGATAATTT
>DALV01000028.1:8363-32429 GCA_002496905.1 Euryarchaeota archaeon UBA105 | reverse complement strand
AAGCCACAGGGAAAGTTGGGGAAAACACAACCGCACTGCTTAGGCAGGGAAAACGCATACCGTGCCAACTAACTAGACCGTGAGTGCATAAGCGAAGAGCGATAGAACCAGAGATGGGAAAAGCTTGAGGCAGATCTGTGGGGAACAAAGGAAGACAAAAACCGGACGTAAGGAAGGGGAAAAGAAACCTAAGGGAAACACAGCGGGAACAAGAGCGCGGAGACGCGTGGAGGACCGGCACTCATTCCAAAGAACAAACCGGTGAGAGCCGGGGAGGGAAATGGAAACGCAGAAACGGGGAGCGATCCTCGAAGAAGCGGGAAACGACGAAAAGGCTCTCCGGAGCAATGTAGTCATCTACCCGGGAAAAAAAGGGCGCAAGCCCGGATGGAACCGGACCCTGCGGAGATAGCAGGGGGGGATGCTCCCCCATGTGCAGAACCCCCTGCTGCTCCCACCTTGTACCAAAGTACGGCTGAGCCCCATTCCATCTAATTATCAATCATTGCGGAGGCTATCTCCCTCCAATATATGATTTCGTTAGTTCAGAACTAACTCCAGTTAGACTACTCCTTAGGGCCTATCATCTCTCTAGGTTTCACCCATTGGTCAAATTGATCGTTTGTGACTAATCCAAGTTCAAGCGCTGATTCTCTTAGCGTAGAACCACTTGAGTGAGCGTGTTTTGCAATCTTTGCAGCGCTATCATATCCAATGTGATTGTTCAGAGCTGTGACCAGCATCAAACTATTCTCAAGATGAGAAGCGATTACTCCTTCATTGGCTTCAAGCCCATCAACACATTTCTCAGTAAAGGCCCTACAAGTGTCTGCAAGTAACCTAGTGCTGTGTAGTAAATTGTAGATCATCAAAGGCTTGTAGACGTTGAGTTCAAAATTTCCTTGGCTGCCTCCAACGCTAATCGCTGTGTGGTTGCCCATTACCTGGCAGCACACCATTGTCATAGCTTCGGATTGAGTTGGATTCACCTTTCCTGGCATGATGCTCGACCCTGGTTCATTGGCTGGTAGAGATAATTCGCCAAATCCGCAGCGTGGCCCTGAACCCATCCAACGAATATCATTTGCAATCTTCATTAGACTTACAGCGAGAGTGTTGAGTGCCCCTGAAGCAGCTACGATTGCGTCATGAGCAGCTAATTGAGCAAATTTATTTTCAGCCGAGACGAATGGTAATTGGGTCTTGTCGGCGATTCTATCGGCTACTTTGTCGGCGAATTCGTAATGGGTGTTTAGGCCCGTTCCAACTGCTGTACCACCCAGAGCCAATTCTAGTAAATCGTCCCAAGCGGCTTCAATACGACGAATATCAGATGATAACATGGAAACATAGCCGCCGAATTCTTGACCAAGAGTAAGTGGGACTGCATCCATTAGGTGAGTTCGGCCGATTTTTACTATATTTTCGAACTCATCCGCCTTTGTTGCCAGAGCGTTGTGTAGTAGTCTAACTGCAGGCAATAATCGATGGTGGATTTCCTCGGCGGCTGCGATGTGCATTGCTGTTGGGAAAGTGTCGTTGCTGGATTGACCGCGATTAACATGATCATTCGGGTGCACTGGTGATTTGCTACCTAATTCTCCCCCAGCCATCTCTATTGCTCGATTAGCAACTACTTCGTTACTATTCATGTTGGTTTGTGTCCCCGAACCCGTTTGCCAAACTCGAAGCGGAAAATGTTCATCCAATGAGCCGGAGATTACTTCATCGCAAGCAGAAGAAATTAGGGCGCCAATCTGAGGGTCCAATTGGCCGAGATCGACATTAGTTTCTGCCGCCGCTTGTTTTAGAATTCCGAAGGCTCTGATTACAGATGGCGGCATCGTGTCAGTGCCTATATCAAAGTTGATTAGCGAGCGAGCGGTTTGTGCTCCAAAGTATCTATCCCCTGGGACTTCTAACTCTCCCATTGTATCTTTTTCAATTCTGATTTCACCTGGGACTCCGGATGCACTTCTTTGCTCGCTAACTGGAGTTTGTATTGCTACAATTTGCTCAGTTTCCAGGCCGTTTTGTATCATTTTTGTTATTGTTGCGGATCTGCCATCATTTCGGCCTTTTCCGACCCTTCTGTCTAGCTTCCTTGCAAGCTCTTCTGGTATGCTGATACTGATTATGCGACGGTCGCCCGCCCGATGTTTGGCCATAAACAGGCGCTTAATTAGTTATTAATAAAATTAATTATTGGCTTTGTATGCTACGATTACTCTTCTAATCGCTGAACAGAGATGATTTTTTGAGGGTCGTAAGGCCTATCTCCGGGCTTCGTATCACAGTTCTCAATCTTGTAGACATTCTCCATGCCCTCGATAACCTCTCCAAAAACCGCGTGATTTCCGTCTAACCAAGGTGTTGGAACAGTTGTTAGGAAAAATTGTGAGCCACCTGTGTTAGGGCCTGCGTTTGCCATAGAAAATAATCCAGGTCTATCGTGTTTTTTTGCCAATGCGGATGCCTCGCAAGGGATTTTCCAACCAGGGCCGCCTGTTCCTGCTCTTCCATCGAACGGGTCCTTTGATCTCGGGCATCCGCCTTGGATCATGAAATTCTTAATTACACGGTGAAAGTGTAATCCGTTGTAGAATTCCTCATCCACCAATTTGAGGAAGTTACCTGTTGTCTCAGGACAATCCTCTGTATACAGTGCAATGTCAATATCTCCAGCGCTTGTCGTCATTCTAACCATGGTAGGCATGAGTATAACGAGTGGCGTCTAGTCCAATAGCATGACGATTGAATAATCACTCTTCACTGGATAAATTGGTATTGATTTCCTTGAGTAAATCTCTGATTTCAATTAGAACGTCACTGGATTCAGTTGATGAGTTAGACTGTGGAGATGGGGCTGAGACCAGCGAGTCCCTCTGCCTGAGGACTAGGTCTCGGAACTCGTTGGCATTCTTCACCCCAGTCAGTATGAACGGAGCGGCGCCCGCGGTCTCGAACTGCATCCTGACGACTCCGAACGCGCTCAGAATCGGGCCCTCGTGTATCGAGACGTCGGTCAGCTTGTCCAGAGCGATGTTCTGTTGCTTCTTGAACAGCCAACCCACGCGCATGTTGATTGAGCGTTCTGTAAGGGCTCCGCTCATGTGCTCGTACTGCTTCCTGTGAACAAGCCACCCGAACGGGATCCAGATTGGCATTAGTATTATTCCAACCATTGAAGCCAGAAGTCCTACGTTTGCCATCATCCACCAGTAAATGATAATCTTCCTGTCGAACTCCACTGACATGATTTGGTCGCTATCGGCGTAACCCGCCTCTTCTTGCATGTTTGCGGAGGTTGAGAGGAGGTTATTGATAGTCTCTAAGCAACCATCGACCCAGGGTTGACTCCTTCTGGAAGTTCTAACAGCCTAACCGTACCATCTGGGTCTAAGGCCCCTAAAACAAGGAATTGGCTTACAAAACCCGTTGGCAACGTCTTGTCGCCAAGATTCAAGGCACCTACAACGGTTCGGCCAACCAACTCTGCTCGAGAATAGTTAGTAATCTGGGCCGAGCTCCAAAGCTTACCAATGACAGGCCCGAAATCAACTTCAATTTTGTAAGAGGGTTTACGCATCTCTGGGAAATCTTCTATTTTGAGAACGATACCTGTTCGTAAATCCAATTCAAAGTAAGCAGCCGCGCCGACATAGTCCTTTTTTTCGAGTTTGTCAGGATGATACGGCTCGCTGGAATCAATCACGTGTTCCGACATTCACTCACCCGTTACATCCGAGCGAAGGATGAGTGGATGCAAGCTAATTCCGGCAGATTTGAAGGCGTCTTGGCCTCCTTCCTCTCGATCTAGAATAGTAATGCAAGCCGCAACATCGCACCCCATATCGATTAGTCGATTAGCGGCTTTGAGAGCGGAGCCTCCGGTTGTCGTTACATCTTCCAACAATACAACTCGGTCACCTTCTCGCAGGGTTGAACCCTCAATTCCAGGTGGATTTCCTGTTTTACGACCGCCTCGCCCCTTTGCTTCTTTGCGAACTAAGAAGCCTCGGAGGTCAGATCCTTTTCCTGCCTTTGCAATCGCAATACCAGTGAGTGGTACCGCTCCTAATTCGAGCCCGCCGACCGCGTCAACTCCACCGATTGATTTTATTTCTGCGTGGAGCAGTACGCCGATTAGATGAGCACACTCCGGATCCATCATTACTGGCTTCATATCAAAGAAATGTGGACTCTGTCGGCCGCTGGCAAGAGTGAATAATTCATCTGGAGAGTGTAGATATGCCAAATCACGAACACGTTCGATTAGACGTTGTTTTGCTTCAGCAACCGTAGTCGACATGCCTCTTCCCTCCCATTTCGGCTTGGTGGTAATCGGATGAAGGTTCGCACTCGGAAGGGGTTAGAAGAGCAGGATGACAGTGAATGTTCTTGGACGGCCTCGTGCGGTCGTCGAATGTTCAGCAGCGGAGCGTATGCGACATGGTAGGTCAAGACAGTCCAGAAATCGTAGTGGATGAGGCTCGTCTTTCTAGCGAGCTGACGTCCTACAGAGACTGGCTTGAAGAAAATACAGAGAGGGCTTACCAAATCGCAGAAGAGGCTCGTTCCCAAGGCTTGGATTTTGCCGAAACTGTTGAAATTCCGCGTGCTGCGGACTTGGCGAGTAGGACAGAGAAATTGCTTGAGGAATACCTCAGACCAACTCCAGATGATGATCCAATTAGAATTGAGGATGACTTACGTAAATTGCTTAGCAAGGTGGATCGTGAGACTGCTTCGATTCAAATCGCCGTCGACGTTGGAAAAAGAATGCACAAACTAACGGCCGATGTTCGACAATCGATAGACACGGGGCTTCGTGTCGGATTGGCAGTACTTACTGAGGCCGTTCTAGTCGCCCCTCTGGAAGGAATCGGCGATGTTAAGATACTCAATAATGAAGATGGGACAGAGTTCCTATCAATCGAATTCTGCGGACCAATTAGAGCCGCAGGAGGTACTGCGCAGGCTCTTGGTGTACTGATTGGCGATATGGTTAGACGCGAACTAGGATTGAATCGATATATTCCTAGTACCCCCGAAGTTGAGAGAGTGAAGGAGGAATTTGGACTCTATCGAAAGGGATTGCAATACAAACCTCCACCAGAAGAAATTGAAATGATTGTAAGGGCCTGTCCGGTGATGATTAATGGAGAGTCAACAGAGGATATCGAATGTTCGGGATTCAAGGAAGTTCGCAATATCGATGGGGCCCGAGTTAGAGGAGGAGTTCTGCTGGTAATTGGCGAAGGGTTATGTCTCAAGGCCCCTAAAGTTCAGAAACACACAGAGCGACTAAACATTCCTGGGTGGGATTTCATTGCTCACTTTGCCTCTAAAGGAAAAACTGAGGGGCAGGAAGCCTCTTTCAAGAGTAGAGTAATCAAAACCGATTCTCGATTCATGGATGATGTAATCGCTGGCAGACCTGTTTTTGGTGAGCCCAGCCAGCCTGGTGCTTTCCGAATAAGATATGGTCGCAGTAGGGCCTCTGGATTGGCTGCTGCAGGAATAAATCCCGTATCTATGGAAGCGATGCAGGGATTCCTTGCAGTTGGAACTCAGATGAAAGTTGAGCGGCCCGGAAAGGCGGCAGCGGTGACTCCTGCTGTCGATATCGAAGGGCCAATGGTATTGCTCGAAGATGGTGGATTCCATCGGATTGATTCGGAGGAGGAATGGAATAGTATCAAGGATAACGTTGTCAGCCTATGGGACTCTGGAGAGATGTTAGTTGGCTTTGGCGAGTTCCTTGAGAATAACAAGAATCTTGTTCCGTCTCCTTACAATAAAGACTGGTGGGCGGCTGACCTCGCAGAGAATCTCGATCAACCGCAAAAAGTAGAAGAATTCGCATCAATAATTGGCGTAAGTAGAGAACATTTGCCTCCGGGATTGGCATTCAATGGTGCGATTAGTCGTGGTGGAGAGCCAGCTTTGGACCGTGTCCGTCGTAAGAGAGATTGGAATCGTCACCTTCGTAATCTTGAGATGGATTGGTCACAAATTAAGCAAATTTGTATCAAATTCGGAACCGCCCCCCCTCCTCCATTCAATCCATGGTGGTCGGACTTACCACTATCATTTGCAGGGAAATTAATCGAGGCGCTGTTGAATTCTAAAATCAAGAGTAAGGGTCTAAGGATTCCTGATGTTGTTCGAGGCTGGTCACCTGAACAAAAACTCGAGGATATCGGACTCGATATACCTTCAACAGGGGTTTGGCCTAGATGGACTAAAGTTGAGACACATGGAGTAATCAAATCTTCACTAATGGTTCTGGGAATACAGCACCACCACCGACGTGGAGATATTGTAATCCCATCAAAGTGGGAAGCGTTATTGGAAGGGCTTGGACTTGAGGTAGAAGGCTCACAAATCAAAATGCGCGCAGACGCCGCACCGCATGTTACGGATAGGGTTGTCAAAATTAGAGTGGCGACTGAAACTCTCCGAGCGGAAGATGTTCGAAGAGAGGAGATTGAAGCGGAGCGTGATGTAGAGCGTGTTAGAGCACAAACCGCCGCTCGACAAAGAGGGATGAGTATTGCCGAAACCGAAAAAGAAGGTGACGAAGCGGCAGAAGCAATCGAAGACCCAGGTCCGTCGAACCCGAAGGAATTGATGGCAGCACAACATCTTCTAGATGATCATGAGGTAGATAGATCGCTTTGGCTAGTCAGGAAATTATCCGATTTGAGATGGGAAGATGCAGTACCTTGTCGAGTCGGTTCTAGAATGGGTCGACCTGAGAAAGCCAGCAGGCGTCAAATGAAACCATTAGTCCACTCGCTATTCCCAATTGGCGACCATGGTGGCCCGCAGCGTTTGCTTGGTGAAGCCGCAAAGCGAGGTCGAATTAGAGTTGAAACTGGCCCTCGAATTTGTGTAAAATGTGGCATGGAGTCACCAATGTTACGATGTCATAATCGACCGGATTCTTCTGTTCCTGAAGAATGTGGAGGGAAGACTCGCCCCCGGCCGATTAGAGGAAATAGAACTCCTCGAAGATTAGGCCAAAGAACAAGTATTCCTGTCGCAGGATTACTTGAGGTCAAGCGTCGTTCTCTTGGCCTAGACAGATTGCCTGAAAAGATCAAGTCTGTAAAGGGTCTAATGTCCTATGAACAAACACCTGAACCGTTGGAAAAAGGCATACTGAGAGCAAGAAATGAACTCTCAGTGTTTAGAGATGGAACCGCAAGATACGATATGATTGATGTGCCGGTAACTCATTTCCGACCTTCTGAAATCCATACTTCTTGGGAGATACTAAGCAAACTGGGATACTCGCATGATGTCGACGGGAACCCACTAACCGGAGATGAACAAATCCTTGAGTTATTTCCTCAGGATTTCATTCCTTCCTCCCTAGCAATAGAGCATCTTACTTCGACTTGCAATTTCGTCGATGAATTGCTGACTAGATTCTATGGAATGGAACCATTCTACAGAGTAAGCTCCGCTGATGATTTAGTTGGCCATTTGGCAATTGGTCTAGCGCCTCACACCTCTGGAGGCGTTTTGTGTCGAATCATTGGTTGGACCGATGCATCGGCCGGTTATGCCCACCCACTATTCCATGCAGCCAAGCGTCGCAATTGTGATGGTGATGAGGACAGTATCATGATGTTGATGGATGGTTTGTTGAATTTCTCAAGAGCAATTCTTCCAGCCAATCGAGGAGGAAGGATGGATGCGCCTCTCGTATTGACCACTAGGCTGAATCCCTCCGAGATTGACAAAGAGGCATTGAATGTAGACTGCTCATGGCAATACCCTAGAGCATTCTATGAGGCTTCTCAAGGACAGCCACATCCTGCTGAGTTGAAATCTCACATCGAAATTGTTGAGCATCGTCTCGGCACTTATGGGGACTTGCGTGGATATGGTTGGACTCATGATTCCGGCGCTCTAGATGCGGGTCCTGCTAATTCATCCTACAAGACATTGGAGACTATGGTCGACAAAATGAATGCTCAATTGGAATTAGGATCAAAGTTGCGTCCAGTTGATGTTTCTAAGGTTGCAAGTCAGGTTATTGAATCGCACTTCTTACCTGATTTAAGAGGAAATCTTGTTGCTTTCACTAGACAGAAAGTCCGTTGTGTTAGATGCGGACAGTCATACAGGAGAATGCCATTGGCAGGTCGATGTATTCAGCGAAAGAGGAATGAAGGGGGTTTGTCTAATGGCAGAGATGATTCCTCTTCCATGTGTGGTGGAAATATTGTTCTGACCGTATCGGAAGGGTCTGTTAGAAAATACATCAAAGTCACTCAACATGTTATGGAGAATTACGGAGTTGATCTTTACACCAGGCAACGCGTTGATTGGTTGTCCGATAGCGTTGATTCCCTATTCAATGACGATACAGTGACGGTAATGACACTAAGCGACTTCCTTTGATTTTCAGACTAGGAAACCTAAGTGTTGTAGAACTTCAGCCATCCACTGAAGTTTGACCAATTTGCGTTTGGGGTCGGTAGCTCCTGACCACTCCCCTACTATATCTGTTCGAGTTCCAAGAAGTAAGATGTTGTCTCTTTCGACTCCCAACGCTCGAGCGAAACACACAGCTCGGTCGCCATCAGTGAAGCCTCCAGGATTGTGCATTCCTTCAATCGATTCTGGCGTTTGATGAGTCAGTACAATCGGTGGAGGAGAGCGTTGAGTACTTGCCAATTCTAACAATTTAGACCATGATTCTGAATTATCTCCATGCGCGTGCAAAATTACCGGAACACCCCGCTTGACGGCCGCGATTGTACCATCTCCACCATCCGCGTCGCTAACGATACAAACCAAACGCGACCAAGCACGTTCTGATACTGAATTAGGTAGCTTGTCTAGTACACCGCAAGAACCGTCGGCGGCAATCATTAGGCAGTTGCTTTGCAAAACTTGTTCGATTTCATCAGTAGTTATCGCCGCGCCCAAAATAGCAACCTTGGTATCTCGAAGGACCAACCTTCTATGCAAGGATGCGACTGTTTTGGCTCTCCAAGGTTTCGACCAAGATTCAATCTCTAAATCATCTACATTGGCAACCAAAGAAAGGGCGCTATCTACATCCGCTTGTAGTTCCCAACCGAAGTGATCGCGTACCTCATCCTGGAGTTCGAGCAAGCGCTCGTCAACTGGATTAAGGTCGGTGGGTTTAGTCTGCATCAGACACTTCTCCAGTGGAAGGATTCGGTAAGTCTTGAAATACCCTCTCGATATATTGTGACTTACAATGCCAATGCCGCTCACTCCACCGGCCATCGAAGATGAGTCTGTATTAGCGCGCTACCCCTTCCTGCCACAGAGTCGAAATTTCATTCGTAACCAACTAAATGGCAATGGAATTTCTGTTGAAGGGCTTATCGAAGAGCCTTGGCTAGAAGATATCAGACGGCGTGGAAGTTTGCGCTTGGTTGAGTCGGTAGTTCACAAGGAAGGAGTTGACTCGACTACTACCGTCGACCTCTCTTCAGATGTAGGCCGAATGACCGAGGCTCTATCATTTCTACATGCCATGCTAGTCGTCTGTGCTTCCTTCGAAGAACGTCTGCTAAATCGCTGGGTGGAAGGTGAATCTAGTCGTGCCGACCAACTCTTTGGAATGGACGCGAATCACTTCGAAATTATCGCTCGTACCTATCTCTCGGATATTCGCAGCGAGGCAGTTGCGGGTACGACCGAAATTATCTATCACGTTCCAATGGTAGATTTCTTGGAACTTTGTCCAAAAATAACCGGCGGATATTGGCGATTGGTAAACCGGCCGGTGAAAGAAGGCTGGGTTCAGATGGATCCAGCCAGCGGAGAGAATAGTCAACAGCGCACTGCGCGTCTATTGAAGGAGCGAGTTAGACAATCTTTGACAGAGGATTGTACCAATCGCATGGACAAGATGGATGATGCATTCGCGGGTCTTTTTGCTGATCCGGTCGACCGAATTCTCGGCCTACTCTCTGAAAGGGTTAGCGCCGAGATGCCAATGACGGCGGCCGTCCGCGAGGATTGGCCGCCTTGCTTCGAATCTGCAGTAGCTGAATTGAGTCAAGGTATCAATGTCAATCACACAGGACGAGTCTTCCTGGCCGCAATGTCAAGGGCTATGGGGCATACGCCAGAAATTACCTGCTCATTTTTCGAAAGCGCCCCAGACTACAATGCAGAGACCACATCATACCAAGTCGGCCACATCTACGAACACCAATACACACCTCACGGATGCTCTGCACTGAAGACTGGTGCTCGCTGCCCAGTTAATCCGGGAGACGATCGTTTATGTGATCAAGAGTGGATGAACCATCCGCTGAAATATCTCAGAGCCAAGCAACGAAGGCGATACCAAGATGAAGGTCGTTCATCGGAGACCGAAGAACCTCCAGAACGCACCGAAGGTGCGTCTGAAACAAACAATCCTGCCGATTCTTCATAATGGGGAAGGCCTCATTGCACTTCGCAACGGAGGCTTCCAGTATGGTGCGGACACTCGTTATCACCATCGACAGAGACAATGATCTCGGAGTTAAGGCCGGAATTAGAGGGCCAGTAATCGGTCGTAAAGCGACCTTGACTGCGGCCCTAAAACTAGGTATTGCTGACCCAGAAGAGTCGGATACAAACGCCATTCTTGGCGCTCTCCATCATCACGACCGTTTGAGTGAGAGGAATGATGGCGAAGATGAAATCGAAATTGCAATTCTGACCGGTGATGTCCGAGTTGGCCCTCGTTCAGACCGAGCGATCGCTAGCCAACTCGACGAAGTGATTCAGGAATTTCAACCGGATACGGCCGTGTTAGTCACCGATGGTGCAGATGATGAAGCATCACTACCAATCCTAACATCTAGAGTAAGGGTCGATCACGTTGAGAAAATTATTGTGAGGCAATCAAAGGGAATTGAGAGTACTTACTATTACGTGGCAAAGGCAATCGAAGACCCTCGTTGGAGGGCCCGATTACTCGTTCCTGCAGCTTTGTTTTTGATAATCTTTGGACTGGGCTTGATTCTACCAAATGGCGCTGTTCTAATCGGGGCCATGCCATTGATTATTGGAATCTGGATTCTTGCTAAGGGATTGGGCTGGGAACACCAATTGGAACGACTAATGATAGATATGAGAGAAAGTGCAACTGGGGGAATTTGGTCTTCTTTGTTGTGGGGATTATCCATCGTTTCAGTACTGTTTTCAATCCTAACTTTCTATTCGGTTTTCTACGGCGATCCTACGGAATTAAACGCCTATGTACTAGACACATTCGTTCGAATCGACAATTTTGATTTGAACGAAGTAAATCGAGATTTTGCAGTATGGGTCATTGCAATTGATCAAGCATTAACATGGATTCTAGTCGCGGCTTTTTCATTCGTTCTGTCCCTTGGTGTTCTCCGTTGGAAGGAAGGATCATTCACAGGTCAAAGTTTGATACTGGTAGGACTTGGAGCGGTGGTTTATTCGATTACAAAGGCTGTTATTGAGGTCGCATTAGCTGAGTTAGGTGGTGAGGGTTACGACATTACTGCGGGGAATGTATCAGACACCTGGTTTTTCCCAATTATCGCGATTGTATTCTACTATCTTTTGAAGACTGCAATTGATTCGGTTACTGCGGAAACAGACGATGACGGTAGCAATCGCTACTGGGGCATCTAACTCTCGTAAGTTGTCTCAACCCCGCACGAAGGGCAGGTCACCTTAATCGGTCGAATATTTGGAATACCGAGCGGCGAAGAACAATTAGTGCAGACAATTGCCTGATTGACTTGTTTCTGTCTTTTTTTTCCTTCATGGCTTGGATCGTAAGATACTCTGAATTTTGATACGTCCGATACAAAGGTTGGAGAATCTTCTCCTGAGGTGGATTTATTCCGTGAAAATATCGATTTACGTTTTGGTGGTTCTACAAGTGGAGGTGATTCAATTTGGTTTGAAGAAGAACCAGAGTCTACCGAATCCAGTTCTAATTGAACCTCTTCTGCTGTGATACCCAACTCGCTCGCTACCCTATCGATGGCTAAGGTCAATTCATACTCATCAAGACCCATTAATTGCTGTAGTTTGACAGCGGGGATCTTACTCATTGTACCGTCTCGAATTAAGCGAGTGTTTTCCCACCTATGAATATCCGTATTTCAAGCATCATTCAGAATCTAAGGATGTGTCTAGGAAACTCGCAACTATCTCGCCCTCAGCCTTGACTAATTGCTCTGCAACTGTTGACTTGGAAAGACCCAATTTGTCCGCCAGGTCACGAATTGAGGTTCTCTTTGGCACCTCATACCATCCACTTTCATGGGCGAGTCGGACGACTCGGTGTTGTTGCAAAGTAGGACCCTTCTGGACCAAACCTTCCGAGCCCTTCGCTGAGGTAACGCGCTCGACTGAAATCTTGGTTCTGATATCCGATAAGAAGCGAACCATTGATTCATGGCGGCCTGCGATTTGCAATACCAAACCATTCGCTGTGAAGTTTGAGCCTGCAAGAATAGCCAAATCCCCATCGTGGAAGTAATGACCAACGAAGTCAGATGAAAATTCTAGGACTACAAGATGGTGAGTTAGAATGTCAGATTGCCACTCTTCGAGGATTTGCACAATACGGATTCCATCGACATAATACCCTTCACGAGGACAATTCCCATCGATGGTGATACATTCGACCATTATTCGCAGATTTCCATCTATCATCCCAAGCATGGAACGGAAGTCCCAGGAAATACACTGCAAGCCTGCTTGGGCTCTAGAGTCATCCTCGATTGCAGAGAAAGCGCACTCTACTCTGACCGCTCTCATGTGGTTGCCTCGCAACCCTCAGTCCCCCCTTGGCGTTTTCAAGGTGCTCAATACTGGTTGCGAGGGAAAGGATGGCGAAATGCCATCCAAACCCTCGGTCATGGGAAATCACTCCTCAGACTGTTTTCTCATTGCATCCTCTGAAGCAACGATTGCTCTCGCGACTTCAGGGGAATAGCCGGTTTCGACTAATCTTAGGTATTTGCTATCATCTTCGACTTCGGCCTTAGATGGTATCTGTATGGCTTCTGTCTTGACTGCCCATAATTTGTCTTCATCTTTCATTGAATCCATGACATCTCTCGTATCATCCCTGATTCCATCTTGACCTCGGCGCTGTGAGCGGTTCTGTAGAACAGCCCCCAATAGTACGATTAGAGCTAAGCCAGAAATTGCAGCCATCAGAACCGGAGAATCGGTAATCGTCTGAACAATTCCTCGCGGTAACGATTTGTCTTCCGAGGAATCTTGACATCCGTCGCCATCGACATCTGTTTCCTTTGTAGAAATCCAAGCGATTATTCCATGTGCACACTGATCTCTAGTATCAGGAACTCCGTCATTATCATCATCAAGATCGTATTCGTCCATACATCCATCGCTATCATGATCGATTGTAATTCGAGTGCTGATAGGGCATGCATCATCGACGTCGAGTACTCCGTCGCCGTCATCGTCGAGATCTTCGGTTGCATCAGCACAACCATCTCTGTCTCGGTCTGAATTGAGGGATGATACCCAGCCTGGATTCGGATTAATTTCACAATTATCCTCAGAAGAGGATATACCGTCGTTATCCAAATCTGTATCTTCTCCACGGTCATCACAACCATCCATATCTGCATCAACTAGGTTTGGTGTCGTACTTCGAATACAGGAGTCTTCAGAGTCTAGGAAGCCGTCGTTATCGTCGTCTTCATCTTCCTCTGCATCATGACAACCGTCGCCGTCCCAATCATTCAGAGCTGTAGATTCCCATGCGAATTTTCCTGACGTGCAAGAATCCTCGATGTCGAGTACTCCGTCGTCATCAACGTCGGCGTCTTCGTATACATCATTACAGCCATCTCCATCTTGGTCACTAATCAGATTAGAGGTCCAATCTAGCATTCCATATGGACAGGAATCCTCTCTATCTAGAACTCCATCATTATCGTCGTCTAAGTCTTCCTCGTGGTCTTGACAGCCATCTGAATCGTGGTCGTAAGCCGCTCCGGTCCAACCAATTACTCCTGTTGGACAGTTATCGTAAACATCGAGATATGGATCGTTATCGTCGTTATCATCTTCATCCATATCTCGGCAACCATCACCATCGTGATCGATTGAGAATGTATTCCAGTATTGTGCACCATCTGGACATAGGTCTTCGTGGTTTGGTACCAAGTCGCCATCGATATCAGTATCTTCTAGATTATCATCACAACCATCTAAATCTGCGTCGATTCTATCTGGATTCATCATGCCGGTCGGGCATTCATCTAGAGTATCCTCGAATCCATCATTATCGTCATCGAGGTCCTCTGTTTGGTCTCTACAGCCATCTCCATCGTAATCAGTCATGGCTGTTGATTCCCAGCCACTCTCACCGAATTGACATAGATCATGCTCATCCAAGATTCCATCTTGGTCGTCGTCATTCCAATCGTGACCATTTACTAGATTGATTCTTACCAATTGTTCAGCATTTGCAAACTGGTCTGAAGTGGATTGAACCTTTACTATAACATCAAAGGACTGATCATCGTTCACTAGACGAATATCGGGCGCTCGAATTAGTAAGTTGACCTCTTCCAAAGTGCCCTCTGCAATCGAGGTTGAAGATTGATAATTATCTCCAAATCCTGCTGTAATGTCCCATAGATCAAGTGTACCCTCAACATCGATTGTAACTATGTCAACCTCGCCGGGAATTTGTATTGGACGTAGATTCATTTCCACTTCTATCGATTGATCCGGTTGAATCGTAACGTAGCCAGTTTCAGTCGGTTCGAGATTTAGTGACATATCGTATAGATCTTCACTCCACATGCAAACATCCCACTTGTTGACTAAAAATTCATCATCAGTGCAATCATTTGCTGTCCAAGCAATTGTTCGCTCCGGCCAAGCGAACTTGACAATAGGCTGGGCGCTAGCATCGAATTCACTACCAAATATTCCCATCAAATTATCTGAACTGCTTGTGATTGTTCGGGTATTTACGACACTATATGCCTGGGAAAGATAACGATTCAATGGTAATTCCTCAAAGCCATTCATCACTGGAGATTGGATTCGAGTCCAGCGAAGTTCAACCACATCGGAATCCGCCATTGCACCTGTTTCAAACCAAGTGATATGAATCGAATCATCTCGGTCGAAATCGACCCTTGGATTTGCTCCCCAAATCAGGTTAGAGGAAAGTACTGCAGTATCTTTCACAGTAGATACTTCCGACAGTACAAGCCCGTTAGGCTCTCCGTCAAGTTCACCCTGTCTGTCTAGATCAAGTTGCATATAGTGCAGTTGACTTGGTCCATCTTTGGAAGGGAATTCGCTTCTTCCATCGATCCAAACAATGTGGATGTTACCGTCATCGTCAACATTGACGTCCGGATTTAATGCCCATCCATGGCCTTGAGATATCTGAGTGTCATTGACCAGCACTAAGTGGCCAACAGTATCCCAGCCACCGCCATCTTCTCTCCAATACCAATCGGTATCTGGACCGATATCTTCCTGATATTGACCTGTGCTTTCATCAATAGTGTGTCCTGAATCACCCACAGACCAAGTTGACCTTGGGTTTGAGAGAATAGAGTAAGGGTTCAACACTGTGAGGAAGGTGTTGGTCGCTCCACTTCCTGTTGTGATATTGATTATTGCACTAACCATGTTGTTCATTTCTTCAGTGTATGAAGCAATTGGAAGCTGTACGTTATCAATCCATGCGGAGTCATTTCCATGCGATACTGTGTGATCTTTTACGTACTTCCAGGTGTATGTGTGATAACCAGGTGAAACCGTTGCCGTATAGGTGCCGTTGCTTTCTCCAGACCAAGCCGATGTGAAGGAACTTCTCGAGCAATTTGGATTATCAATACAGAATAAGAGATAGTCGTAGTTTGCCTCGCTGGACACTGAGTAATTGAAAGATAGAATCCCGGATGCCATTGCTCCAGCATATTCCAAAGTTGAGTGTTGACTGTTACCGATTGTACCCGATTGAGCAGTATAATTTCCCTCGATTACTCGATTACTCTGAGCAGACCAACTGCTAGCCCCTGAATGGCTCCATCCATTGGCAATGTAACCGACTTCGAAGTCTCCGTAGAATTCAGTTAGTTCTTCTGTAGGATAGTAGAATAGTTCTCCACCTGCGCTGGTATTTCGAATAGATGTGCCGTCACAATTTCTATCATACACACCAATATTACCCCAATTTGGACATTGTACTAAGTTCATCATATGATGGCGTACATGAGTATCATTGAAGCCACCGGGGGTGCTTGGACCATATGCGAGAGTCCCAGCGACCGCTACAGGAATTACACCGGCTTGCAGGCATGCATCATGTGCTTCCCTTACGCTTTGAGCGTCATCTAGCTGAAGTGCGGGTGATCCTCCAAATGGTCCTTCGTCGGATACTGGTATGACCAATTTTGTAGCGTTTGGATTCCACTCGTGATCTGCGAGTGTTGCAGGGTTTCCTGGCATCGAGCCTGAAGCGTCTCTCCATGACTCACATGCCCAAGTGGAACCAGGGCCCCACATCTCAGAGTTATAGCCCCAATCGGATGGAATCGATAGTGCTGAACCATTGAACATTACTTCTGTCAGTGGTCTGATTCCACCAGTTGTGTCGGTGGTATTTTGACCAAGATATGTAGAACGCGGTCCATTCGAACCATCGTCGCCAGTGGTGATTGCATTAGCGCAATTGGAATGCTGATTGGCATTGTGCATATTTCCACTGAGTGTGTATAATGTTTCTAGAACAGTGATATTTGCGGCTTCAAGCATTGGTTTGATTCCAGCGAAGTTCTCACCCGTTGTCAGAACTCCACCGTAGAATACTGCGCACATATCGGCCCACTCGGTTGTCATTGAACCCGACGAGTCGAGAAGTCCAACGTACTCAACTATGGAACCTCTGGTATCTTCCCAAACGATAACCGCAGTGTTGTTTGCACCGATGCTAATTGCTGGATTGCCTCTGTGTCCTAAGGCTGGTGTGACCATTGTAGAATTGATTAGAACTTGGAAGCCATTGTTTGCATCATGGGAAAGCATGCAGTAGTAAATTAGCGGACTACCGAAGTACAAGCCCTGTGGATCGTATGTATCCACCCAGACAACGTGTACTGCATCGTATGAATCTACAGCAATGTCTGGGGAATTACGAGTTCCGCTGCCATCGGCAATGGTGTGGGATGCGATAGTCATGTTCTGTATATCACCAGAGGAACCGTCTAAGTCGTCCTCTGAAGGATCCAATAATGTGTAGAGAATATCCGTATCAGTGACTTCCCAAACGATGTGTGCTCTACCTTGTGAGTCGATTACCATCGAAGGGCCAGAGAGGGATGATGCATTGGAACCTCCAACCTGAGTTGTTGAGATTAGAACCGTGTCAACACCGGTTGAAATCTGAATTAGTGCATATCTTAGCAATGGTGTACTAGTGTTCTCAATCCAAACAAGGTGTATCCTATTCGAGTCATCCATTACCCCCATGACATCGATTGGATTGTTTGCATTCAGGTTTGTAAGTAGAGTCTGAGCGTCACTATCATCGATAGTTCCGTTCGCCGTAGGAAATCGAGTTGGTTCATTTGCCAGCTCTTCCGGCTCACCAGATGCGGCTAACAGCGAAGGTGCAAGTAGGGCACTTAGCATTAGCAAAGCAAGGGTAGCAGCGAGTTGGGTCTGCTTGATTTCTATTCTGTTGTTTTCGGCGCTCAGTGCGGGGGTTGGGCTTCCGACCATAAGGTTCGAGAGCCTTGTGAGCACATAGAGGGGAGGCCGGACAGGTCCGAATAACAGTGATTTTGCAAGAATTTCATGCAGAATCACTGAGATTGTGAGGCGCGCTTTCGTCGGATGAAATCAGAATAATTACCAGGCCAAATCCACATACTCCCATCGGCCGGTAATTCCCAAATCGTATCACAGATTCTGTCTAGGAAAAATCGATCGTGACTGACTGTAATTATACTCCCATCATATTCTACCAAAGCCTCCTCTAGAGCTTCCTTCGCATCGGTATCCAAATGATTTGTAGGCTCATCGAGAAGCAGTAGATTGTTCTCTTCGAGTAGTAATTTGAGTAATGCGATACGGGCTCTTTCCCCTCCACTCAATTTTTCCAGTTTAGCCTCTACCATTTCACTGGTAAATTGGAAGCGCCCTAACAGAGCCCGAATATCTCCATAATCCATCCTTGGTTTGAGGGCTCTGACCTGTTCGACAGGAGTCAAATCAAAATTTAGTGATCGGTGATCTTGATGGAAGTAACCTATCTGAACACCTGGCTTTACATCAACACTACCTGAATCTAGTTCAAGTTCCCCTTGAATAAGGCGCAGTATAGTGGTTTTACCCGCCCCGTTGGGCCCGACAATACCTATTTTCTGGCCTCTTGAAACGCCTACTTCTAGGCCCTTGATTATCGGGCGATTAAGTCCTTCAAAGGTCAATGAGGCATCATGGAAGTCAAGAACTTCAAGACTACTCTTTTCAGTCGATTCCAGTCGGAAATTCAGCCCTCTACGTTGGCGGGGTTTTAGCGACTTTAGCCAACGTAATTCACCTTGTGCTCTGGCCAATAAAAATCGCTTTTGAGAGATTGATTTGTCATATTTATTGGCACGCTTCATCGACTGTAATGCACCTGTTAACCGTTTGACCTCTGCATCGGTTTTTTTTATTCGGTCCGCCAATGTCTGGAGAAATAGTTCCTTTTGTTGTAAAAATGAGGTGTAATTGCCGTGGTAGCCTTTTGCTCGAGTATCTTGTATCTCAACTATGGCGTTGCAGACTCGGTCGAGGAAATATCGATCGTGGCTGACTATCAAAAGTGCTCCTTGGAATGTAATTAGGAACTCTTCGAGCCAATCAAGAGTTCCTAGATCAAGGTGGTTTGTTGGCTCGTCTAGGAAGAAGACATCGATTTCGGATAAGCCCACCAATTGCCTTGCCAGTGCTACCTTCGCACGCTCACCTCCTGACAAGTTTGCCAAAGGAATCTCGAGAGGGTGGTGGGCGAGGTCTAGTGCTCGAAGGATTTCTTGCGCGTGACTAGCAACATTGGTTCCTCCACTTCGAGCCATCATTGACTGAAGTTCCTGATAGCGATCTATGTCTGGTTGCCAATCACTGTCATAGAAGGATGGTTCGGCCATTTTTGCTTCAAGGGCTGCAATCTCTTCTTCTAATTCCTGAAATTGGCGGCCTTTCCGATTGAGTTCCTCTTCGAGAGTGGCGCCCTCGTCTATATCACGAATCTGAGTCAAAAAAGCAAGTCGGAGACCAGGTGAAAATGATATGTCTCCGATATCCTGATCTTGGTTAGATATTGTTCTCAGTAAAGTGGTTTTACCTGCTCCGTTATGGCCAACCACACCTATTCTATCGCCTTCGTCAATCCTCAGATTCACACTATCGAGAACTTTCACAGGTCCGAAGGCGCGATGCACATCTTCGATGCGGATTAGCTCTCGCGCCATGCTTCCGCGGCTTGCCCTGCCTTGAAGTGTGCATCGGTCAAGAGTTGAGTGCATCTAGGCGAGATTGATCTAATCTTTCCCACTCGAAGTGACCTTCGCTAGTCGGTGGACGGCCGAAGTGTCCGCCAGCTGAAGTTGCTGAGTATAACGGGCGATGTAACTTCAGTTCACGAGAGATTGCAGCGGGTCTGAAATCGAATACTCGAGATACTCTCTCGGTTAGTTCCTTTTCACTAATTGTACCTGTTCCGAATGTCTCGACTCGTAGGCTTACAGGAGATGCTACTCCGATAACATAGGCAACCTGAATTTCGCAACGAGTTGCTAAACCCGCAGCGACAACATGCTTTGCCGCCCATCTAGTGTAGTAAGTTGCCGAACGGTCAACCTTTGTTGGGTCCTTACCAGAAAAGGCCCCTCCTCCGTGTCGTGCCATTCCTCCATAGGTATCTACGACGATTTTTCGACCCGTGATTCCTGCATCTGCATATGGGCCTCCTGGGTCTGCGAATCGGCCGGTTCCATTGACATGGAGAATGTAACCTTCTTTCAGCCAATAATCAGGAATTGCGTGTTCAACAACTTCGCTCTTGATTACTTCTCGAATGTAGGCTTGCTCGGCTTCAATATCACCATCAAAGCGGTCTTTTAGAGCATCATCATGCTGAACCGCGACTACCACTGTGTGTACTCTCAGTGGATTTCCATCGTCGTCATATTCCACTGTTACCTGACTCTTGCCGTCTGGGCGAATCCAATCGATTTCGCCGCTGGCAACAATCATGTCTAGGCGGCGACAAATTCGCTGGGAAAGTGCGGACGGTAGTGGAAAGTATCTGCCGCTAAGTTCCTCTTCAGCCTCAGTCTCTGTACAAGCATAGCCAAACATCATTCCTTGGTCGCCCGCACCAACATCATCCAACGAATTCCCATCAACTCCTTGAGCGATATTTTCAGATTGTGTTGTAATATTGACATGAACCTTGCATAGTTCCTCACTACTGGCATCCATGCCAATTGCATGATTATCATAGCCGATAAGTACAGCGGTTTCACGGGCTATGGCTTCGTATTTTGGAGCCTCACCGTTTAGGGATACTTCGCCTGCTAAAACTATCAATGCATAGTCTCGCATTCCTTTGACCATAGTTTCAACCGCAACACGAGCTTTTGGGTCGGCTTGCAAGCATGCATCAACGATTGCATCAGAGATTGCATCACACAATTTGTCGGGGTGGCCTGCGGAAACCGATTCCGACGTGAACAATGCAACCATGTTTATCCGGCCATCCTTCCATATATGGGTTTTCGGCGAACTGAATATCGAACAAAAAGGTGTGTAATTTAGCTGGTAAAACGAGGTCATTATCGCCGCAGCATTGAGAAAGGAGGCCTTTTCGCAGCGCCAATGACATCTACAGAGGCCGACATCGAGGCGGTTGTCGAGGCCGATGACAAAGGTACTCGGTTATACCCAGAGCAAGTCGTTGATGGATTACCGACTATCTACTCATTCCAATCTTGTCCTTTTTGCTTCAAAATTCGAGCCCTATTAAGTAGCCGTGGCATTACTTATGCTGATGTCGAAGTTGAGCCGATGAAGAAGGCTGAACTGAAGTGGGGAGATTGGAATCAAGTTCCTGTTTACGTAGACGTTGCTGGGAACGCAATGGATGAGTCAAACGATATCCTTCACTATATCGATTCAAAGAATGGGAATCTATTCCCTCGCGTGGGACATGATCCCGAACAAGATCGTTGGATGGAGTTCAGCAACAAGGTACTTGGCAAATCTATTGTTGCTGTAATTTACCGCACTTTTGGAAGCTCATTCCGTGCATTAGAATACGTCAACGGTATCGAGAACTTTTCCAGAAAAGACAAACTCGTAAACAAGTATCTGGGTGGATTTGTAATGAAAATGGTTGGTCGTTCTCGCGCAAAAATGTTTGATCTCCCGCCAAGAGATAATCTCAAAACTCAACTGGATACTATGAGTAGTGGATTCAAGGGAGATTTCTTTGGAGGAGAAAGCCCGAATGGGGCGGATTTCGCAAATTATGGGATTCTTCGCTCAATGCAGGGCTTGGAAGGCTTCGATATTCTAGAGTCTCACCCCGAAGCCTTCGGTTGGTACAATCGAATGCAATTATTCTCTGGAGTCTGAATTTTCTAGACCGCAGCAGCGATAGATGAATGGGTTCTGCGGTTACCATGGTCGAAGTCGAGACGGAGATGGTCTGGACAGGAGACATGGTCAAGGCTGAAGTCCTACTTTCTGCCATCGAAGGTCAGGATTTCGCCGATATTGAATTAGTCACAGAATGTGATGAGGAACAAGCCGGACTCCGCATTCAAGTCAATGGTGATGACTTAAGGGAAGTTAGAGAGAAGGTGGATTCTTTGTTGGCTTTACTCGCTTCTGCTGAAGCAGAATACGATTCCAACAATTGAAGATGGAGCAACTACCCCATCCTACTGTGAACAGTCTGCCTCACGACCGCTCGTGGCTTCTGGCTAATGTTGAGCCGACGACGCTATTCCACGATTCGATGGATAGATGGATAAACGCCATGATTGCTGACGAACATGGCGGAGGAGAAAGTTCTGAGGAAAATATACTTGGTGAAATAAGAGCCAAAGCAAATGGAATTATTGCGGGTACAAGTGTAGCCGATAGGCTCGTAGTACAGTATTTTCCAGATTGTACTGTGACTTGGAATGTTACTGAAGGTGAAGGTGTACAATCTGGCGAACAGGTGCTCAAGATTTCCGGACCTGCTGTTCAGGTTCTACGATGCGAACGAATAATGCTCAACATACTAGGTCGGATGTCTGGTATTGCAACAAATACCGCTTCTTGGGTTTCTCAGGCCGGAAATATTGGAGTAGCCTGTACTAGAAAGACGGATTGGGGTCTTCTTGACAAATGGGCCGTACATGTCGGCGGTGGATTGACTCACAGATTGTCCCGTGCTGATGCATTGATGATCAAAGAAAACGACTTGGCAGCCTTAGCTCCCGGAATCGATGAAGAAGATGTTGCAGTAGCCACTGCTGTATCTTTAATTGACATGGATTCTGACGCTGAATTTACAGTCATTGAAGTTAGAGATTCAAGCCAAGCAGTGGCCGCAGTAAAAGCATGGGATTCACTACAAATAGAACGTAGCGGCTGTGAAAAAATAGTCCTACTGCTAGACAATATGGGCCCAATTGGTTGTGCTGAAGTTCATCGAATTCTGATGCAAGAAAACCTACGTGCATGGTGTATATTGGAAGGCTCTGGGGGGGTTGTTCTCGAAGAACTTGGGCAATGGACTGAATCGGGTGTTGATCTAGTCTCAACTAGTGCTCTAAATCGAGGGGTTTCTCCTCTCGATCTATCGATGAAAGTCGTTGGTGGTGATTGAATGGGTGAGATTCCAGACTCGCATCCAAGGAAGGCCTCATTACTTGCTAGAGCTAAACTCACCGAGGCTGCCGCTGAGGGTTTACTCGCCGAATCTGCATTGATTGCTCATGGAAGAGGCGAGGCTTTCGATTACCTTCTTGGCGAGAAAACAAGTGAGTCGGCCTCACTTGCAATTCGCGAAGCCGCAGCACGGCTTCTCAAAGCCGAGAGAGCAGTCATTTCTCTAAATGGAAATACAACCGTGCTCGCCGGAGAACAAGCAATTCGCGCAGCCGCAATAATTGGATGTCCAGTTGAAGTCAACATTTACTATAGAACTCCAGAAAGAATGGAGAAATTGATTTCCACACTTGAAAACATCCGCCTTAAGGTTGCTAACCAAGACCCTCCTGTTGGCTGGGATGATTCGCAGTGGCCCGAAATTGTAAACTCCGTTGATATTCTTGGAGCAGATGCAGATGGTCTAATTGAGGGGCTCGAAGGACCAAGGGCCATCTGTAGTTCTCGAGGTATCGAGACGGCAGATGCTGTACTCGTGCCTTTGGAAGATGGAGATCGCTGCGAGGCTTTGGTAGCACTAGGAAAACAAGTATTGGTCATCGACCTAAATCCGCTTTCAAGAACTGCTAGAATGGCACATGTTACCATTGTCGACGAAGTAAGCCGAGCCATGACAGAACTCTGTTCTGCCTTAATTGAAGAGCCTAAAATCTCACAGTGGGATAATGGCCAAGCCCTACGAGATGCGCTTGCAATAATGTCTCAAGCATCAAATCAAATACCGAGTTAACTTCGGGATTTCATGGGTAAGAAATATTTCTTCAAATTTGTATCCGAACCAAAAAGCGACTTGCTCAGGTCAATCGTTGGCTTAGCATGCGTCGGTCAGGCCATCTCTGACGGTCATGAGGTCAGTGTATTCTTTGCCGGAGCAGGAACAAGATTGTTGGATGAGGAGTTTATCGAAGAACTCAATCAAGAGATGGGTCCCGATTCAAAATTCATAACTCAATTGATGCAGAATATCATTGCAAACTCAGTCCTTTACTGCTCATTTGCATCAGTTAAGTCAACGCTTGGCTACAGTGAAGGCGACGGTGCTCTAATTGTCCCCGATGACCAAATCGAGTGGAGTGG
>DALV01000028.1:0-7972 GCA_002496905.1 Euryarchaeota archaeon UBA105 | reverse complement strand
ATTGCTGTACATCTGTCTGCAATGGCTTGACCTACTTCGGAAGTACTAGCATCTCCACCAAGATCGTAGGTGACGACTCCGCCTTCTTCGAAATGTTGCTGAATAGCTTGTTGGAGGATGTCGGCACACTTGTCCAAGTCTTCGTCCTTCTTTCTGTACGCTAGAGCCTCAAACATCATCTGCACCGATTGTAGTGTAGCGATTGGATTTACCACATTCTTTCCAGTGTATTTTGGGGCTGAGCCATGTACTGGCTCAAACATCATATGCTTAGGACCTAGGTTTGCACTAGCTGCCATACCAAGTCCTCCCTGCAAGACACTTGCTAGGTCGGTAGCAATATCTCCAAACATGTTTGGAAGGACTACGACATCCAAATCCTCTGGGTCCCTCATTAACCACATTGTGAAGGCATCAATGTATGCTGCATGAGTTTCAATATCCGGATTTTGTTCCGAAATCTCATTGAAAATTCCTCTGAATAATCTACATCCGCGCGTTACGTTGGACTTGTCAACACAAGTTACTGATTGGGATACTCCCATTTTTCTATGGCGATGTCGCGCTAAATCGAATGCGAAGTTGATGACTCTCTCACTTCCTTTCCGAGAAATTGGCCTTGGGTCCCATTCTACTTCTCCCTCAAGCCCAGGGAATTCTTCGATTACAATTGGCTCGTCCTTCTCTCCCTTGGCCTTCTGTTCCATTCTACGTAGAAGAGAGTGGTAGAGGCCTTCGGTATTCTCTCGAATCATAACCATGTCAACCATATCCGGTTGCCAAACCTGTTGATGGACTCCGTGTACCTTGTGTTTTACACCTGGGTAAAGTTTGATTGGGCGCACATTAGCGTATAGTTTGAGTCCGCTCCTAAGTCCAAGTATGACTTGCCCGCCCGCCATGTCGCCATTTGGGAGTCTAGCGTCTGGCCAGCCGATTGCCCCGAGAAGGATTGCATCTGAATTATCTCGACAGTGTTCGAAGGACCCTTCTGGCCACTCCTCACCAGTTTCCAGATAATATTGACCTCCGCATGGAATTTCGGTTATTTCAAATGAAACTGGGCTATATTGCTGGAAGGCTTCGATTACCCTCAGCGCCTCGGCGATGACTTCTGGCCCGGTTCCGTCGCCGGCCAACACGGTTAGGCGGTAGGCTGTCATCTAAACGTGGCAGTTGCTCATCATTCATCAATACAACCCATCTATTCCTTCGGCCAAAGTATCCATTCGACGAGGTCTTTCAAGGCGATATTTGATAGACGGTCACCGCGAACATAGGTGACATGGACCGCGGCGGAGAGGAGGGTAGTGAATCATCTCGGATTGATGTGAACACATTACCAGATTCGTTAGTTCGCCTATGGGACACCATGCTGAGAATAGATCCAAACTGGGATTTGGTAGCATGGTTGGAAGAACGTGCTGATGATGAATTAGAATTGGTCGAGGCTCATCTCGGTCGTGAGCGGTTGAGGCTTGAACAGCGGCTTCACAGAATCGAGACTTTGGTAAAGAAGCTGAAACGGCAACGAGAAGTTGCTGGGCCTGATTTGTTGGGCGACCCGCATCAGAAAAATCTCTTCGACATATTTGACAAATCAGTCAACACTGAAAGTTCGGAGGCTTTACCTGAAGAGAACGATGAACCTGTAGTTTCTGGTGGTATTATGGGGGTTGATGACGACCCATTGCTAGCGATAGTTGCAGAACACATCCTCGGAACAATTGAGGTTGCTTCTTTGGAGGATTCTAGCCCTGTGCATTTCGACGAAATTATTGACAGATTACAGCCGATGGGGATTTCGGTCGACGAAATCGATGAAGCCATCGCTTATTTGCTACAACACCGCCAAATTATTGAAATTGAGCAGGATTTTTTCGGATTTAAACCCTAAAAAACCGCCTCGAGTGAGGTTGATTGCAACCGTTCCATTCAAAGTAGAGACCCATGTGGGAGGGCGCGTCGGTGCCATGGTTAGCGACGCTTCGGGATGGTATGCGCGACTGGACAGGTCGTGCGAGAATAGAATTGAACAGCTTGAACGTTGGTTAGATGCTTGGGAAGAATCGATTCGGCATAATATTCCAATTGCCGCAACAATGCCTAGTGACTGGCCTACCCTACCTGCAGGGCTTCTATCTAACCCAGGTGCCGTTCTCGACCACATGCTGGCTCGCTACGATGCTGAAATTGATGGTCGATCTCCTCGCGGAGCATACGCTACACCTGCTCGGTTTGCGGATGCTATGCTAGCTGATGAATTGGGCGAACGGGGCGCAGATAGTGACCAACCGGTGCCTACTAGAATCTCTCTCGCGGCTTTACCCCCTGGCTTCCGTGCTTTCGCTGCACAGATGAATGAAGCCAATTCGAAAGATGATGGAGCCGAGGTTGATGAAGAGGTTACAGCAGGAAGGAAGACCGCTTCTGGAATACCACTTCCATTTGCAGACCCTGCAGTTGGAGCTGGTTTGTTCCCAGAACGTCTCCTGAAGGTTCACTCAGAAAGAATCGATGGTCTACCCTCCGCAACCAAGAAGGAGGATACGATTCGTCTTCTTTCGAAATTGCAACTCCTGGATATTTCAGATATTGCAGTTCGCTGTACTCGAAGAAGGCTGCTCTTAGTGCTTGCAAAATCCGAGCTAATCGAATTGGATGGAGACGGTGATGAGTCTAGAATTGGAAGAAAACAGGCAGAAGAATTGCTTGAAGTTAGTGTGCAAGAAGGTGATGCACTACGAGGAACTTGGCCTTGGGATGAGAGCCCACGACTGCTAATCTGTAACCCTCCATGGCTTCGAATCAAAGACCGATTCCGAGGCCACCCCGATGGAAGCAATTTGCGCAAGGAACTATCTCGGGAATTGCGCAGTATTACAGAGCCGGATGGTCGACTCAGATTTAGTACGCTTCTTGGAAATGTAAACTTGTATCGTTTATTCTTAGAACGCTCCCTACAACTCGTCGAAGAAGGCGGTCGCGTTCGCATGATTGTTCCAGACTCATTACTACGAGAGAAGAGCAGTATACCACTTCGCCGATTAATGGTTGAGAGAAATAATTGGGATTCTGCTTGGTCATTCCCTGAGAGCCAAAGGGTATTCCCCGGTGTCTCGCAAGGCGTTTTGGTCATCGCGATTTCAGTTGGCGGTGAGACTACAAAACTAACCAGTTGGGGACCTCTTGAGTCAACTGACGTCCTTCCATCTGCAGGACTTGATCCAAAATCACCAAAATTGGAACTAGAGCGCTCAACATGGGCTACTTGGACGGATACTAATTGGGCCGTACCTAGGATGCCTCGCAAAGAACATGAGCGACGTAAGGTGCTGAATGCGATTTCACATTTGGCTGATTTACCTAGACTATCTGAAGACCATAACTGGCTGAACCCAAGTGGCGACCCTATTCGCGTGCGGGTTGGAGAAATTGACCAAACCACTTGGTCGGAAGACATTCGTGATTGGAAGCCTAGATCACGTGGGACTCCATTTATTCGAGGCATTCACTTCTATCTAGAGAATGGTAAGGTATCGATCAATCACCCAGGATATACCTCATCGATTCCAAGAGAAGCATTGGAGCGTTCTCAAGCAATGTGGAAGGGGCCAATTGATGCAAGAGGCATTAGTCGAATCGCCTGCCAAGCAATCGTCAACGCACAGCAAAGTAGGAGACTTCGCTGGGTAGTTGTTCCACCTGACTGTGTTCTTGGCAACTCAGTAAACTTCCTCGAACTGCCAGAGGCTGTACAAGATAGTCTGGCAGAAGAGTATGGAACTCTAGAGCAAGGTTTGTTGTGGTTGGCCGAACATCTGAATTCAGATACTCTTGATCTTTGGTCAAGAGCCTGGGCGGCCAATAACAACGTCAATAATTACGAAATTGAGAATTTACCATTCCCACCACCAGTTAGTATGACCAAGGTTGAAGCTCTTTAGACGCTTGATTAGTTTTGTCGAGTTGTCTGATTTTCGATTTGTGTCGGTTTAGCGGAAAGGTATCGGCTTGAGTCCGGAAATAGATTTCCGTTCCACGGAGCAATTGAAGCGAATCGACCAAATTGGTTATTACGACCACATTGCGTACGCAGGGGCGTTCCGTCGCGTTCAGCATTAGGGTCAGAGGCAATAATATGGGAATTCATCCAAAAATCGGAATAACTGGGCTTCCACGTTCCGGCAAGTCCGCTGTTTTGGAAAAAGTTGTCAGTATGATCATTGAAGAGCGCAAACAGGAGAAGAGAGCTCGTAATGAAGACCCTAACGCAAAGCCGATTGTTGGCGGGATGAAAACTCGAATCATTATGGAAGATGGTCAGCGAGTTGGGTTCGAATGTGTCGATATCGTAACTGGTGAATCAGCAGTCATGGCTCATCGTGAAATTGATTCAAGAACAAGAATTCTTGGTTATGGAATAAACCCAGAAGCCTTGGATGAAATCGGTGTTGCGGCAATTGAACGAACCATGGAGGAATGTGAGATTTTAGTTATCGATGAAATTGGTAAGTTTTCAGTCGAAAGCGAAGCATTTGTCGAAATAGTGAGGCAAGCACTGAAGGCTGATATGCCTACCATTCTATCTCTACACAAGAAGAGCCGTCACCCTCTTCTGCAAGATATACGAAGAAGAGATGATTCCCGTATATTGGAAGTTACTCCGGTAAATCGTGCTCTGCTTCCTTACAAGATTCACAAATTGGTTAGAGAAACCTACTGATTGAGCGAGGCATTCATCCCCTTTGGGCTGCTCAGAGTGTTACATGGATTCACCCGCGGCCCGACTTCGACGGGTGCTGATTGGTATCACGATACCTGCGGCATTCCTTACCGCGCTAGCACTCGCTGAAGGGAGAATCGAGTTAATTGGCTGCGAAGGCGATGCTTGCAATAGCACTAGCGAGATCGCCTTGGCATTACCTGCAATCGTGCTACTGTGCTTGATTGGTCTTGCGATTTTACGATTTTCGGATAACCGAGATTATGGCGACGGGGTACTTGACCGATGGTTCAGTAGAGAGCCTGAATCGGTTATGAGAGAAAGGCTCGAAGAAGAAAGATTCGAGGCCAGCGATGAAGGTCTCGGTTCTCGTTGGGCCGAACTTGAGAAAAAGAACCTCGAAGAGCAATACGGCGAAGAAGAGTGATTGTTTTCACTTGATTTCGTCTAGTTTACGAATCGAAACCTTGACCCTTCGCCGTAGTCTCGCAGACTCGATAACATGAGCGAAGTGCCCGCTGAACTGAGATATACGCCCGAGCATGAATGGATTCGAGTAGAAGGCGACCAGGCGATTATTGGAGTGACTGATTACGCTCAGGATGCTCTAACAGATGTTGTCTGGGTAGAATTGCCAGAAGTTGGAATGTCGGTTGGAGCTATGGAATCCTGTGGCAGTGTAGAGTCTGTAAAATCGGTTAGCGAAATCTACGCACCAATTGCGGGTGAAGTGACTGAAGCCAATGAAAGTCTCGAAGACGCCCCGGAACAAATCAATCAGGACCCCTATGGAGATGGATGGATTTGGAAAATGACAATCAGTGATGCTGGGGAGCTTGAAGGTCTTCTTGATGCAGCAGCGTATAGCGAACTGATTGGTGAGTGAGTATCGTGGTTGCAGCCCTCCACATCTACGTGGATGGCTCATGTGAAGAGAATCGAAATGTTACTGCAAAGACCCCTGCTGGCTGGGGATTTTGTGTTGTTGAGGGCGATACCGGTCTAGGTAGAGGCCGGGGTGAAATTGTCACCGAAGGTTCTGGTTCAGTGATTACAGACGAGACTTCGAATGATTTCATCGGTGCCGAAGTCGGCTCAAACAATACTGCTGAACTGAGTGCAATCGCCGCAGCTCTCAACTGGCTGCTCAGGCAGGGAGGTAGCAGTTCAGTAGTTATTCGCGCGGATTCACAATATGCACTCAATATTGCCAATGGACAATGGAGGGCAAAGAAAAATCGTGACTTATCCTCACACGTCAGGTCGCTTTGGGATGAAGTCTCAAGTTTGCGGGAATTATCTGGTGAACATATTAGGGCGCATCGTGGGCACCGTTGGAATGAACGCGCCGATCATTTAGCATTCAGAGCGATGAGTAGGCAAGAACCGTTGCCGTTGCAATTTTGGAAGCCGGGTCAGAGATAGTCGGCTTATTCTTCCGATGTTGAGTCTGCAAGAGGACCTAGTGCTAACATTGAGTATGCACCGGATAAGGAAATTAGAAGTCCAATCAATAGCAATACCAAACCTGTTGGTTCTGGAAGATATTCTTGCAAAGGGTTTCCAGCTACCCATGATAGGGCGATTGTGAGTACGCCGACTGCAAGAACCTGTTTTGATGACTTTTCAGGACTTTTCCAATTGTCTAGCCAAGGAATCAGGCCTTTTCGCTTGAAGGTGAAACGATACCAAGCGACGTACCAAAACCCTAGGCCTGTCATACCAATTATTCCTAAGGTGAAGGATTCGGAATCCCATGGTCCGGGAAATGAAAAACCTAGAATCATAGTGTTGAGGATTAGAAGAGAACCAATGATTGCTGGAATGGATCCATCAGCCTCCTCGCGAGTTGTCACATGACTTCCAATCGGCAACAGGGCTTCAAATCGACTAAGCAGAAAAGTCATTCATCAGTGCCTTTTGGCCGTTTTATGAAGAATGGTTTAGTTTGGGAAAAATCCGTCGACCAAGCCCATCTTGATCTGAGGTTCGATGTCCTTCGAGAAGGATTACCAAGGGGAAGTGAACACTATCCAGGAATCGATGAAGACCCTCGAACCACTTTCTTATGTGCTTACAAAGAAGATGTTCTAGTAGGGTGTGCTACGCTACAAGTCGATGAAAGAGAGGGCTGTAAATTTAGAATTAGAGGGATGGCGGTAAGGCCAAAAAACAGGAACGAAGGAATTGGTTCTAGCATAGTCAAAGGATTGCAAGAATACGCAAAAAGCCAGGGCTCAGGAATCTGGTGTAATGCCAGAGTTAGGGCTGTACCAATGTATGAGAGATGTGGCTTTGTTGTCATATCAGATGTTTTCGATATCGAGGGTATAGGCCCTCATTATGATATGGAATGGAAGCTTTGAGCTAGACTTTCATTCCAGATTCTTGTTTCGATTTCGATTCCATTTCTTTATTCTAGGAAGCTGCCATTTAATTATTCCAGTCCAGAATACGATTCCTAGTACTGCCGTTGCTACAAAATTAGTTACTCCTGGTTGATCATTCCAATAGCCTGTATCTCCACTAAGAGTAATCGCTCCAAAATAAATTGAGATCCCGAATCCAAAAATAAGGTGCACCCACCTTAGGATTGTATTCCAATTTCTAGCCATGCTCAAACCTCTGTTTTATCTTCTCTGTATTGTTTCAATTTTGCTTCATACTCTTCTTTTGAGAGACCATGCCAACCTTTGCACATTCCCGTCGGTGATCTTCCACATCCACACTTTGTCATGAGGTTCGCATCGAGCATCCTTACTTGAAGTGGCGAGTATCTAGTCGAAATCCTAGTATCTTAATCGATACTTGCTAGTTGATATAGAACACAGACTTGGTTGCATTATGCAACCTACTATTCAGGGGAATCGTCAACCAATTTGTTTGCAAGCAATCGCAAAGGACATCGTTGTATTATTGGGTAAATCACATGTTTTGGAAATCCTGTATTTACTAAAAAAATCGCATTCTTCAATTCGCTTTAATGAATTGAAAAGAAAAATATCGATTACTTCTACAACTTTGAGTAGGAGATTGGAAGAACTGGTCAAGGTTGGATTGTTAGAGAGAGAGGCATATCCAGAGGTCCCAATTAGAGTTGAATATTCACTCTCAGATAAGGGATATGAGTTGGGGTTGATATTGGGTACTCTGTTTGAGTGGATGGGCGAAAATTACGCCTCTGAATGAATACCATCAATAGCCGCCAAATTAACAAAGATTCATGGAAAATATACTTGCCATGCA
>DALV01000057.1:9521-22756 GCA_002496905.1 Euryarchaeota archaeon UBA105 | reverse complement strand
TTGGTTAGGTGCTGAAGGCGAAGATGCACAGAAGGGGCGAGGAATCAGTACCTGTGCAACCTGCGATGGGGCATTTTTCCGAGACGAGGAAATTATCGTTGTAGGAGGTGGAGACTCAGCAATGGAGGAAGCCACTTTCCTTACTAGATTCGCTAGCAAGGTTACAATCATCCACAGAAGAGATGTATTCCGCGCCTCAAAAGTGATGTATGACAGAGCAGCGAATCATCCAAAGATTGAGATCAAGACTTTCCGCTCTGTGAAAAAGTGGCTTTCAGATGAAAAAGGACTCACTGGAGCTGTATTGGAAGATTCTCGCGACGGTTCAACTGAAGAGATTTCATGCACTGGAGCTTTCATCGCAATAGGACACAAACCAATTACGACATTCCTTGATAATCAAATTGAAACCGATGATTCTGGATACATTATTCCAAAGGAGCACACAATGACTAGCATTCCAGGAGTATTCGCGGCTGGAGATGTTGTAGATACGAGATACAGACAGGCAATTACTGCCGCTGGAATGGGTTGTCAAGCCGCAATCGATGCTGAGCGGTGGTTAGAAGATCAACACTGAAGTGACGGAATGGTTGAATTCGGAGTTTTCGGCAATCGAGAAAACTGGCAGGAAAGAAGTTGGCTATCTCACCGGATAGGAGATTTGTTCTATCTCTCTCACACCATCGTTACACTTTGGTGCGCTGTACTTTGGTTAGGTCCGTATCAGTGGATGTGGTGGG
The DNA here is from genome assembly GCA_002496905.1 of Euryarchaeota archaeon UBA105. GTDB lineage: Archaea > Thermoplasmatota > Poseidoniia > Poseidoniales > Thalassarchaeaceae > MGIIb-O1. The sequence goes on along the minus strand of DALV01000057.1, from coordinate 22,013 downwards.
GAGTTGTCATTCTATACGCCGCCACAGAAATACTCTGGTTTTTCCGCGGTCGATTCTGTATTCTCTCTGATTTGGAAAGACACTTCAAAGGAATCCCAAGACCTGATGACCCATTAGACCAAAATTTTGTGAGAAGACTTTGGAATCTGTTGTTCCATAGAGATATTTCATCAGAAAATGCACAGGTATTGACACGTATATGGGGACGACTTGGATTCACTGTTGCATTTGTTAGACTCTACTTATCAAGTGCCTTCTGAGTCTGCCGTGCAAGCCGAAGACAAAATGAATGAGTGGTGTTCTCTCAGGTACGTGGACGAACAATTGAGCCCTGAGGAGCGAGCTAGATATGCACGTCATTTGATTCTTCCAGAGATGGGTGAAGATGGCCAAAAGAAGTTGAAAAAATCCTCTGTAATTGTAATCGGAGCCGGTGGATTAGGATCTCCAACTTTGCTATATTTGGCAGCAGCAGGGGTTGGTAAGATTGGAATAATCGATGACGATAAAGTCGACATAACAAATCTTCAAAGACAAGTAATTCATTCTACAGCGACTGTTGGTTCACTAAAGGTTGAGTCCGCAGCTAATCGAATTAGAGAGTTAAATCCGGAAATTGAAGTAGTTGAACATAACACTAGGCTAGATGTAAATAATGCCTTGGAGTTAATCTCAGATTGGGATCTGGTTATCGATGGCACAGACAATTTCCCCACTAGATATACAATCAATGATGCGTGTGAAGTTCTAGGGAAACCATGGGTTTTTGGGAGTATTCACAGATTCGAAGGCCAAGTTACTGTGTTCAATTTTAATGGTGGCCCGAATTATCGAGATTTGTTTCCGAATGCACCACCTCCAGAATTAGCGCCAAATTGCGCCGAGGCAGGAGTATTGGGCGTTCTGCCAGGTATTGTTGGTAGTATCCAATCTGCTGAAGCAATCAAATTATTGCTAGGTGTTGGTGATTCGTTGTCTGGGCAATTAATGGTGATTGATGCAAAATCAATGAGGACTCGTTCGTTACAATTTGAAAAATTACCTGAAAGAGAACCTGTCACTGAAATGTCCGAGCAATTGATAATCGAAGCTTGCCAAAGTCAAGAGATTATAGAAGAACCTCCAATTGGACAGGTGCTAGAAATTACTCCCGCCGAATTTGTAGAAAGACGTTCTAAGGGTTGGAACCCCTTCCTATTGGATGTCAGAAGGGCAAATGAGGAAGCGATTGTCAGTTTGCCAGGAACCGACTTGCGGATTGAACATATTGCAGTTCCTGCAAAATCTGAAGATTTGCCAAAAGATTGTGATTTGGTTGTTTACTGTCGAAGCGGAGGTCGTTCGGATGCTGTAGCCCGATGGTTGGGTCAGTCTGGGTGGGACAGGTCTAGGGTTTGGAATATGGTTGGCGGCATCCATCTTTGGGCGGATCAGATAGATGCTACAGTTCCAAAGTATTAATTGGGCTAATTGTGGTGTAATTGCGTTAAATCAATTGTTTAATTGTGGTATTTAGTGAAATTATTGCAAATTTCATAATAAACAAAGATTTTTTTACCGTATATGTGGTGTATAACTGATTAAACTATCTTTTAATTGTGGTATTATTAGTAATGTGATTCCTGAATTATATCTGAATCGATAGAATGATTGTTCTATAGTGGTGTAATCGTGAGTAATACAGCGATTCTTTGTTGTACTAGTTGACACCGGAGTTAAGCATGACTGGGCGACGAGGGATATGGCGTTGCCCCTCTTGTAGCACACACCAGACTTGGAAATCGAGAGACAAGGCTACAACAAGACTAGATCGTAAGTGTACATCTTGTAGCACTAGAATCAGGGTGACTCTGAATCGCTCGGATAGTGGCAGAGGTAGAAAACAACAGGCAGAGGTGTGGGAAAGGTCATTCGAAACTTCGATGGAGGAATTACAAAGTGAAGCAAATCTTAGGAATTCCGATGAAACAGAGGTAGGCTCGGGAGAGAAAAATTCCGGGCCTGTCAATCAACAAGATTTGCCCCCTCTTTGGGGCGGTGGATGGAGGCCAAAGGCCCCTTTGGATTTTCCCTCTACTTTACCGCAAGAAACTGCTAGGTCGGAATTGATGAGATTCCTCGTCGAAAGGCACGATGGTCATGTTGAGTCTGCCTTTGAATGTTGGAATTCGCTAAACCCGCCTGAACGATTTAATGGTAAGAGTTTTCACGAATTTTGTGAATCGTTCTGTGACTCATTTGAAAGAAGGTTAACTGAAAGAATATACGAACCGGGGTTGGCAACTCTTGCAACTAAGGAGATTATTCCTCGCAGATCAGGTAGTGCCTATCTAGATAGGCGCGCAGTACGCATGATGAGGGACGTTACTCTATGTCTACGTAGAATCGCATATACCGCTTCAATAACCGTCGATGACCGATTTGAGTGGCAGAGATGGATGCATCGAACTCGTGCTTTAGATGAGCATCTGAAAGATTTGTTCATGAATGGAGTAAATACACCTGATGGAAGCCAATTTGGAGGTAAAGGATTCCGCTCTACTTGGCAGGAAGGAGTAGTGGCATGCGCCACCTCAATGGCTCGGGCGATTGATCTCAGCGAAGATTCGATTGCTGATGCAGACGTAGTTGCTCCTATGATTAGAGACGTAGGTTTGGCTCTCTCGATGGGTCAGACTCCTCTAGAAATTTTCAACGCACAGATGGGTAAGTCAGATTCCTACATGGATGGTGGGGTTGATTCTGCTGGAGGCAGAGACTTACACGTTGGTAATTGGCACAAGAGAGTGCTACCCCCCACCGCTCCATTACCGATAGCAAGCGCTACAGCTACCGGTGTCGCACTAGCGGCAAATAGGCTTGCAAGACCCCGTTTTCACCTTGCACCGGTCGGCGAGGGTTGTAGCAGTAGTGGAGAATTTTGGGAAGCCATGAATCTAGCTGGTGCAAGAGGCCTACCCATTTCCTTCATGATTCAAAATAATCAGATTGCTCTTGATACTTTTACAGTTGGGCAATCGGGTGCTGAAACCTTCGGAGACAAGGGTCACTCGATGGGGATTCCATCCTGGAGTATAGATGGCTCCGACCCTGCAGAATTCCACACATCAACTGCAGTTGCTAGGGAATTTGCCCTCGATGGAGGTGGCCCCACTCTAATTCACGTTGAGACAATGCGTGGTTGTGGCCACGCACATCATCATGATGACCTGTACTTGGGAGCAGCAAGTGGAAACCCTCCAGGGTACGTAGATCGTGAGTTGCTTACATATTGGTCAGAAAAAGACCCCCTCCCTAACCATCGGGAATTATTGATTAGATTGGGAGTAAGTGAAAATAAACTTAGCAAAATGGAAGCAGAGGAACAAGCACTGGTAGATGCCGCTCGTAAGGAGATGGAAGATACTGCATGGCCAGAAGGTAATTCAGTCACCAAAGGCATAACCTCGCTTCACGATGCCTCAACTCATTCCGAACAATTCGACCGCTTCGGGGTAAGTCTCTCTGGAGGAGATAGTCCCCTCTCGATTGGCGAGGTAGGCATCGGATTCTCGGACGCTGCAAACTCATGGACATATAGCAAGGCAATACAGAATGGAATGGTCAGCCTTGCGGACAAATATGGAGAATCAATTGTCTTCATGGGAGAAGATATGGAAGTCGCTGGAGCGTTCGGAATGAATCTGCCATTGAAAGCAAGAGGGCATTCGGACAAATTACTCGATATGCCTTTGTCTGAGGCTATAATCATTCATTCGGCAACGGGAGCAGCCCTAGGAGGTATGCGTCCTTTGGCGGAAATCCAATTCGGAGGATTTGCCGCTCTAGCGATGAATCCACTAATCAACAATGCAGCCCAACTTAGATGGAGATGGGGAGCCGAAGTCCCACTTACGGTTAGGATTCCACTAGGAGCAAAAACCCGTAGTGGACCCTTCCATGCAAATATGATTGAATCATGGTTTGCAAATGACCCTGGTTTGGTAATCGTATTCCCTTCTACGCCACAAGACGCCTACGATTTGTTGGTTGAATCGCATGCCTTGAATGATCCTGTAGTTTACCTTGAACACATAGGACTCTATGGGTTGCGGGGAGGAAATACTGGCTGGGGGCATTCGATCAATCAGATAGTAGATACAGATTCAGTTCATCAACGCCTTGCTAATGGTGAGAATAGCATAGGCAAGGCTAGAGTTGTACGAGGCGGTAAAGATGTTACAATCGTAACTTGGGGTGCAATGGTTCATGTTGCTTTAGATGCAGCAGAAACAGCGGCAAAAAGGGGAATTGAAGCCGAAATTGTCGATTTGCGAACAATATTACCATTTGATGCACAAACCTGTATCGATTCAGTTCGTAGAACTGGACGTCTGATTGTTTTGCAAGAGGCACAATACACTGGTGGCCTTGGACACACAGTTAGCAGCAGAATCTTAGAGGAAGCATTCTGGAATCTAGAAAACGCACCAGTCGTAATCGGAGCATTAGACACTCCTGTGCCATTCTCACCGCCTTTGGAAGACCACACCATCCCCACATCCGACCTAGTAGTGAGGCACATCAGAAGAATGTGCGAATGAGTTAGATGTACTCAAACATCATGAACGGGGCGCACTAGGCGTGGTAGAGATGCTAGACTCCGACCCGATTCTGGTCCTAATTGGATTCGTCTTATTGATGGCCGGTGGTGAAGGGATTGTTCAGGGTGCAGTGCAAATAGCATATCGACTGCGAGTTCCTCCATTGTTGGTCGGATTTACCATTGTTGCAATCGGTACATCTCTCCCAGAATTAGCCGTAGCAATTGAGGCGATTGCTCAAAATGAGCCAGATATTGCTGTTGGAGGAGTCTTAGGCTCTAATGTTGCCAACGTTATGTTGGTTCTTGGTACCGCTTGCATGCTTGGATCAGGTGATGAGGCAGGGGCAGGGATAAGGCGTGATTCTGTTGCGGTTATCCTAGCCACTGTCCTTCTAACAGCCTTCGTTTATTATGGCTCAATACCTCCTGAAGGAGGTGTATTCATGCTAATTTTGCTGGTGAGTTACTACACCTATGCCTATCTTTCCTCCAAAGGGAAAGCCGATGCAGAGGAACCAGAAGAAACTTGGCTTCCTGACAATATACTAATGGCTGTATTCGCAACAATCGCAGGCGGTGTAATGATCTGGCAAGGGGCGATTTTCCTTCTAGATGGTGCAACTGGCCTAGCGGCTACATACGAAATCCCTACGGCGATTGTTGGACTTTCCTTAGTAGCCTTAGGGACTTCATTACCGGAGTTAGCAGTTACTCTGATTGCGGCTATGAGAAATCAAGGTGGCGTCGCTGTAGGCAATGTATTGGGCTCCAATGTAATGAATATCCTTGGAATCCTAGGCACAGCTTCTGTAATCGGAGGAGGTATCGAAATCGCCTCGAAGTTCGAGGGCCGAGATATATGGGTGGTTATCCTAACATCTAGCTTAGTTGCGGCTATGTTACTCGATGATAGAGAAATTGGACGTAGAGTAGGTGCCACTATGGTAATCGGATATATTGCCTACATGTCGTTCCTCTATTACAGCACCACACTTGGTTGAGAGGTGTATATTGTACGATTTACTAGCCCTAACGGCTAAGGCTGGAAGGCCTGTGGCGGCATCATGGTTGAGTTCGCATTGTCCGAGGAGCAGGAGATGCTTCGTGAGTTGGCTCAAGAATTTGCAAGAGATACAGTTCGGCCAAATGCTGAGCAATGGGACGCTCATTCACAATTCCCAACTGAAGCGATCGCAGAGGCTCATGCACTAGGCCTCACAAACTTACACATCCCTGCTGAATACGGCGGCATGGGTATGGGTATACTCGACGAAGTATTAGTCTCTGAGGAGTTTTCTTGGGGTGACCCTGGATTTGGCACAGCAGCATATTCGAATGGATTGACGGTTGGTCCAGTAATTACTGGAGGAACAGAAGAACAGAAAACCGAATACCTTGGCCGCTTGGTGAAAGAGCCATTGATTGCATCCTATTGTGTAACCGAGCCAGGTGCAGGCAGTGATGTTGCAAGCATACAAACTACCGCCGTCCGAGATGGCGACCATTACATCCTAAATGGACAGAAAATGTGGATTACAGGTGCGGGACAAGCAGATTGGTTCTTCGTTTTGGCATATACAGACAAATCTGCCGGATACAAAGGAATGAGCGCATTTATTGTCGAAAGTTCGTGGGATGGAGTTTCCCTTGGAAAGAAGGAGACGAATATGGGTCAAAGAGCTTCAGACACCCGAGCTGTAATCTTCGAAGATGTTCATGTTCCAGTCGAGAACCTGATTGGAGGGGTCGAGGGAGCAGGTTGGTTCAATGCGATGAAGGCATTCGACCTATCACGACCTAATGTCGCCGCTCAAGCAGTTGGCTGTTCACGAGCCGCATACGAATATGCTCTGCAATATGCCGATGAACGCAAAACCTTCGACAAGAAATTGCATGAACATCAAGCGATCCAATTCATGTTGGCCGATATGAAAACAAAAATCGAGGCGAGTAGATTACTAACTTGGCGCACTGCGTGGGAAGCCGATAATGGAGTCAAGAATACTGAAAGTGCTGCTCACGCTAAGCGATTTGCTGCTGATTCTTGTATGGAAATTACGACTGACGCAGTACAAGTTTTCGGCGGCTATGGCTACTCAGAAGAATATCCAGTCGCCCGCCTTATGCGTGCTGCTAAGGTCCTACAAATTTACGAAGGAAGTAGTCAGGTTCAACGGATGATTATTGGAAGAGAAATAGTCAGGGACCTCTGAATCAGCCCTTAGGGCTGAATAGTCAACTGACCGCTTTATTGAAATCACCTTCTCTATGCCGTAGTTATGGGAACCATGTTTGCATCTGATGAGATTCGAGCCCGATTGATTGCATTCACAGTACTCGGTATGATGCTTGTTCCGGCACTCGCGGCTGCGGCTCCGACTGTTTCAAATCCATCTCATACCCCAACCTATTCAGAGCAGATTGGCGATTGGTGGGAAGACACTCCCATGGACAAAGATGGAGATTACATTCACGATGCAATTTGGATTGCTGCACAAAACAACCACTATCAATACCTCGATGATAATGGTCGAATTTCAGTAATCGTTGACTTTGACCACACACCAACTCTATCAGATCAAAAAATGCTTGAAAGTGAATTAGATTTTCAGACACAATTCAGGTATTGGTTGATTGATTCGATTGCAGGAACTGTTGAATTGGATAGAATATACGAATTGGTTCAACTACCAGGTGTAGTATTCGTAGAGTTAGATGGCAGACTAGAGGTTCAGATGGAGGATGTAGTTCCTGCTCATGGTGTTGACCTGGTTTGGCAGGATACAGGCTATACTGGAGCTGGTGTGACCATGGCGATTATTGACACTGGAATTGACGGTAACCACACTGCTCTAGACGATTTAGATGATGATAACAGCACAGACGATCCTAAGGTAATTGCATTTTTTGATGCAATAAACAACCCGGGGGCCACCAATGGTAGCGAAATTTTTCCTTACGATGATAATGGACATGGAACTCATTGCGCTGGAATAACTGCGGGAACTGGAGCGCCTTCATACCAACATGTTGGAGTCGCACCACACGCAAATCTCGTAGGAGTAAAAGTACTGAGTGGCAGCGGGAGTGGAAGCTATGCTCAAGTTATGGCAGGAATGGAATGGACTGTTGAAAAGCGCCATGAGTTCAACATTCGTGCAGCAAGTATGAGTCTTGGAGGACCTGCGGTATCTGAATGGACAACCTCTGAACAAGAGTCGGTAAATCGGATGGCAAATGAAATGATGAGAGCTGGTGTTGCGATCTTTATTGCCGCTGGAAATTCAGCATTTAGTGCTCAAATTGGGACCCCAGGAAGTGCTGAAGATGCGATTACAGTTGGTGCTCTGGACAAAGATACTGCAATCGCAATATACTCAAGTCAAGGACCTACTGAAGAAGGGCGCATCAAACCAAATATCGCTTTCGTAGGAAGTAGTGTCAACGCTCCGGATGCAAATACAGGCGATGGTTATGTTGCGTTATCTGGCACCAGTATGGCAACACCAGGTGCTGCCGGTGTCGCTGTTTTGATGTATCAGGCCAATCCCGATTTGAGTCCTTTCGATATTAGGAATATAATGCAAGAAACTTCCACTTACAGACAATGTCATTACATGTTGGCGAATGAGCCTTGTGCCGAGGACCTCATACCAAAGAATAGGCAGAATAACGTCTATGGTCATGGTCATGTTAATGCACAACCTTCGGTTGAGGAAGCCGCCAATTACGTCTACGAACTTAGCATGTCATTGAATGTGACTTTGGACAGTGAATACGGAGTAGATAACCGTGTTCATATAGGACAAGGCGAATCGATTGTGTTCAATCTAGAAGGTGGAGTACAAAGAGTCCAATGGCGAACTTGGGATATGAGAGATAATTGGATGGATTTATCTGAATTTACAATTGGTGACCAGCAGTTTCAGGTGACTCATGACCTATTGGTGGATAGGCTCCGATTCCTCCCCAACAATACTGTAGAAGGCGACCAAGTCATACTCGTACGGGCGATATCCGGGGACCAAGCATCAACTAATCTTGCTATAGGAATTCACATCATGGGTGAAGAAAAAATTGTACAATCGGATTCTGAAAATTCCTTTATGGGGCTCGTAGTAGGAATTTTGGCCCTATTAGTTCTCGTGCTTCTTTCTGCATTAATTTTCGCTGGTATTCAACTTCGAGAAAGAGGATTCTTCGGAAAAGATGACCAATATTATAGAGACGAAGATATGGACGAAGAGATGTTCTCTGAATCAGAATATAACCAATCCGAGTCTGGATAGTCTCAAGTCATGTAGTCCTAATGCTCAAACATGGGTGCTGGTTGGACTAATTATGGGGCAGACTAGGGGCATATATGTCTCAATTGTTTTGATTATGCTAATGGCCCCATTAGTTTCCTCTTCGATTAGCGACGATTCTAGGCAAAGAGGCGGTCTAGATTTCAATGGAGCTTGGGTCGACTCAGTTGAACCTGAAATCCATTTCGAGTGGTGGCTCGATTGGAGTAGAGACAAGGATGGTAATTCTATTGATGACCGGCTTGAATGGTTGATTCTACAACCTAGCGAAATACAACAACAATGGTGGAAAAGAGCTTCACCGGGAAGTGCCAGAGTATTCATTGACTACGATCACCATCCCACAGATGCAGATATTTCAGCGCTCCAAGGACTAAATGTTGAGGTGACTTTCAGATTTAGTTATCTGGATACTGTGGCAGCTTCCGCTCCTTTCGACTCAATCTTAGATCCTGAGGGAATCCTTTCTTTGCCTGGTGTAGTGATGATAGAAGACCTTGGACTTGCGGAACCAAACATGCACGAAGCGGTTCCAAACATGGGTGTTGATGCTGTTTGGCAAGACCTAGGATTAGATGGAACCGGGGCGGTGATTGCTGTACTCGATACTGGAGTGAGAGGAGATCATGAAGGACTCAATGATATGGATGATGACCCATTTACCTGTATCGACGAACCACCTGACCCATTAGACCCAAATCCAGAACCAATCCCCGCAGATTGTGATCCTAAAATCATCGCATTTTTCGATGCCGTATTTACTGATCAAGAACTAGACCCTTCAGAATCATACGACTCTGGAACCCATGGAACTCATGTTGCGGGTATTGCGGCAGGTAGCGGGGGGGGACAAACAGACCCTGCAACTGGAGAGAAATATGTGGGGGCAGCACCCGGTGCATGGCTGATTAACATCTTAGCATGCTGTGATGGTGATATTGAAGACATAATGCAGGGCGCTCAATGGGCAATAGATAACAAAGAAAAATATGGCATCAATATCTTGACTTCCTCGCTTGGAGAGCAACAATTTGAGATTCATGTTGACAATGACGGCAGTTCTGCTTGGAGCCGCCAAATGGATGCAGTCGTTGAAGCTGGAATAATCACGACTCTTTCTGCCGGAAACGAATTTGGAGGGGCGACTTTTGCTGGCTGTAATACAATTGATAGCCCCGGTGATGCTGCTTTACCCGTAACCGTAGCCAGTTTGGATAAGGATCTAGGGCTAGCAATTTACAGTAGTAGGGGATATACTTCTGACATGCGAGTAAAACCAGATGTAGCCACCATTGGGTCGAGTATTATGGCGCCCGATGCAGCAACAAATGATGGATATACTAGTAAATCTGGAACCAGCATGGCAACCCCATTAATGGCAGGAATTGCGGCTTTAATGGTGCAAGCAAATCCAGATATCACCCCCTCTGAATTCAAAGACATCATTGCAGCCTACTCAATTGAAAGAGAAATTGTACTCTTAGACGACCCTGGATTCAATGACTGTAGTGTGATAGAGACTCGGCCAGATAATGAGTTTGGATACGGCCAAGCCGATCCAGTAGTGTTCGTTGAAGTAGCTGGAAGCATTGATCGTACACTCAATGTATCAATGAATATCGACACCCTGCAGGTAATTGAAAATCAAAGCAAAATTACAGGGATTGCAAGTGGATTGCCTGCTGGATCAGATGGCAGAGTTGAGGTTAGAGTAGGTGGTGCAGAATGGAGAGAAGCAAACGACGACTCAAAGGATGGAGACTTGACTAGTTGGAGTTTAGAACTCGAACCGCACAATAATTCTGGCAATTCTACAATCTTTGCTAGATTATACCTTGATGATGATCACATATCACCTATTGATGCTAGAAGAGTGATTCTAATCGACGAAGTGGCAAACAATCAGGAAAATGGATTGAGTGATCAATCGTTTTTGATTGTATTTTTTGGGGCATTGGTTTTCTTGGTTCCAGTTATTGGAGTTGCAATTTACTTCAATCGCAGTTCGATTTGGAGTGCAAATTCCGATGAGAATTAACGAAGGTATTGTTCTAGCCGCTGGGGCGAGTAAACGACTAGGAAGCCCCAAAGCATTGGTTGAAGTCAAAGGACAAACTCTTGTCGAGTTGGTATGCAGTAAATTGCAAAATGCTGGTCTTTCGGTAACGGTAGTTACTCGAAGTTCGCTCAAACAAAAAATCCAGAAATTACTTCCTAATGTTAGTGTGATAGTTAATCCAAATCCAGATTTAGGCCGAACTGGAACAATTCAAAGTGGAATTGAATCAATTGGCATTAAACCACATTTAATTGTCCCAGTCGACAGGCCGGGGTTTAGCATAGATACTGTAAACAAACTGTGCGAATGCAACGACACAACGATTCCGACCTTCAATGAAAAAGGAGGCCACCCCATTGCAATAACCTTTCAGGATTGTGAGAATATATTGCGGGCTGAACCAGACACTCCATTACGTGAAATAATTAGTCCAGATAGGTTAACTGTTGAAGATCCTCATCTACACCTAAACATAGACACAAAAGAAGATGTTAACGAACTAGTCAAGGTTGCAAAGCATTTGTGATTGAGGGATATTCACCCATCACCCAAAGGAATACTAAACCGACAATAATTGCCGGAAGAGTGGTATGAATTGTTGCCCAAATTGAGGCAACCTTGTGCCTAACCAATAGAGGGAATAGGGCATCTCCGTCCTGAGATATTGCATTTGCAACTAAAGCTGGAAATGAGATTACTCCCTCGATATATGCAGTAATTGCGATAATTTGAGGTCCGCACCCAGGAATAAGGCCAACTGTCGCCGCAAGCAAAACTGCCGCAGCGCCAGACCCGTGTTCGGACATGTCGGATTCACTAATACCAGACAATATCATACCGAACTCAAAAACTAGGTAAGCGATTAGGACCCAAAAAGTCACGAATGCTGTTTCAGATGCCGCATGAACTAGGGTTTCGTCTAGTGAATTGAGTTTGTCTCCAATGGTAGCCTCTGTATCATCAGCAAAGAAATTCTTGGATGAAATATACAGAATGATAGACAAAGAGGTCCCAATTAACCCCACCCAAGTTACGATTCCATCTCGAGTTGTTGGATCCCAGACTAACTCGGGTGAATATTCAGGGTCTTGGGCATACCAAATCAGAAGTAAAATTGCAAGACCCAAACCGACAGCTGTTATCGCCCACCATACTCTGTACCCTTGGTGTAATACACGATAGCCCCATCCCTCTGGAATCTCTCTTGGTAAATCTTCGATGAGTGAATCCTCACCTTCCATCGCCTTTGCAGCTTCTTCCCCTAATGGTTCATCTGTTCCAAATTTAGGGCCGAATCGGCCTAGAGGCGCAGATGGTGTGACCTCAAACTTATCCACCCCATAACCCCACAAAACTCCTACAATAAAGGAAGTTAAGTGAACAACAATAACAGGAGTAAGGAAAGAAGAGTCTTGGAAAACTGCACCAATTAGTACAAAGGCGGCATCACCGAGTGTTGCAATAAGAGTCGCGATTACAGTTCCATAGGTAACATACCCCCTTGCATACATAGGCATGACAATGATCGCTCCACCACAACC
>DALV01000057.1:0-9191 GCA_002496905.1 Euryarchaeota archaeon UBA105 | reverse complement strand
CCCATCATTGCACCAATTATTGGTTGAAACCTAGTATTTTCACGAATCCAGACTACAAATCGACCTGCTGTGACGTATTGTAACCAACTGAATAGAAGAAGCATTGCAGCGACAAAAACAGTCACTGCAAGGAAAGCATCTCTCATCGAGAAAACTAAGATTTCCAGCGCTTGACCCGCGCTGATGTCGAGGGACATATGAATCGCTGAGGTGTTTATTCATATGAAAGTTAGTCGAGGCTAACTCTTCATTTTCTTTTGCTGAAATGCTATTTTCCTTGCGAGCAACACCAATACCTTGAGTCGCTTCCGGGCATCTATGACCAGCGCCACGCTAGCGTGGGTATTGGATCGATTAAATCACGGCGAAAGGGTTGCCCTTGCCTCTGTCGTTGAAGCCAGCGGAAGCGTTCCAGGCAAGCCAGGAGCTAGAATGGCCGTCAGCAACTTAGGAAATAGACACGGTACCATCGGAGGGGCTGGGTTAGAACTGAAGGTAGAGAAGCACCTAGGTCAAATGTTGACTAATGAATCCGGCGCTAGTAGAGTTGAGACATACGTCTTACATCGGGATGCGAAGGGCCAAGAGGCGACGGCGCTTAACAGCCTCTGCGGCGGTCGCGTAACCGTCTCTCTGGAGGTCTTGGAACCCGTGCCACACATACTAATCGCTGGTGGTGGCCATTGCGGTCTAGCCATCGCTGCTGCGTGTGATAATCTCGGTTGGTCGCACAGTGTTTTCGATGTTAGAAATGAATACTCTGATGGAGAAGTATATCCAAATGCGGTAGAACACCATTCTAGCGATGTAAAGGAGTTTATTGACAGTCTTTCGGATAATGGTTTCATGCGATTTTCAGACGTTCTATTGTTAGGGCATGACTGGTCGGTAGACCAAGACTTGCTGATTGGCCTATTATTGAATCGTGGAGAAGCAAATCGACCACGCATTGGAGCAATTGGATCGCGAGCAAAATGGAAGGTTTTCAGGGAGGCGGCAATTTCTGCGGGTGTGCCAGAAAATGCGATTGATTCGGTTCGGTGCCCTATCGGCATTCAAATCGGTGCGGAAAGTCCAGAGGAGATTGCAATCGCAGTATGTGCTGAAATTATGGCGATTGAGAAAGGTGTTCAGAAATAATTTGGAGCATTGGACACTTGAATACCATAGCATAGGGTTGAATAGCTCAGTCGGAATGTGATATCAATGCGCAAGGTAGTCCTGAGATGGAATCTCTCAACTATTCAAGGCGCTAAGGAATTGGGGCGCATCTTGCAAATCTGCCAAAGATTCGAAGTTCTGGCTCATTTGGGAGTTTCTCCAGTTGGAGTCGTTCAATTAGCAGAGATTGAATTACAGGATGGAAAAGACATACATGAACTAAATGATTTGGATAGTTTTCAGGTAGTGGAAATCCACGAGGAATCCGAGGATGGAATATTGGCTAGTATACTATGTTCACACAGTTTAGCAAAGTCCGCTATAGAACTATCCAACCTACACCTCCAACCACCGTATTCCCTAGATGCATTACGAGGCATGGAAATGAGAGTAACCGGACTAACAGGAGCGATGCGAAGGTTTCTTGCTCTTCTCAGAGTAGTCTTGCCTCCAGACAAAGTCAGTGTTATAACAATGCGAGGAGAAATGGTCAACGGTTGGGACAAAATCCTGACGACAAGGCAACAAGATGTGCTATCGTTTGCTGTTGAAAGAGGATATTACGAAGAAGGAGAATCAGTCACAATAAAGCAACTTGCAGATGAGATGGGGATTTCTCGCTCAACTTTTGGCGGACACCTACAAGATGCAGAACGTGCTGTGATGCATAAGGCCGGTTCAGACTTGAATTGAGTCCGTAGGACTCAGACCGAAGCGTAATAGAATAATCCGCAGTGGAGTCTATTCATGGTGCAACACCGGCTACCGATGTTACCGTCGGCTGGAGAAGTCTCTTGGGTAGCATCGGTTAATGGTGTGAAGAAACAATTGAACATCGAGAATAACGCGATTTTGCTGGATGTATTGAGAGATCAAGCAGGTAGCCTTGGCACCAAAAGAGGATGTGACATGGGGACATGTGGTTGTTGTTCGGTATTGATTAATGGAGAGCCAAGACTATCCTGTCTTACCCTTGCCGCAGAAGCCGAAGGCTGTGAAATTACTACGGTTGAAGGCCTTGCCGATGGACATCACCTACACCCAATTCAAGAGATGTTTGCTGAATGTGGCGGGTCTCAATGTGGCTTTTGCACTCCCGGATTTTTGGTAGTTGCTTCAGCATTACTTGAAGAAAATCCTAGTCCGTCAGATGAAGAAATCAAATCTGCGATTGAAGGAAATTTATGCAGATGTACCGGTTATCAACAGATTGTCGATTCAGTTCGGGCCGCATCTGACATCCTTACCTCAGGAGAATCTATCGAAGATTCAACCTCACCAAAGAACGACCCCCACCCCGGATTTTCTGGAGAGTGATTCAATGGCAAAAGATGGTAATGAGGATGAAATGGTTGGTTATAGACAACAACCGGGGAAGTTACCTTTTGCAAAACCTGGCTCAGGTGGGAAAAATCAGTTCTCCCGCCCAACTGACCAAAATATGATTCCCGAATCTCAAGGTGGGAACTTAGCCCAACCATGGGGCTCACACAGACATGACAAATTAGTCAGTGGACAAATTATTGGAAAACCAACTGCCTTGGTAGATGGGAAATGGAAGGTAACTGGCCAGGCTCAGTATGGAGATGATATCAGGTTGCCCGGAGAACTAATTGGTAGAATTATTCGCTCACCACATCATTATGCCCGTGTTTTATCAATCGATTTTTCCAAGGCTCTTGAACTTCCAGGAGTGGTGGCAATTGCAACTGGTGCAGATGCAAAAAATAAGTTCGGCGTTTTACCCGTAACCAAAGATGAACATGCAATGGCTGTGGAAAAAGTCCGTCATGTAGGAGATCTAGTTGCATGTGTTGCAGCAGAAGATGAGGCGACGGCACGGGAAGCTGAACGTTTAATCGAGGTGGAATACGAAATCCTAGATTCTATTCATGACATGCGTGATGGTTTACAAGATAGTGAAAACCCTATTCACGACCGAGGGAAATATCACATCGGTGATGCTAACGTCCAAAAGCGTGTTTTCCAGGAATTTGGGGATGTTGATGGAATTGAAGAAAATGCGATTGCAAGTCACAAGGAAAACTGGTTATTCGCTGGAGTCAATCATGCTGCAACAGAACCTCATGCAGTGGTGGCAAATTGGGACCCCTCTGGCAGATTGACTCTCTACACACCTCAACAAGTACCTCACTATGTTCATCGTGCCTTAGCTGATGTGCTAGAAATTCCGATGCATCAAATCAACGTTTACAGAACCTTTGTCGGAGGTGGATTTGGAGGTAAATCAGACCCATTTCCTCATGAGATGTGCTCTGCGATTTTGGCAAGGAAGTCCGGCCGACCGGTTAGAATTACTTTCGACCGTGAGGAAGTATACTGGATCAATCGTGGTCGCCATCCATCCAGAATCGAAATGAATCTCCATGCAGACGAACAAGGTCGTATTTGTGGAATTGAAACCGATGCACTGATTGACGGCGGTGGTTTTGCCTCATTCGGACACGTAACCACCTACTACAACGGAGTTCTACATACTGCCCCCTATGAAATTGGAGCCTTCCATTATACTGGTGCTAGAGTATGGACCAATAAGCCGGCAAGCGGAGCCATGCGAGGTCATGGGGCTGTAAATTCTCGTTGTGCGGTAGAGACAGGATTAGATGATTTAGCAGAGCAATTATCTGTTGACCCTATTGACCTCAGACTAGCCAATTTACTACCCCCGCATTCCGCTACAATAACTGGATTCAGGGTAACAAGTATAGGAATGCGAGAATGTTTAGAGAGAGTCAAGCAGGAAAGTGGCTGGGATAAGAAATTTAGAAAAATGCCACTAGGAAAGGGAATTGGAATTGGCTGTGGATTCTTTATCTCGGGTTCAGGATTACCTATTCATTGGGACCCGAATAAATTCCCACATGCAACAGTCCATCTAAAAATCGACATGGATGGAGGTGTAACAGTCCACACAGGTGCGGCTGACATCGGCCAAGGATCAGATACAGTAGTCGCTCAATCCGTGGCTGAAGTTTTGGGACTCCCTCTGGATTTGATTCGAATCCGGTCTAAGGAATCAGACACCTCACCAGTCGATCTGGGTTCATATTCTTCGAGAGTGACTTTCATGAATGCAAATGCAGCGATTTCAGCAGCAATGCAAATTCGCGATGAATTACTCGATGCGACGGTTGAAATCACCGGGGCGGAGCGGGAAAAATTAGTCATTGGCGACCGCCGTATTTTTGCAAAAAATGACCCTGCTGTAGGTGTATCATACCTCGAAGCCCTTCACAAAGCGCAAGAAGACCGTGGAGCCCTAGTGGCATCAGGTGCATACAGAACCCCTCCTATGGGTCGTACTCACAAAGGTGCAGCCGCTGGATTAGCACCTGCATATTCCTTCTCTGCCTATGTTGCAGAAGTTTCTGTAGATGTTGAAACCGGTCAGACAAAAGTCGACAAAGTTTGGGCTGCTCACGATTGTGGTAAGGCACTGAATCCGCTGGCAGTCAAGGGACAGATAATCGGCTCATGCCATATGGGGATGGGGCAAGTTTTGAGTGAAGAAATGAAGTATGGTCGAAGTGGACATTTGATGAATCCTGACTTATTGGATTACAAGATTCCAAGTGTACATGAAATGCCTGATGTCTTTCCAATAATTGTCGAATCTAATGACCCAGAAGGGCCATTCGGTGCCAAGGAAGCAGGAGAAGGCCCACTTCTTCCTATCCTACCCGCAGTTTGTAATGCGGTTTACGATGCAATTGGAGTTAGGACCGCTGAATTACCAATTACTCCTGACAGATTACTAAGACTCATCGAAAGAAAATGTAAGGCTGAAGGAGTAGATGACCCGTTAGAATTACCCAGCCCGCGACTAGAACATTCTGAACTCCAATCTGTGCTATCGAATAGAGCAACAGAGCATGCAAAGCGCGATCTAGATCGACGGCATAACGAAAATAGAGAACCATACCACAACGGAGCATTGTTTGGATTAGACCCCACAACACCCCCTGATGAAGTCGATGAAAAATGGGCGGTAAATGTTATTCCGTCTGAAGAATATCTGGCTGACCCTCGCTTAGCAGGTAGTGCTTGGAAGCATACAGAAAGAAGACACCGAGGTGATTCCTGATGCGTATGCCTCCGTTCCAATTACATACTCCAACTAGCCTCGAGGAGGCAATTTTGATTGCTGGCGATTTGACTTCCAAAAAGCAAGAATTTGATTGGGTTGCTGGAGGAACTGACTTACTTCCAAATTACAAATGGCATCTTAACGTCAAGGCAAATGTAATTTCTCTTGCGAAGATAAGTGAATTAACGGAACTCAATGAGACGCACATTGGAGCTATGGTACGGCTTCAAGACCTAGTCCAATCAAGCGCTACCCATCCAGTTCTTGCCAAAGCTGCAGATACTGTGGCTAGTATAATGGTCAGGCGTTCTGGAACAGTAGGTGGTAATATTTGCCTTGATACTCGGTGTTATTGGTTCAATCAAACAGAACAATGGAGAGAATCCATAGATTGGTGCCACAAATGTGATTGTGGAACAGAAGCAGATTGCAGAGTGATTCCAAATCAAAACACACTCTGTGTGGCCACCTACCAAGCTGATCTCGCCCCTGTACTAATGTGTCTTGGAGCGACGATACACCTCGCTGGACCAAATGGCACCCGCTCTATGGCACTTAGCGAATTCTTCCAACTTGATGGGATGACTAGGAATGTACTTCAAACTGGAGAATTAGTGACTCACCTTACACTTCCCGAAGATGTTGCGGAATGGCAAGGAGATTACCAGAAATTACGACAACGAGAATCATGGGATTTCCCTGAAGCAGGAGTTGCAGCGCTATGGAAGAAAAACGGATCGGCAAAACCGAGTCAACTTAGAGTGGCGACTACAGGGCTGGAGTCGATTCCAATGCTTCATACAACACAGGTTGCCGAGTGTCTGGATGGATGGTCCGGCGCTGAATCAATTAACGAGTTATCAGAATCGATTAGAAAAGCTGTGAAGCCAGTTCAAAATACATGGTTCTCACCTTCTTACAGAAGAAAGATGGTGAAGGTGTTAACACGACGGGCCTGCGCGGGATTAATGGAGGGAGGTTCTTGAGCAGAGGAATTATACCGGTTTTTCTAATCACTGCAATAATTATTGCAACAATTCCAAACTCAATGGCTCAACCCGAACCGTCTCTAGGAAATTGGGAACTAGGTATTGAATATCCAGATGAAGACGATAGTAACCCATTCGTAGTTTCCGAGGCAGGCATGGCTTCGATTACAATGTTTGTTGATAATCAAGGTCTGCTCTCTGTAAAGGTTGCTTTTGAGTACGAATTTCCTTTTGATGCAGAAATTATCGGCGCTCCCGAAGATGCGACGATAGAGCCTGGAAATAACGATTCATTCACAATCATGGTTAGAGGTATCGATGTATACGAAATCGATGCTGGCAAAATAGAATCCTTCACAATTACTGCTAATTTGCAAGAGAGGAATGGAATGCCTGTTTTAATTCCTGAAAGTCAAGAAAAAATTGGCGACTTAGAAATCCCTGAAATTTTCTTGCTGAATGTGGAAATTGCTGATCCTGTTGGACCCATGAATTCAGGAACAGATGCAATCCTCAAAGTCACTGTTACAAACGAAGGGAATTCTAGAGACAAAGTTCGCGAATTAGAAGTCACTGACGACTGCCCTTTGATGACTACTGACTCCGGACTCGATGCCTTACTTACAAGGAACATTGAGAAGGGAGGCAAGACTACTGCAGACCTCAAAGTAACTGCATCAGAAAGTCATCCTCAACGGAATTGTCGAGTAGAAGTTACTGTTGCTTCAGATGGTGCAGACGGGAGTCAGCTTTCAACAGACTATACACGAATAACCGTTGAACAGCCACCAACAAATAACCAAGATCCTGATGATCCAGATGATGATGAAGACCCTGTAGAAGTGGTCACCTCAAATCTCCCTGCTCCCGGGATAATTGTCATTCTTTGTTCGCTAATTGGCGCACTATTTGTTAATGCTAGAAGAATACAATAATTCAGTTTTCTTTTTTTCTGATTTCATCGTCAAAATCAACTCACTGGAATAGTGCAATATGCACATCAGACCATGCAAAATTACCATAGTAATGGTGCCCTGTAATCAACAACATATATCTGTGGAATGAGGTTCGCCAAGAAGCGTGGGTGTGCCTAGCCTATGCTAAATCTTTGAATGGAAGGGAATAATTGTGACTGAAGATAAATCAGAAGAGGCTAATTTCACTAGAATGGTGGTTGGCTCCGTCGCCACCACAATGGTACTTCTGTTAATTCTACCAATGATTTTCGTTGCAGGAAAGTCAACCTACTATTCCGCCTACACTGAAGGCGAAGGAGGAGAGATTAGTTCACTCGCACAAGTCACTGATATGCGAGATACAATGGCTACCGATGAAGGCTATTTTATCGCGAATACAATGTCTACTCCAATGCTTGTAAATGATTGGAGAGATCCTCATCGAACAGCATTGATGATTATTGGTCCAGAGAAGCCAATCGCTGAAACTGAAGCAGAAGCAATTTACGACTTTGTAACCAAAAATGGAGGCAAGGTTATCGTCGCTGCTGATGGAACAAATGCAAATCGATTGGCTGAAAAATTTGGCGTTACTTTCTTTGATTCCCCACTTAACGACGAGAATCAGTTCTGGATGGAATATGAAGATGGTCAACCAACCGATGGCTCTTGGCTAAACGTATGGGGCCTTGCGGCGGTTTCAGAAGATGTCAACGATATGCCACCTTCGTACCTAAGACAAGGCTGTATTGATACCGATGTCTTGGAAGAGAATAGAGAAAATTGTAGACTTCCTGTTATGTTCCGTTCCCCTACTGGTATGAAATTCGAACCACTTCCTGAAGATGACCCGAGTCAAGCATCAGAAAATCAAAGACAAGTTAAGATTCTTTCAACCGCATCGCCATCTGCGTTTATCGATGTACAAGGTAACGGACTTGCAGATGACCAAAGAAACCCAGCACCTGGAGATTTATCCTTAATCATCCGAATCGATTACCCAGGAATTACCACCTTTGACAAGGTTAGCGCGGGTTCCGGCGGATTGGTAGGTGGAAATACTAGGGAACTACAAGTTACAGGTAGCATCGTCTTTGTATCCGATGAAGAGGCTTTCTCAAACAGATTGTGGAGCCTTGATGTTGCGCTCGAAAACGACATGAGCTCTTCCTGCGAACAGCAAGCCAATAACTGCTGGTTAAACACAATAAGAGAGACATATTGGCAAGGTAACGAACAATACTTCTCCCTGCTTATTGATGATATGATGGAGCATGATAACCCGAAATTGGCTAAATCTATTCGGGATGACAAAAGCGAATTCCAAATTGTCTTTGATGAAAGTCGACACGTTACTGGAATCATATCCGCTCCATTTGTAGAAACAATGGGTACTGTTGTACTCTTGACTTCGAATACATTCCTCAAGTGGCTGGTTGTTCTAAATGTTGGATTGCTATTGCTAGTTGCGATGATGGTAGTTCCTGAAAAAGAAAACTGGCGTCATATTTTTGACCTTACTAGATTCAAAGAACGACCGCATAAATTGGACCCTAGTTCCTATCGAGAAAGAGTACAAAAAGCACTGTTCACTAAAGTTAGAGTTCATCACGACCTAACTAGAGATCAGATGGCGATTAAACCGCCAGCTGAGGTTCAAACGATGATTGGAGATCCAAGGCTCGTTGAACTGGCATATAGCCAAAGCAGAAAATATACTCCCCAAGAATTACGTCAACTAATGGTGGCGATAAGACGCTGGGGTAAAAACTGAAACAAACAGAAAATGGAGAGAAAAAAATGACTGAAGAAAAAGCTGCGACAAAAAAGAAGCCTAAGGGCGGCTCAAAGAAGTTGAGTGATAAGCTCGAAGCCGTAGGTGCAATCGGACAAGCGATTAGCACTGAAGTGCAGAAAGTAATCATCGGAAAGAGCCATGTTATCGACAATGTGTTGGTTAACATCCTGTCCAATGGT